>VGET01000028.1 GCA_016869195.1 Alphaproteobacteria bacterium | reverse complement strand
TGCAGCGCATCGTAAACGCGCTTCAGATTGACCCGGGCAGCCTCGCGGGCTAAAATTCACCGCTTCGGCAACGAAGCGACTCCGCGGGGCTGGCGGCAGCCAAGGGTGGTTGCGCCGTGAGCGTCGCGCGCTCTTTTTTCGGAGGTGTGTCGTGAAGGCCAAGACCAGGGAAGCCGAGACCCGCCCGATGACCGGGGCTGAGATGCTGGTGCAAGCACTCGCTGACCAGGGCGTCGAGGTCGTATTCGGCTATCCGGGCGGCGCGGTGCTGCCGATCTATGACGCTATTTTCCGCCAGAACCGTGTGCGCCATGTGCTGGTGCGGCACGAGCAGGCGGCAGTCCATGCCGCCGAGGGCTATGCGCGCTCGACCGGCAAGGTCGGCTGCGTGCTGGTGACTTCGGGCCCTGGCGCGACCAATTGCGTCACCGGCCTGACCGACGCGCTGATGGACAGCATCCCGATCGTGTGCCTGACCGGCCAGGTGCCGACCCACATGATCGGCAATGACGCCTTCCAGGAGGCCGATACGGTCGGCATCACGCGGCCTTGCACGAAGCACAATTACCTGGTGAAGCGAGTCGAGGATCTATGCCCGATTGTGCACGAGGCCTTCTACATCGCGCGTGCCGGCCGCCCCGGTCCAGTGGTTATTGACCTGCCGAAGAACGTCGTCATGGCCCCCGGACACTACGAGGGCCCGGTGAGCCAGGAGGAGCGGCCGCACCCCTCCTATCGGCCGCAGGTTTCGCCCGAGCGCGCGGCGATCGAGGCCACGATCGCGCTCATGGCCAATGCCAAGCGCCCGTTGTTCTACACCGGTGGCGGCGTCATCAATTCGGGCCGCGCGGCGTCGGAGAAGCTGCGCGAGCTGGTCAGGCTCACCGGCTTTCCGATCACCTCGACCCTGATGGGGCTCGGCGCCTACCCGGCGAGCGACAAGCAGTTTCTCGGCATGCTCGGCATGCACGGCACCTACGAGGCCAATCTCGCGATGGCCGAATGCGACGTGATGATCTGCATCGGCGCGCGCTTTGACGATCGCGTCACCGGCCGGCTCAGCGACTTCTCCAAGGGCTCGAAGAAGATCCACGTCGATATCGACCCGTCATCCATCAACAAGAACGTGCATGTCGATGTCGCCGTCGTGGCGGATTGCCGCCTGGCGATCGAGGCGCTGCTCGAGCGCTGGAAGGCCGGCTCGCACAAGGCGGATGGCGCCGCGCTCTCGGCCTGGTGGCAACAGATCGGCACCTGGCGCGCGAAGGATTGCCTGCGCTATCGCCCGAGCACCGAGCGCATCAAGCCGCAATACGCGCTCCAGCGCCTCTATGAGGCGACCAAGGGCCGGGACACCTATTTCACGACCGAGGTGGGCCAGCATCAGATGTGGGCGGCCCAGTTCCTCAAGTTCGAGGAGCCGCATCGCTGGATGACCTCGGGCGGCCTCGGCACCATGGGCTATGGCTTCCCGTCAGCGATGGGCGTGCAGATGGCGCACCCTAACGCGCTCGTCATCGATGTCGCAGGCGAGGCCTCGCTCCTGATGAACATTCAGGAGCTCTCGACCATGATGCAATACCGCCTGCCGGTGAAGGCGTTCATCCTGAACAACCAGTACATGGGCATGGTGCGCCAGTGGCAGGAGTTCTTCCACGGCGGGCGCTATTCCGAGAGCTACATGGATTCGCTGCCTGATTTCGTGAAGCTGGCGGAATCCTTCGGGGCCCATGGCGTGCGCGCGCACAAGCCGGAAGAGGTCGACGCCGCGATCAAATACATGATCGAGACGCCGGGTCCCGTGCTGGCCGACATTCTGGTCGACCAGGAAGAGAACGTGTACCCGATGATTCCGGGCGGCGCCGCGCATTACGAGATGAAGCTCGGGCCCGATCACGGCGAGCTGAAAGAGACCACCGACAAGGGCATGGTGCTGGTGTGAGCCGCGCGGGAACCGCACCATGACCAGCGCCATCTACGCGCCTGGTGCCGCCGATGTCATCGAGCGCCACACCTTCTCCGTGCTGGTCGAGAACGAGCCGGGGGTGCTTGCGCGCGTGATCGGCCTGTTCTCTGGCCGCGGTTACAACATCGAGAGCCTGACGGTGGCCGAGGTCGATCGCGCCAACGGCCTCTCGCGCATCAATCTGGTCACCACCGGCTCGCGCATGATCATCGAGCAGATCAGGAACCAGCTCGATCGCCTGGTGCCGGTGCACAAGGTGCGCGACCTGACGGTCGAGGGGGCGCATCTTGAGCGCGAGATCGCGCTGATCAAGGTGGTCGGCACCGGGGAGAAACGCGTCGAGTCCTTACGCATCGCCGATATCTTCCGCGCCCATGTGGTCGATTCGACCAACACCTCCTTCGTGTTCGAGATGACCGGGCGGCCCGAGAAGGTCGACGCCTTCATCCGGCTGATGGAGCCCTTGGGCCTGATCGAGATTTCGCGCACCGGCGTGGTCGCGATGGCGCGGGGCGTCGAAGGCATTTGAAATCTGCCCGCCAGCGGCAGCGTTGCGGAACAAGGGGAACAGCACGATGCGTGTCTATTATGATCGGGATGCCGATCTCAATCTGATCAAGTCGAAGAAGGTTGCGATCGTCGGCTATGGCAGCCAGGGCTTCGCCCACGCCAACAACCTAAAAGACTCAGGGGTGAAGGACGTCGTGGTCGGGCTCCGCCCCGGCTCGCCAAGCGCCGTCAAGGCCGAGACCGCGAAGATCAAGGTGATGGACCCGTCCGAGTGCGCGCGCTGGGCCGATGTCGTGATGATCCTCACCCCCGATGAGCTGCAGCGCCAGCTCTACACCGAGCATCTGGCGAAGAACCTGAAGCAGGGCGCGGCGCTCGCCTTCGCTCACGGCCTCAACATTCACTTCAAGCTGATCGAGCCGAGGCCGGATCTCGACGTCTTCATGGTCGCGCCGAAGGGCCCGGGCCACACCGTGCGCTCGGAATATCAGCGGGGCGGCGGCGTGCCGTGCCTCCTGGCCATTGCACAAAACGCCTCCGGCAATGCGCACGAGATCGGCCTGTCATACGCTTCGGCCATCGGCGGCGGCCGTTCGGGCGTGATCGAAACCAGCTTCCGCGAAGAGGTCGAGACCGATCTCTTCGGTGAGCAGACCGTGCTGTGCGGCGGCATCACCTCGCTCATCACCAATGCGTTCGACACGCTGGTCGAGGCCGGCTACGCGCCGGAGATGGCCTATTTCGAGTGCCTGCACGAGGTGAAGCTGATCGTCGACCTGATCTATGAGGGCGGCATCGCCAATATGCGCTACTCGATCTCGAACACGGCCGAGTATGGCGACTATACGCGCGGGCCGCGCGTGGTCGACCAGGGCACGCGCGCTCGGATGCGCGAGATCCTGAATGAGATCCAGTCGGGCAAGTTCGTCACCGAGTGGATGGCGGAGAACGGCGCGGGCCAGCCCTCGTTCAAGGCGATGCGCCGGCGCGCGGCCGAGCACCCGATCGAGGAGGTCGGCGAGAAGCTCCGCGCCATGATGCCCTGGATCGCGAAGAACCGCCTGGTCGATAAGAGCAAGAACTAGAGGGCTCTGTCAGCCACACCGATGCAAAACCCTTCCTCCCTCCGGGGAGGGAGGAAGGGCTTGGGATGGTGGGTGGCGGCTCCGAATTGCTCGTCGACACGAATCGACAAGTTCCGTCAAACTGGGGCCGCTTAGCCACCCGCCGCCAAGCGGTTCACCGGAGACTATGATGTCTGACAAACTCGCTGATCTCATCGAGCGCGCCAAACGGGTGAAGATGACGCCCGAGCAGGAAGAGCAACAGCGGCGGAGCTTCGCGTTCGGCAACACAAGCTTTGAGAATAGCCGCATCACGCGTCACATGGTGGACGAGGCCGCCGACGCCCTACGTAAAGAAGAGGCCGCGAAATAGCGAAATGTCTAACGATCCAGATCGGATCAGACATAGCGTCGCGGACGCGGCAAACCTTATACCGGATGAGGAACAGCGTGCCCGCAAAGAGGCTGAAAACGGACTTCGCCAGTTCGATGCGGTAAAGGAGCAGGTCGCCCATTGGCTCGAAACTGGGCGACCATTTAGGCTTCGCGTTTCTGCGATTCTCAGTTTGCACCGTGTCGCACTCGACGGGATCAGTCAATACGCTGGCAACTTCCGACCGGCTGACATTGCTATCGGCAAGAGCGCACACAAGCCTCCGGGGGCCCACCTGGTCCCTGAACTTGTCGAGGAGATGTGTGACTATGTGAACGAGAATTGGGGTAGTAAGACGGCGATACATTTGTCGTCATATGTGATGTGGCGACTAAACTGGATTCACGCATTTACGGATGGCAATGGGCGCACTTCGAGAGCGGTTTCATGGCTCGTGCTCTGCATGCGTCTCGGATATCAGCTTCCTTGTGTCCGGACGATACCTGATCAGATTACGGAGAATCGAGACCCGTACTATTGAGCCCTTGAAGATGCGGATGACGCTGCCAAAGAAGGGCGGATTGATCTGTCGTCGCTCGAAAGAATGATGAGTGACATGCTGGCGGTGTAGCTGGTAGCCGTTCATGAGGACGCGAGCGGACTGATCCGATAGATGTGCACTTGCCGCGGTCGGATCAAATGCCACCCACCTCCGAGCGCCCCTCCTCCCTCTTTCGAGGGAGGAGGGTGCCAGAGGTCGCCGGATTGTTGCGCGCCGGCGTTTAGGTCATCACGAGATTGCCATCGGCGATCAGCTTGTTGAGATCGCTGGTGCCGAAACCCATCAGGTAGACAGCGTTCGAATAGCTGGTGCCGCCAACCGCACCGTTCGCGTCGATCCCAACCGCGGTCAGGCTGCCATAATTGCTCGGTCGAACGAATTCGGCAGGGTTGTCGCCCGCATCGAAACCAACCAGCACGTCGCTGATGTCGAGCACATCGCCGCTCGGCCCCAGGGTGAAGTCCTGGATGATGTCCAAGCCGTCGCCCGAGCTGACACGTACGAAGCGATCCCGGCCGGCGCCGCCGGTCAGATAGTCGGTTCCCGCCTCGCCGATCAGAACGTCATCGCCATTGCCGCCGACAAGTGAATCGCCTCCGGTGCCACCATAGATCACGTCATTGCCGTCGGCGCCTGACAGGCGGTCATTGCCGCCCAATCCCTTGATCACGTCATTGCCGGCCGTGCCGGTGAGAGTGTCCGCGTTCGATGTTCCCGTGATCGAGCCATCTTCCGGCGGTGGCGGTGGTGGCGGCGGCGGCGGAGGCGGAGGCGGAGGCGGAGGAACGGCCGTGCCGCCGGCGAAGCTGTAGTCGCTCGCCGCGACTGCGCCGTTCACCGTAATGACGTCGCTGAAGCTGTTACCGGTGACACGGTACTGATTGTTTCCAAGGGCGACGAGCTGCGCGGCTGCGCCATAGTTCTCGAAGAGCAGCGCATCGCCCGCAGACGAACCATTGCCGACAAAGTCGATAACGACATCGCCATTGGCTTCGCCGGCCCTGAACTTGAAGGTGTCGAAGCCGGCACCGCCGACGAGCGTGTCAGCGCCGCCGCCGCCATCGATCACGTTCGCGCCTTTGTTTCCCGTGATCAAGTTCGCGAGAGTGTTGCCCGTGCCGTTGAGGTTCGCGGTGCCCAACAGGCCGAGCTCACGCACATTGGCGCCGAGGCGCGTGCTGGCGGAGGACGCGAGAGCGTCCGATTTGAACACATCGAGCGCGATATTGACCGTCCCTACCGTCACGAAGGCCGAAAGCGGCCCGACGAGCCCGGCGCCCGAGAACGTCACCATGTACTCGCCGCTCGTGAGCTTCATGGCGTAGTCGCCGGCCGGGTTCGACGAAATCGTGCTGCTGGAGGCACTGCCAACCAGTTGCGCGACGATGCTGATGCCACCCTTTCCTTCGCCGGGTGTGTAGAACTTGTCGCCATTGGCATCGAGATAGGTGACGCCGGTGAGGAATTGACCGGTGCCGGACTTCGCGAAATCCTCGGTGACCATGGCCGCGTTGTAACCTTGAAAATTGCCTGTGCGGACGCCGATTCCGGCTTCCTTGAAGGCATCGTTCAAGATGTTGGCCCGGTGGCCCGAGCTTCTGAAAAGCGAGCCGTGCATCGGCTCGACGGCGGTCTTCAGATCGAGTGAGCCGGTGGTGCCGCGCCAGGCGACGTTTTCGCCCCAGGTCCAAGAGCCTGTGAACGCGTAGCCGGCCGAAGACATTCTGGCGCCCGGGCTGCTCCCGCCAGCGCCGGTATGTGAAAAGATATCGGTATCGAGCATCCACTGGGTGTGATTCTGTGCCGCGGTCGTGATGAACTGATTCGCCGCCAAAGGCTGCTTTGCGGCCGATGAAGTCGTGCCGAGGCTAACTCCATAGCGTGCGGCCTCGCCCAGCGGATCGAGTCGCGCCCGGTTGATCATCTGCAGGAGGTAGATTTCGTGCGCGGTCATGTTTGCCATGGCGTCACTCCAAATTGATGTACGCACCCGGGGTGCAGCGAAGGCGAAGCTCAGATCTCGCTGACTCCCATCCGGGGCGGAGAAGGAGCGACCTGATAAACCTGCGTCGGCGAACCGATCGGACGGTGGCGCTGATTTGCTTCCGGTCGTGTCGGCGCGCGGACTATAGAAAGGTGTTTAGGGAGGCCGGATTAAAACTCTGTGTTCACTCGGTGCGGCACTTGAAGACGTGATTGACGCTTGTGACGGACCCGTGGACTCAACGCTCTGGTGGACGCGTGTTTCACGCCGTCAGAGTCTCGATTCTGTGACGGTGCTGTTGGAGCTTTCATGGAGTCCCGCCCTGCCAATTCGGTGGTGATCACGGATTCACCAGTGAATCCCGATGGATGCGCGGTCTTGGCGGAGCAAATCGGCGAGGCAAGCGTCCGTTGTGCAACTGACGCGGCCTCGCCGAATCAACATCCCTATGTCACCGCGATATTACCGTCGGCGATCAGCCTGCTGAGATCACTGGTGCCAACGCCAACCAGATAGGCCTCGGCCGAGAAGGCCACGCCGCCCGCGGAGCCGTTTGAGTCGACAGAAACCAATGTCGCGCTGCCGAAGTTGGAGAGCCGCACGAACTCAGCCACGTTGTCACCGGGATCGAAGCCGATCAGCGCATCGCTGATGTCGAGCACATCGCCCCCGGGGCCGCGCGTGAAGTCATCGATGACATCGAGACCGTCGCCGGCACTGACCCGAACGAAGCGGTCGCGCCCGAGGCCGCCGGTCAGATAGTCGGTGCCGGCCTCGCCGATCAGCAGGTCGTTGCCATTGCCGTCGATCAGGGTGTCGGTGCCCGTGCCGCCATAGAGCGTGTCGTGGCCGTCGCCGCCCGAAAGGCGATCATTGCCGGCGAGCCCCTTGATCACGTCATTGGCGGCAGTTCCGGTCAGGTTGTCCGCGTTGCTCGTTCCGGTGATCGTCGTGCCGTCGGGCGGCGGTGGTGGCGGAGGTGGAGGGGGCGGGCGGGGGGGGGGGGGAGGGGGCGTGACGCCGCCGGCAAAGCTATAGTCCCCTGCAGCCAGCGCACCATTCACCTCAATCACGTCGTTGAAGCCGTTGCCGCTGACCCGATACTGGTTGTTGCCGAGCGCGACAAGCTGAGCCGCTGCGCCATAGCCTTCGAACAGCAGCCGATCGCCGGCGGCGGTGCCGTTGCCCGCGAAGTCCACGATCACGTCGCCATTGGCCTCGCCGGCCTTGAGCTTGAAGGTGTCAAAGCCCGCGCCACCGACGAGCGAGTCGGCGCCGCCCGCGCCATCCAGCAGGTTCGCTCCCTTGTTGCCGATGATCAGATTGGCCAGCGTGTTGCCGGTGCCGGTCAGATCGGCTGAGCCTAGAAGATTGAGCTCGCGCACATTGGCGCCGAGGCGCGTGTTGGTCGATGAGGCGATGGCATCGGCCTTGACTACGTCGAGCTCGACATTGCGCAAGGTGACGGTAACGAACGCGGTCAACGGCCCAACCAGCCCCGCGCCCGAGAAGGTCACGGCATAGTCGCCGTTCGCCACCTTCATGGCATAGTCGCCGGCCGCCTGGGACACCGCATTGGGACCGGTGGTGGCACCGATCAGGCGAGCGGCGACCGAAAGGCCGCCCTTGCCTTCGCCCGGCGTATAGAACCTGTCGCCGTTCGAATCGAGGTAGGTGACACCGGTGAGGAATTGGCCACTCCCCGAGGGCGCGAAGTTCTCCGTGGCCATCGCGGCGTTGTAGCCCTGGAAATTGCCGGTGCGGACGCCGGCGCCGACTTCCATGAAGGCGTCGTTCATCAAATTGGCGCGGTGGCCATCGCGTCACTCCATCCTGATGTTCACGCGTGTGTCAGGGCGAGCCGGGCGTCCCTCGGGCCGTGGTTTCGGTGCTGGCGTTTGCACCGGCTTCGGGCCGCCGATATGGTGGTTCGCCGGCCGAGGTCGCCGGGGCGGCCAGTAGCCCCGGCGCCAATCGACCACGGGCAACTTAGGTACACCCGGCAGAGCATCGGGGTCAGAAAACGGTGCCTTTGCCGAGTCGATGCGGACAGCCGGCGCGTGATCCGTGAGATCGCCGCGTAATCCCCGGGATTCTTCAGGCTTCGGCCTCATCGTTATTGCGGCCACGTCACGATTTGGCGTAAGAATTAACGAATCGGACGCGCGATGGATTTCCTTTCGCCGGTTAACCCAGGGTTAACCGGGCGTGCCTGAGACTATTAACGTTAACGTGCCCACATCCTTGGAGATTCGGGCGGAGTGATGACGGTGCGGATCGCAGTGACGGCGGCAGCAGCTCGCCCGGCTTTTGGCCGGCCGAATGCGCGCGCGCGCGTCAGTGCAGCCCTGCGCCTGGCGGGCCTCCTCCTTAGCCGCCCCTAGGCGGGAGCGACGCGTGACGCGTCGTTCGCCTGGGGGAGCCTCGCCAAGACGACGTCGTCAACCGAATGAGTCCAAGAGGATCAGGTCATGAGCGCGCAGAAACCCCGCCGTATCAGAATTTTTGACACCACCTTGCGTGATGGCGAACAATCGCCGGGCGCCTCGATGAACCTCGACGAGAAATTGCGTATCGCCGAGGTGCTTGAGCGAATGGGCGTGGATGTCATCGAAGCCGGCTTTCCGATCGCCTCGAATGGTGATTTCGAGGCTGTGCGACTGGTCGCGAGCAAGATCACCGAATCGGTCGTGTGCGGTCTGGCGCGAGCCGGCAAGCGCGACATCGATCGCTGCGCCGAGGCGCTCGAGCCCGCGAAGCAGAAGCGGATCCATACCTTTATCTCGACCAGCCCGCTCCACATGAAGTTCAAGCTCCAGATGGAGCCGGAGCAGGTTTATCGCGCGGTCATCGACAGCGTGACCCACGCGCGCAAGTTCACCGACGATGTGGAGTGGAGCTGCGAGGACGGCTCGCGCACCGAGCACGATTTCCTCTGCCGCTGCGTTGAGGCCGCGATCAAGGCGGGCGCCCGGACGATCAATGTGCCCGATACGGTCGGCTACGCGATTCCGTCCGAGTTCGCCACCTTGATCGAGATGCTGTTCAACCGCGTGCCCAACATCGATCAGGCGGTCATCTCGGTGCACTGCCACAACGATCTCGGCCTCGCGGTGGCGAATTCCTTGGCGGCGGTGCAGAAGGGCGCCGGCCAGGTCGAGTGCACAATTAACGGCCTCGGCGAGCGCGCCGGCAATGCCGCGCTCGAAGAGATCGTGATGGCGCTCCGGACGCGCCACGACCTCATGCCGTTCGAGACGGCCATCAAGACCGAATCGATCATGAAGGCGTCCCGCCTGGTTTCGGCGATCACTGGCTTCCCGGTGCAGCCCAACAAGGCGATCGTCGGCGCCAACGCGTTCGCGCACGAGTCAGGCATTCACCAGGACGGCGTTCTTAAGCACGCCCAGACCTACGAGATCATGACGCCGGAATCGGTCGGGCTCACCCGCTCGAAGCTCGTCATGGGCAAGCACTCCGGCCGCCACGCCTTCAAGGAGAAGCTCAAAGAACTCGGCTATGGCGAGGTTGGCGACAACACGCTGCAGACCGTGTTCGCCCGCTTCAAGGATTTGGCCGACAAGAAGAAAGAGCTGTTCGACGAGGACATCGTCGCCCTGCTCGACGAGACCGTGGCCGAGACCAGCGAGCGCATCCGGTTTGTGGCGCTCGGCATTCAGTGCGGCTCGAAGGGGCCGCAGCAGGCCGAGCTCACGCTCGAGATCGACGGCGCCCACAAGGAGGCGACCGCGTCCGGCAACGGGCCGGTCGATGCCACGTTCAACGCCATCAAGGTGCTCTATCCGCACGAGGCGAAGCTGCAGCTCTATCAGGTTCATGCGGTGACGCAGGGAACCGATGCGCAGGCCGAAGTCACGGTTCGCCTCGAAGAAAATGGTCGCACGGTCAACGGTCAGGGCTCGGATATCGACACGCTGGTCGCCTCCGCCCGCGCCTATGTCCATGCGCTCAACAAGCTGATCACGAAGCGGCAGAAGACCGCACCCGCCGCGCTCACGGCCTCGGCCTAGGCGCGACACGGAACCAGGGGCTAACAGTCACGAGAGGCGCGGCGACCGCCAGGAGCCGCGCCTCTCCCCGACCTACCTGGCAAGGAGATGCAGAGGCTCATGTTCTCCAAGCTCACCGGGTTCCTTTCTGCCGACATGGCGATCGACCTTGGCACCGCCAACACACTTGTCTACGTCAAAGGCCAGGGCATTGTGCTGAACGAGCCCTCGGTGGTCGCGATCGCGACCTGGAAGGGCAAGAAGCAGGTGGTTGCCGTGGGCGAGGAGGCCAAGCAGATGCTCGGCCGCACGCCGGGCAATATCGAGGCCATTCGTCCCTTGCGCGACGGCGTGATCGCCGATTTCGAAGTCGCGGAGGAGATGATCAAGCACTTCATCCGCAAGGTGCACAACCGACGGAGCTTTGCGAGCCCGCAGGTGATTGTCTGCGTGCCCTCGGGCTCGACCGCGGTAGAGCGCCGGGCGATCCAGGAATCGGCCGAGAGCGCCGGTGCCCGCCGTGTCTTCTTGATCGAGGAGCCGATGGCGGCGGCGATCGGTGCCAATCTTCCGGTCACGGAGCCAACCGGCTCGATGGTGGTCGACATCGGCGGCGGCACCACCGAGGTCGCCGTGCTTTCGCTCGGCGGCATCGTCTATTCGCGCTCGGTGCGCGTCGGCGGCGACAAGATGGACGAGAGCATCATCGGCTATGTTCGCCGCAACCACAATTTGCTGCTCGGTGAGTCGAGTGCCGAGCGCATCAAGCAGTCGATCGGCACCGCCTGCCCGCCGGAAGACGGCAACGGCCAGTCGATGGACATCAAGGGCCGCGACCTGATGAATGGCGTGCCGAAGGAGATCATCATCACCCAGCGCCAGATCTCCGAGGCGCTCGCCGAGTCGGTCGGCTCGATCATCGATACGGTCAAGGTGGCATTGGAGAACACCGCGCCGGAGCTCGCGGCCGATATCGTGGACAAGGGCATCGTGCTCACCGGCGGTGGCGCGCTCCTGGGCAATCTCGATTTCGTGCTGCGTCACGCGACCGGACTGCCGGTCTCGATCGCGGATGAGCCCTTGAAGTGCGTGGCGCTCGGTACCGGCCGCTGCCTCGAGGAGATGAAGACGCTGCGGCACGTGCTGGAAGAGGCCTATTGAGGTCCGCAGGGCGCCGCCTTCGGGCGGCGCCGCGGGGACCCGAAGCCGCCCGACGGGTCTTCGAAAGGTGAGGGCGAGACCACCTTCGAGCAGTTGCGCGTTCGCGGATTGGTAGGACGACGGTGAGGCTCAGTCGGGGACATCCGCTATCATTTTTCGTCCCCGTCCGGGCGGTCATCCAGCGCTTTTCCTTGGCGTTGCTCGTCGGCATCGCCCTTGCGCTCATGATCATCAGCCAATCGGCGCCGGATACACTGGAGCGCTTCCGCTCCGGCGTGACGGATGTGGTAACACCCATTGTCGCGTTCTTCTCGCGCCCCTCGGCTACCGTGTCCGACATTGTCGACCGGGTTGAATCGCTGGCGACGCTTCAGGCCGAGAACGCGACGCTGAAGGAGAACAACGAGCGTTTGCGCAAATGGCAGACGCTCGCGCAGAAGCTGCAACGCGAAAACGATGAGCTCCGGGCGGCACTGCGCGTCGTGCCCGATCCGCGCGCGAGCTTCGTCACCGCGCGTGTCGCGGGTGAGGCCGGCGGGCCCTATGTGCGTACCGCGCTGCTCGATGCCGGGGCTGCCGAAGGCATCAAGAAGGGCCAGGCGGTGCTCGGCGGCGATGGCCTCGTCGGCCGCATCATCGATGTCGGAAACTCGAGCGCGCGCGTGCTGCTCGTCACCGATCTCAATTCGCGCGTGCCGGTGTTCGTCGAGCCGTCGCGCGAACGGGCGGTGCTGGCGGGCGACAACTCGAGCTCGCCGCGCCTCGAGTTCCTGGCACCCGAGGCCAAGATCGGCGTCAACGACCGCATCGTCACCTCGGGCGAGGGCGGAGTGCTGCCGCCGGGCCTGCCCGTCGGCACGGTCGCGGCCGTGGAGGGCGGCGGCGCCGTGGTTAGGCTCGCGGCACAGTGGGAGCGGCTCGAGTTCGTGAGCGTGCTCGACTATGAGCTGCCGGCGCCACTGCCGGGGACCCGCCGGGCCGGGCGGATCGGAACGCTGCCATGAGCGCCTGGCTCATGCAGGTCGAGCGACAGGGGCGCGCGCTGGTGCCCGCGTTCTCCATGCTCGCCTTGCTCGTGCTCGGGCTGATCCCCTGGCACATCCCGGGCCTGACCAATGTGACGCCGGCATATCTGCTGATCGGGCTTTATTTTTGGACGCTCTATCAGCCTCAGCGCTTGCCCTATTGGTCCACGTTTCTGATCGGTCTCGCGCAGGACCTGCTGCTCGGCCTGCCGCCGGGGCAGGGCGCGCTTGCCCTTCTGCTGGTCCAGGGGCTGATCGCGAGCCAGCGTCGCTTCCTGCTGAGCAAGCCGTTTCTCGTCGTGTGGTGGGGTTTCGGCGTGATCGGGCCGATCGCCGCGCTGATCGGCTGGGGCGTTGCCTCGATCGCGCGGCAGGCCTTTATCCCCGTGCTCCCTGTTTTCATCCAGTGCGTGATGACCATCCTGCTATACCCGTTGTTCGGCGGCCTGTTCGGCTGGCTGCAGGAACGCGTGGTTCGCCCGGTGCCGTGAAGAAAACCGAGGCCAGCCGCAGCCGCCTGCTCACTCGTCGCGCGCTCGTGATGGGGGGCATTCAGACTGCGCTGTTTGGCGCGCTCGCGGGCCGGCTCTATCAGCTGCAGATTGTCGAATCCGACCGCTTCACCCTGCTGTCGGAGGAGAACCGCATCAATCTGCAGCTACTGGCGCCCGAGCGCGGCCGGATCTTCGACCGCTATGGCATCCCACTGGCCGCCAATCAGCTCAATTACCGCGTGCTGCTCGTGCCCGAGAAGGCCGGAGGCGTTGCGGCGACGCTGGCCGCTTTGCGACAAATTCTGCCGGTCACGCCGGAGGACGAGGAGCGTATCAAGCTCGAGGCCAAGCGCAACCGGAGCTTCACGCCGATCACGGTGCGCGAGAACCTGACCTGGGACGATGTCGCCCGGATCGAGGTCAATGCGCCGGAGCTTCCCGGCATCTCGATCGATGTCGGCCAACGCCGCTATTACACCTATGGCGCGCTCGCTTCGCACGTCATCGGCTATGTCGGAGCGGTCTCCGAAAAAGATCTCGAGGGAACCGAAGATCCGGTTTTGTCGCTGCCGGGCTTTCGCATCGGCAAGAATGGTTGCGAGAAGACGCTCGATCTCGCATTGCGTGGGCGGGCGGGTTCACGCCAGATCGAGGTCAATGCCTATGGCCGCATCATTCGCGAGCTGGCGCGCGACAACGGCCTACCGGGCGATGATCACGTGCTCTCGATCGATATGGGCCTTCAGGAATATGTTTGCGCGCGCCTCGAGGATCACAGCGCGAGCTGTGTCGTGATGGATGTGATCACGGGCGAGGTGCTCGCGCTCGCCTCGGTGCCGGCCTACGACCCTAACGTGTTCGCCCGTGGTGTCACCAACCCCGAGTGGGAAGAGCTCGTGCGCAACCCGCGGGCGCCGCTCTCCAACAAGGCGAGCGGCGGCCAATATCCGCCGGGCTCGACCTACAAGATGGCGGTCGCGCTGGCGGCGCTCGAAGGCGGGCACATGGGGCCGGACGAGCACGTCTTCTGTCCCGGCGTCATGCGCATGGGCAATGCGCAGTTCCACTGCTGGAAGCGCGGTGGCCACGGCAGCATGAACATGCACGCGGCCATCATGCAATCCTGCGATGTCTACTTTTATGAAGTGGCGAAACGCGTGGGGGTTGATGGCATCGCGGCGATGTCGCGGCGCTTGGGGTTTGGTGAGGTGCCGGGTGTCGGTTTGCCGGGTGAGCGCGCGGGTCTCGTCCCGACCGCAGCCTGGAAGGAAGCGACCCACGGTGTTGCGTGGCAGAAGGGCGATACGGTCGTCATCGGCATCGGCCAGGGCTACATGCTGTCGACACCCCTCCAGCTCACGATCTACACCGCGCGCATCGCCAATGGCGGCTATGCGGTCAAGCCGACATTGGTTCGTGCAATCCACCGACGGGACGGCGTCGTGCGCGAAGAGGTCCCGGATTTTCCCTCGATGGGCCTCAAGGCCGCTCACCTCGCCATCGTCAAGGGCGGCATGAACGGTGTCACCAATGACAGGCGCGGCACGGCCTACAAAGCGCGCATCGATGAGGCCGAGTTCGCCATGGCCGGCAAGACCGGCAGCGTACAGGTCAAGCGCATCAGCAAGGCCGAGCGCGAGCGCGGCGTGATCAAGAACGAGGACCGGCCCTGGAAAGATCGCGATCATGCCCTGTTCGTGGGCTATGCGCCGGTCGAGAAGCCGCGCTACGCGGTTGCCGTCGTGGTTGAGCATGGCGGCGGCGGCTCGGCGACAGCGGCGCCGATCGCGCGCGATGTCTTGCGCGAGGTGCAGCGGCGCGATCCCGCCCACACCACGCCCAATCTGAGCGCCCTCTCCACGCGGTTGACCGGCTGAGCCATGGCACTGGTTGCACGGCGGCCGATCGATCGCTGGCGCCTCGACCGACTGTTGCTCGGCCGCGTGCTCCAGCTCAATTGGCTGTTCATCTTCCTGATCTGCCTGCCGGTCGCGGTTGGTTGCATCATGCTCTATTCGGCGGCCGGCGGTTCATTCGACCCCTGGGCCTCGCGCCAGCTCGTGCGCTTCGGCATGGGCGCGGTCATCATGATGATCGTGGCGCTGATCGATTTGCGCTTTTGGATGCGCGCGGCCTATCCGATCTACGGCGTCGCCTTGGTGCTGCTCCTGGCGGTTGATCTGATGGGCTTCGTCGCCATGGGTGCGCAACGCTGGATCGACGTCGGCTTCATTCAGCTCCAACCCTCCGAGCTCATGAAGATCGCGCTGGTCTTGGCTCTCGCGCGCTATTTTCACGTGCTCGGGCAGGAGGACATTCGCCGCGTCCGCCGCCTGATCGTACCGGTGTTCATGGTCCTCGTGCCGGTCGCGCTCGTGCTGGAGCAGCCCGACCTCGGCACCGCGGTTCTGCTCTCGTTCGGTGGCCTCGTCATGTTCTTCCTCGCGGGCGTGCCGCTGTGGATGCTGGGTGTGGCCGTCGGCGCGGTCGTCGGCGCCATGCCGCTCGCCTGGCAGTTTCTGCATGACTATCAGAAGCAGCGCGTGTTGACCTTCCTCGATCCCGGGGCCGATCCGCTCGGCGCGGGCTATCACATTCTGCAATCACAGATCGCGCTCGGTTCGGGCGGCCTGACCGGCAAGGGGTTCCTGCAAGGCAGCCAGAGCCATCTGAGCTTCCTGCCAGAGAAGCAGACGGATTTCATCTTCACCATGCTGGCGGAAGAGTTCGGCCTGGTCGGCAGTGTCGCGCTGATGCTGCTCTATTTCTTCATCATCGCCATGGCGTCGCTGATTGCGCTCCGCTCGCGCCATCAGTTCGGCCGCCTGCTCGGGCTTGGAATCGCCGCGACCTTCTCGTTCTACGTGTTCGTGAATATCGCGATGGTGACCGGGTTGGTGCCCGTGGTTGGCGTGCCGCTGCCGATGATCTCCTATGGCGGCAGCGCCATGCTCACGCTGATGGCCGGCTTCGGCCTTGTCCTCAACGTGCACATCTCGCGCGACCTGCAGCTTGGGCGCCGGCCGGATTCGGGCCGGCGCTGATCCCGAAGATCAAGCTCGGCCTTCCGCCTGCTTGCGTCGATAGTGGGTCAGCTCTCGCTGCACGAACGCGAAATGCGCGTTCATTGCACTCTCGGCGGCCTTGGGCTTGCGCTCGCGGATTGCCTCGTGAATTTGACCGTGAATGGCGAACATCTCGTTGCGGTAATGCTCGCTGTCCATCAGCCGCGAGGCAAGCAGGCGCGCGGCCTTGACGAGCGCACCATGCAGGGTCGTCATCAGATGCTGCAGCACGGTATTTCCGGCTGCGGCCGCGATGGCGCAGTGAAAGCGCACATCGGCATCATCGCCGGTCGCGCGCGTCTCGTGGTCGCGTTTCATATCGGCAAAGATCGCCTCGAGCTCGCGCAGATCAGCGGCCGTGGCGTATTGCGCGGCAAGATGGGCGGAGCGCATCTCGAGCGCACGCCTCACCTCGAGCAGCTCCATCACCCGATCGAAATCGGTGCCGATGAGCTGCGAAAAGGCGTCAGCGAGGCCGACTTCGCCGGCGGCGCGCACATAGACGCCGCGCCGCGGCCGCACCTCGATCAGGCCCTGGCCAACGAGAAGCCGCATCGCCTCGCGCACCGCCGGCCGGCTCACACCCATTCGATCGGCAAGCTCGCGCTCGCTCGGCAGCCGACTGCCGGGCGGAAAGCGCCCGCCGGCGATGCCCTCGCGCAGGCTCTGGTAGGTGGCATCACCAATCGTCGGACGCACGGGCCCGACGCCGAGCGCCGCGTTGCCCCCCTGGTTCATACGCGGGTCACCACGCGCCGGCCGAACACGCCATAGGGCCGCCACAGCAGCGCGATGATGACGAGCACGAGAAGCGCGGGGTAGCCGAAGCGGGTGCCGGCGCCAAACTGGACGATCGCCTCGATCAGGCCGAGCAGGAAGGCTGCGATGAACGCGCCGGGCACATTGCCGAGCCCCCCGACCACACAGACGATGAAGGCCTTCATCATCGGGTCGTAGCCCATCGGCGGCGCGAGCGTCGTGATCGAGCTGATCATGACACCCGAAACCGCCGCGACCACGCCGCCGAGCGCCATCACCTGGGCGAACACGAGGCCGACCGGCACGCCCATGAGGAGCGCCGCCTCGCGGCTTTGCGCAGTCGCACGAATCGCGCGGCCCATCCGCGTCGCCCGCAGGATGAGCGCGATCGCAATCATCAGGGCGGCGCTCACCGCGATGATCACAAAGTTCTGCCACGGCACGAAGACGGTGCTGATCTGGAAGCCCTGCGATCGATCCACGCCGAAGGGTTGCGCCACCGGATAGGCGCCATAGATCTTGAGCACCACGTTCTCGAACACCATCGCGAGCCCGATCGTGGCGAGAATGATGTTGGTCTCGAAGCCCTGGCGCCGATACATCCAATGGACCACGGCGAAATAGATCACGAGGCCGAGCAGGCCGCTCGCGATCATGGCGATCGGGAGCCCGAGGCCGTTCGGCAATCCGGCCTGCACGATCGCGCTGTAGCAGAGATAGGCGCCGATCGTGAGCAGCGAGCCGTGCGCCATGTTGAGCATGCCGAGCGCGCCCCAGATCAGCGACAGGCCGACCGCGCTCACGGCGTACATGGCGCCGAGCAGGAGCCCGCTGACGATGACCTGGATCACCGATTCCATGGGCTAGGCGGCTCCCTTGGTCTCAAGCAGATGCTTCAGGCGGTCCGCCGTGCCGGCGCCGAGGTAGACGTCAACGACGGTGCGATCGTGCACCAGGCCCTCGGGCGCGCCCTCATAGATCTTCTCGCCGTGATGCATGATCAGCACGCGATCGGAGAGCGCGACCAGGAAGCGCATGACATGCTCGATGAGCACGATGGTCAGCCCGGCCTCGCGCAGGCGCTTTATCACCCCCATGACGGCGTCGATCTCGTGCGGGTTGAGCCCGCCGACCGGCTCGTCCAGCATCAGGAGCTTGGGCTCGGTCGCCACCGCGCTCGCGATCATCAGAAGCTTGCGCTTGTAGACCGGAAGCGACTTGACAATGGCGTCCCGACTGTCAGCGAGGCCAACCAGATCCATGGCCTCCTCGGCCCGGCGCTTGGCGGCCGCGCTCACCCTGAGGCCAGGGATCACCACGTTCTTGGCGCCGAAATAGGACCCGACCAGCACGTTCTCGCGTGCGCTCAGCGTGTCGTAGCCGGCATTCAGCTGAAAGGTGCGCACCAGACCCCGATGGCAGAGCTGTTCGGGCTTCAGGCCCGTCACATCGCGGCCTCCGAAGGCGACACGGCCGGCGCTCGCGGGCGAAAGCCCCGTGATCACGTCGAACAAGGTTGTCTTGCCCGCGCCGTTGGGGCCGCCGATGCCGAGCACCTCGCCCCTCTTCACCTCGAAGGAGAGCTCGTGCACGGCCGCCATCGCGCCGTAAAACTTGCTCACGCCATCGCAGGCGAGCAGCGGTGCATCCGACGCACGCGCTTCGCTCATGGAAGGTTACCCACCTCTGGTTGATTGACGGTCGCGTGCGGGTTCGATGACACTATCTCATGCTCGCAGAGCGTATCGCCGCTGGCAAGCAAGCCGCACACCGACAGGATGTCGCGGGTCGTTCTGGTTAGACCAAGATGAACCGAGTTCGCCGGAAAGGAGGGGGCATTTGAGCGTGGATCAACGGCCTCCAGCGGCCACTCTTCGCATTCGCCGGCCAGTCTGGTTTGACCAGAGCCTGCGACGCCGGGCGCGATTGCGAGCCATGCGGGTCTGTGTTATCCGGTGCGCCGATCGCAGGTCCGCAGGGCAGCGTGCACATGTATCGCTCGGCCGCCCTTCAGCGCACCCGCGACGCGCCATGAGATGACGCTCGAACAGGGGTGCCCGATGGGTCGACACGTGACGATGAAGATCGGCGGCCGCACGATCACGGCCGAGTTGCTCGAGGACGAGGCGCCCAATGTGTGTGCCGCCTTTGCCGACAGCCTGCCGTGCGAGTCATTCTCGACCCACGCCAAGTTCGCCGGCGAAGAGCTGATCATCATGGTGCCGTTCTACAGCAATGCCGAGAACGAGATCCTCAACGTGAAGGCCGGCGACATCGGCTATTACCCCGGGCGCCAGACCATTTGCATCTTCTATGGAGGGGTCACGCCGTTCGGCAAAGTCAGCCTGTTCGCGCGGGTGGTCGAGGGCCTGCCGGGCCTGAAGTCGGTCGGCCAAAAAATTCTGAAATCCGGCCCGGTCAACGCCAAGATCAACGCGGCGAAGGAGGTCTGACCCATGGCCCGAACCTCAACCGCCCAGATGATCAAGCGCCTCGAGGCCTTCACCAGCCGCAATTGGCGCGCCGAGCCGGCCGACGTCAAGGCACTGCGCCGCTTCAAGCGCCCGCCCATGGGCAACATGCCCTGCGTGATCTACGCAAACTTCGACACCTTCTGGCTTGGCGAGAACATCCAGGTGTTGCGCCTGCTCGCGCTGGAGGGCGACATGCCGATCGCCGAGCTGAACCGGGTCGCCGGTGCTCTGGTCGCGCGCCATACGGCCCGGCTCGGCAAGTGGAAGATGACCAACACGGTGAAGCTGATGAAAGAGGTCGAGGCCTATTTCGATGGCCGCGGCGCGCGCAGCCACAAGGAGTTCGTCGCGGTCGCCGAGGCCATCATGCTCGCCTTCGACCGCGTCAACACCTGGATCGACGGCGCGCTGCCCTGGGCTCAGCTCGACCGCAGGCTCAAGCTCAATCCCGCGCCGCGCTGAGCGGAGCGCGCAATGCCTCGCCCGTCACCCCCCACCCTATCCCTCCCCCACTTGGGGGGAGGGGAATTTGCGGCGAACGATTTCACTTCTACCCCCTCCCCCTTGATGGGGGAGGGTCGGGGTGGGGGTGGCGCCCCGAGATCGACGGGCGCAGGCGAAGTTCCAATTGAACCTATGAGGCACTGAACCCATGTGCGGCATTGGCGGCATCGTCTTCAAGTCCCGCCTGCACGGGCAGAAGACCGGCGAAATCGCCTATCGAATTCTCCACAGCATTTACCGGCGCGGCCCGAACTCAACGGGTGTCGCGCTCTGGCAGGACAATGATGACGGCCTCACCTATGTCGGCGTCAATGTCGAGGAAAAGGAGATGGGGCCGAAGGTGATCGGCCTCCTGGATGAGCTCGGCAAGGTCAAGGCGCTGACCGATGGCGGCGGGTTCATCCGCGCCGCGCTCGTCTACAAGGGCAAGGACGATGCGCTGGTCGATGCGATCGATGATCTCGGCCACGGCGTCACCTGCGCCAGCATCGGTTCGCACATCGAGGTGCTGAAGCACATGGGCGGGGTCGCGAGCCTCGAATCCAATTTCAAGCTCTCGGCCTATGAGGGCCGCGTCGCGATCGGGCTCACGCGCTTTGC
>VGET01000027.1 GCA_016869195.1 Alphaproteobacteria bacterium | reverse complement strand
CCTCGCCAAGCTCCTTCAGCTCATGGTCGGCTTCGATCCTGAGGACCCCTACACCGCGACCGCCGTGATCGCCGGTCACACCGATTATGTCTCGCGGCTGGATAAGGGCGCGCTCAAGGGCAAGACGATCGGCGTGGTGCGCTCTCTCTTCGGCTCGAACTCCGATCCGGAATCCGCCTGCGTCAATAGCGTCGTGGAAGGCGCAATCGGCGCGCTCAAATCCGCGGGCGCCAAGATCGTCGACGTCGATCTGCCCGATGTGTGGAAGTTCATCGAGTACTCATCGCTTTACATCAACCACTCGCGCAGCGCGATCGACTCCTTCATCGCGAGCCGGCCCCAGCTGCCGCACCGCACGCTCAAGGAAATCTACGACGCCAAGAAGTTCCATCCGGCGCTCGACCTGTTGGTGGACATCGTGGGTGGACCGACCGACCCCTACTCCGACTCCGAATATTATCCCCGCTATGTGACGGCCGAGAAATTCCGTCGCTCGGTGCTGAATGAGATGGGCAAGGCCGGCGCCCATGCGCTCGTCTTCCCGACCACCCAGGTGCAGTCGCCGACGCGCAAGGAGCTGAACGCCGGACGCTGGAAGTGCCTCGAGTTCCCGACCAACACGCTGGTCGGCGCGCAGACCTGGATGCCGGCGATGAGCGTGCCCGCGGGCTTCACGCCAGGCGGCGTGCCGGTCGGCATGGAGATTCTGGGCCTGCCCTATCGCGAGGGCGATCTCATTGCGCTCGCCTACGCCTTCGAGCAGGCCACGCACAACCGCAAGCCCTCGAAGCACGCGCCGGAGATGTGAGGGCGCAATTCACACTTCATGCGTCATGGCCCGACATGATCGGTCCATCCAGGGAAAACGCACCTACATTGTTTGTTGCCCTGGATCCCCCGGCCAAGCCGGGGGATGACGATTGGTGGAGGCGCGGCGTCGCCAAACCGCTTCAATCCCCCACCGCCTTTGCGGCCCGCCGCTGCACCGCCGTGTCGAGGTTGGGCAGGAACACGGCGAGCAGGCCGATCGCCGGAAGATAGGAACAGACCTCGAAGACAAACTCGATGCTGGTCGCATCGGCGAGCTCGCCGAGCACGCCCGCACCGATGCCGCCAATGCCGAAGGCGAGGCCGAAGAAGAGTCCAGCAACCAGCCCGATGCGACCCGGCAACAGCTCCTGGCCGTAGACCACGATCGCAGCGAAAGCAGACGAGATGATGAACCCGATCGGGATGCTGAGCACGATCGTCCAAGTGAAGTCCGCATAGGGCAGCGCGAGCGTGAAGGGCAGCACGCCGAGGATCGAGCCCCAGATCACATATTTGCGCCCGATGCGATCGCCGATCGGCCCGCCGATGAAGGTGCCCGCTGCGCCCGCGCCGAGGAAAATGAACAGATAGATCGCCGCGGCCTCGGCCGAGACCCCGAACTTATGGATCAGATAGAACGTGTAGTAGCTTGAGATGCTCGCCGTGTAGAAGAACTTCGAGAAGATGAGGGCGAGCAACACGCCGAGCGCGAGCCACGCCTGTTTCGGCGCCAGCGCGTGGCGTTCGAGGCCCTGAGCCGCACGGCCGACGCCGCGCGGCCGGCGATGACGGCTGTACCACACACCCACCACCGACAGCACCGCGATGCCGACAAACGCGATCGCGGCGAACCAGGCGACGCTGCCCTGGCCGTGCGTGTAGATCACGGCGGCCGCGACCAGCGGCCCGATCGCGGAGCCGCAGCTGCCGCCAACCTGGAACAGCGACTGGGCGAAGCCGTGCCGGCCGCCTGAGGCCATGCGCGCCACGCGCGAGGCCTCGGGGTGGAAGACCGACGACCCCGCCCCGATCAGCGCGGCCGCGAGCAGCACGGTCAGGAAGCCGCCTGCAAAGGACAGAGCGATGAGCCCGACCAAGGTGAAGCCCATGCCGACCGCGAGCGAATAGGGAATCGGTCGGCGATCGGCAAAATGGCCGATCACGGGCTGCAGAATTGACGCGACCAGCTGGTAGGTCAGCGTGATCAGCCCGATCTGGCCGAAGCTCAGCGCAAAGTTGTTCTGCAGCAGCGGATACATCGCCGGCAGCAGCGCCTGAAGCATGTCGTTCATGAGATGGCAGGCGCTGACCGCGATCAGCACGCGAAGGACGGTGCCGTCCAACATCGGCCGGCGGTCCTCGGCGGCATGAGTGGTCAACGGGGCTCTCCTGAAACGGACATGGCGGGATGGTCGACCGTGGCGCTCAGCGTTGGTCCTCGGCCTGCACGGTCAAGACCTGACGGATCTCATCGGTCTTGAAGCCGAGCGCCATCGGCCGCTTGGCGCCTGACAAGAACGCCACACCATGGACCTCGCGCACAAGGCCACGAATCATCAAAGACTGAACGATCCTTCCGGCCTTCAGGTCGACCACCATGAGGCCGCAGCTTGGCGCTGCCTTGTGGCGCGCCAGACGATCATCGAGCGGCAAGCCGCCATAGCCTTGCGCCGAGCGTGGCAGGCCGAGCCCGACCACGGCGAACCGGTCGACCAGCGTCAAACCGCGCAGATAGCCTGGACAGAAGGCGACCGCCTCGAAGCGCCCGCTCTTGAGATCGCAACGCCCGATCTCCCCCGTGCCTGAGTTGAGCACCCAGAGGGCGCCGCCAAAGAGCCGCGGCGCATGAGGCAGAGACAACCCGCGCGCGACGATTTGGTTTGAAGTCACGTCGATGATGATTCCGCCCTCGGCCTGCTTGCCCTGCCATCCGCCAGCCTTATCAGACTCGGCGGCGGCCGCGACATAACCAGGCGCCCCGGCGGCCATGGCAAGACCGCTCATGTGACAGCGATCCTCCGGCGCCAGCGCCGAGACAAAGGCGGGGCGCCAGATCGAACTGAAGCTGTGCGTGTCACTCGCGCTCGCAAGGCAGGAAAAGAGGCCGTTCACCAGCACCGGCCGCCCATCATCGCCGATGCCGATGTCGCGCACGCCGATGCCGCCGGTGGTGTAGCCGACCCTCGGCACGAAGAGGCGATCATGGCCGCAGTGCTCGACCTTCGGCCCGAGCGCGTTCTCCAGGCGCCACAGCTGAAAGTCCGATGCCATCCAGAGCGTCCGCTCGGTCGCGGCCAGCGCCGTGCAACGCGCAAAGCTCCGTTCCGAGATCGCGAGCTTGCCTTCGGGCTGGCAGCCCACCAGAAACAGCTTTCCCGACTCCCCCGTGGTGAAGGCGAGCGCCCCGCCCCGCTCCGCGAGCCACGCCGGAAAACCATCCGAGGGATGAAAGGCGATCTTGGGGGAGGCCTGAGCCGTCGGTGCGGCGCCAGGGTTATTCGTGTCATCGGCCATGGTGCAGCCTAGCAGGGAATCGCAAGGTCTGTCGTCGTGACCGGCAGTATCGAGCACCCGCATGCTTCGCCCTTCGACAAGCTCAGCTTGAGGAAGCTCAGCTTGAGGATCACAGTTTTGGGCCTCATCCTGAGCCTGTCGAAGAATGACGCCGGCGACCAACACCTCCGCATGTGCAATTCTCGCGATTGGCGGAGGCGCCAGGCCTGGCGCATGCTTCGGGCACTACGCAATCGGCGGGGCACGGAATGGACCTTATCCTTAGGCGGGCAATGATCGCGGATCGGCCCGGTGCGGCTTTCGACATCGGCATCGAGCGTGGCCGCATCGTCGCGATCGAACCCGATCTTCGGGCCGAGGCGCGCGAGATCAACCTCGCCGGAAGGCTGGTCGCGCCCGGCTTCATCGAGACCCACATCCATCTCGACAAATCCTGCATCCTCGATCGCTGCAAGGCGGAGACCGGCGACCTCGATGAGGCGATCCGAGAGGTGGCCGCCGCGAAAAAATCGTTCCAGCCCGAGGATGTCCACGCCCGCGCCAAACGCACGCTCGAGAAATCCATCCTGAACGGCACGACCCATATGCGCACGCATCTCGAGGTCGACCCGGGCATCGGCTTGCGCGGGCTCGAGGGTGTGCTGCCGCTGATCGAGGACTACAAATGGGCGATCGATCTCGAGATCTGCATCTTCCCGCAGGAGGGCCTGCTCAATAACCCCGGCACCGACGAGCTGATGGTCGCGGCGTTGAAGCGCGGCGGCCGCGTGGTCGGTGCCGCGCCCTACACCGATTCGAGCCCGCACGGGCAGATCGAGCGCGTGTTCGAGATGGCGCGCGAGTTCGATATCGACATCGACATGCACCTCGATTTCGGCGCCGACCCCGAGAACCTCGATCTCCTCCATGTCTGCACGCTGACCGAGCGCTACAATTATGGCGGGCGGGTCGCGATCGGCCATGTCACCAAGCTGGCCTCGGCCTCGGCCTCCGCCTTCGAGGCGGCCGCGCGCCGCATGGCCGATGTCGGCGTCGCGCTCACCGTGCTGCCCTCGACCGACCTCTACCTCATGAACCGCAATCAGGGCATGAACCCAGCACGCGGCGTGACCCACGTCCATCGCTTGGTGCATCAGGGCGTCAATTGCTCGCTCTCGACCAACAACGTGCTGAATCCGTTCACGCCGTTCGGCGATTGCTCGCTGCTGCGTATGGCCAATCTCTACGCCAACATCGCGCAAGTGGGGGCACGCGCCGATGTGCGTGAATGTTTCAACATGATCACCACGCGCTCGGCCGCGCTGCTGCGCCTGCCGGACTATGGCGTCGCGGTCGGGCGCAAGGCCGATCTCGTGGTGCTGGATTGCGCGAATCCCGAGGCCGCGGTCGCGGAGCTCGTTCAGCCGCTGATGGGCTTCAAGGCCGGCCGCCAGACCTTCGAGCGCCCCGCTGGCCGCCTCCTGCCGCCCTGAATCGAATCAGGACCGCCGAATGAGCCGCCCGGTCGGCTGCAGCGCGCCTTCAAGATCGGCCCAGCCAAAAGCCTCTTGCGCGAGGTCGGCGCCGAACAGGCGCTCGGTGCGGTGCGCGACGCGCGCGGCGCCCATCGCGTTGTAAAAGAAGCGCGCGGGGTTCTCGGCGAGCACCCAAACGATCGCCGAGCGATAGCCGAGCCGGACCAGGCGGGCGAAGACCGCGCCAAGCAGGCTCCGGCCATGGCCCTCGCCCTGATGGCCGGGCAGGACGTAGAGCGTGTAGAGCTCGGCCTCGAACCCGAAGCCCGCAGGTCGCGCGCGCCCGGCCTCGGCATAGCCGACGATGCCAAGACGCGGCTGCTCGGCGACGAAGGTCAAGCCATCGCCGCGCCTTAGGCCCAACGCATGACGTTGACGCGCCGCCTCGCGCCGCACATCCATCGCGAGCAGCGCGTGATCAGGGATGATCCCGGCATAGGTGTCGCGCCACGTCTCGACATGCACCCGGGCGATGCCGGCGGCATCATGCTGGGTGGCGAGACGGATCATCAGGGTGATCTCAGGCTCATGATATAGGCCGCAAGGTCGGCGATCTCGAGCCGCGGCAGCGCGAGGCCCTTCATCGCGTCCTTATGCGGCACCGCGAGGTAGGTCTTGAGACCGTCCTCGGTGGTATCGCTGCGATCAGCAATGCTCTTAAAGCTAGGCGCAACATCAGTTGCCACCGCCTGCCCATCATCGCTTACCACGTGACAGGACGAGCACCACTTCTCGGAGAGCGCCTTGCCGGCAGCGACGTCCCCGCCATGGGCCGCGAGCGGCAGAAGCGCCGCCGTCACGGCGATCAGACCCAAACCGACTTTGCCTGCGCGCACCATCTCCAGCGCTGCCCTGACCAGATCCCTGTCGCTCGGAACATAGCACAGCGCAAATTGCCGCGCCCGGCTTTCGAGCAGGGGGGCCCCGTGATATGCAACGGCGGTTGGGCCGCCGAGGGCGGCTTCCGGAGCCATTGGTTACCCGTGACAACAGCCTCTCGCCCCGCGGCGGAATCGGCGTCGTCCGCCCCCCTGCCGTTCCAGGGCTTCGTGATGCTCGTGCTGCTCAGCGTGGTGTGGGGCATCAACTGGCCGATCATCAAGATCGCGTTGGAAGACGTGCCGGTCCTCACCTTCCGCACGATCTGCCTGATGGGCGGCTCGATCGGGCTCCTCGTGCTCGCGAAGCTCGCCGGCTATTCGATTGCCCTGCCGCGCGACAAGGTTCGGCCCATGATCGCGGTGGCAAGCGTCAATGTGACGGGCTGGCACATCATGTCAGGCTTTGCCGTGACGCTGACTTCCTCAGGCCATGCGGCGATCATCGGCTATACCATGCCGGTCTGGGGCGTGCTGCTCGGCGCGCTCTTCCTGCACGAGCCGCTCACCTGGCGGCGTCTGGTTAGCCTCATTCTTGGCACGGCCGGCCTTGGCGTGCTGATTGCGAAGGATTTGTTTCAAAGCACCGGTGTGCCGCTCGGCGCGGTCCTCATGGCCGGTGCAGCGCTGTCCTGGGCGATCGGCACGATCGGCCTGAAGCGAGTGGACTGGGGTGGCATGACAACCGGCGTGCTGGTCGCTTGGCAATGCCTGATCGGCGGCCTGCCGATCCTCGCGGGCGCTCTGATCTTCGAGACCGATCGCATGATCTGGCCAAGCTTCTGGCCTCTCATGGCACTCATCTACAACGTCATCTTCGCGTTCGTGATCGGCCACTACCTCTACTTCAAGGTGGTCCAACTCTTCCCGGTCGGCGTCGCAACCATCGGCACGCTCTCGATTCCGATCATCGGCTTGATCTTCGGTGCGGTGATCCTGGGCGAACCGCTCGGCGCACCTGAGATCATTGCCGTCTTGCTGGTATGCGGCGCGCTCGCGGTTCCGGTCATGACCAGCGGATCGGCGTTTCGCCGATGGACGGAACGGAGCGTTGGACAGTGAGCGCGTTCCCCCGTGTTCCCAAGGATCTGCCGACCTGGGTCTTGACCGAGGGCGCCACGGGGATGGTCAATCAGGCGCTGGCCTTGACCGACGCGCTCGGCCTGACACCGATCGTCAAGAGGGCGGCGCCCCGTGGCTGGCCCGCGACCCTGCCGCTCTGGCTCGGCCTGCCCGCACTCGATCATCTGGCGCCGGCGTCCGACCCGCTCGCGCCACCCTGGCCGCGTTTGCTGATCGCTTGCGGGCGCAAGAGCATCGGGCTCGCGCTTGCGATCAAACGGGCGAGCGGCGGTCAATGCTTCACGGTCTATGTCCAGGACCCGCTGATCGACCCGACGCGCTTCGATCTCGTCATCGCGCCGCGACACGACCGCGTGCGCGGCCCGAACGTGATGCTCACGCGCGGCGCGCCGAGCCGCATCACCGCGGCGCGATTGGCGGAAGCACGCGCGCACTTTGATGATCTGCTTCGGCCAATTCCGCGGCCCCTTATCGCCGTGCTGCTTGGTGGGCGCACGCGCCGGCATCCGTTCAAACCTGCCGAGGCCACGGCGCTCGGGCGCAAGCTTGCGGACTTGTCAACGACACAAGGAGCGGGACTCGCGATCACCGCTTCGCGCCGCACCCCGCCGGAGAGCCTCGCCGCCTTACGCGCCGCCATCGGCGCGCGTGCGGGCCTGTTTTACGATGGCGCCGGCGTAAACCCTTATCTCGGCCTGCTTGCCCACGCCGATGCGATTGTCGTGACCTCGGATTCGGTGAACATGATCTCGGACGCCTGCTCGACCGGCCGCCCGGTGCTGATCGCGCGCCTAGAGGGGCAGCCCTCTCATCGATTGCGCAATTTCCTGTCAGGCCTGGAGGAGGACGGCTATATCCGCTGGTTCGAGGACCGATTAGAGGGCTACAGCTATAGGCCGCTCGACGACGCGGCGCTTGCTGCCGCGGAGATTGCAAGGCGGCTTGCCAGCGCCGCCCGCTGATTCCATCTTCGCAGCCAGTCCCATTCCCCAAGCGCCCGCGTGCGCCGGAGACCATCATGGCAACGACCCATCGCTCGAAGGTCATCATCATCGGCTCAGGGCCGGCCGGCTATACGGCCGCGATCTACGCCGCGCGCGCCAATCTGAAGCCGATCCTGGTGCAGGGCCTCGAGCCCGGTGGTCAGCTCACGATCACGACCGATGTCGAGAACTACCCGGGATTTGCCGAGGTGATCCAGGGCCCTTGGCTGATGGAGCAGATGCAGGCCCAGGCCGCTCATGTCGGCACCAACCTGATCGCCGATCTGATCGTGAAGGTCGATCTCTCGCGCCGGCCGTTCGTGTGCACGGGCGATTCGGGTGACACCTATGTCGGCGATGCGGTGATCGTCAGCACCGGCGCGCAGGCGCGCTGGCTCGGTCTCGACAGCGAGGCGACGTTCAAGGGCTTCGGGGTCTCGGCCTGCGCCACCTGCGACGGCTTTTTCTTTCGTGACAAGGAGGTCGCGGTGATCGGCGGCGGCAATACCGCAGTCGAGGAAGCACTCTACCTCACCCATCACGCCCGCAAGGTGACGCTCGTGCATCGGCGCGATTCGCTTCGCGCGGAGAAGATCCTGCAGGACCGCCTGTTCAAGAACCCGAAGGTCAGCGTGCTCTGGAATCACGCGGTCGAGGAGATCGTGGGCACAAATGAGCCCCGCGGCGTCACCGGCGTCCGCCTCAAGGATACGCGCAGCGGCGCGGCCCAGACGCTGAAGCTCGATGGCGTGTTCATCGCGATCGGCCACACGCCAAACACGGCGATCTTCAAGGGCCAGCTCGACATGGATTCCGAGGGCTATTTGCGCACCGTGCCGGGCTCAACGGTCACCAATGTGCCGGGCGTGTTCGCGGCCGGTGACGTGCAGGACAAGGTGTTCCGCCAGGCTGTCACCGCGGCCGGCACGGGCTGTATGGCCGCGCTCGAGGCCGAAAAGTTTCTGGCCGCCGCCGAAACCCGGAGCGCCGCAGCGGAATAGCGGACGGCCATGGACTGGGACAAGCTCCGTATCTTCCACGCCGTCGCGGAGGCCGGCAGCTTTACGGCCGCGGGCAAGGATCTGCACCTGAGTCAATCGGCGGTGAGCCGGCAGATCGCCGCGCTTGAGCAGGACCTCAGCGTCGCCCTGTTCCACCGCCATTCGCGCGGGCTGATCCTGACGGAGCCGGGTGAGCGCCTGCGCGAGACAGCGCGGGAGGTGTTCGCCAAGCTGGCCATGACCGAGGCCCAGCTGAGCGAATCGCGCGATCGGCCGAGCGGCCATCTGACCGTGACCACGACGCTGGCGTTTGGCTCGATCTGGCTGACTCCGCGGCTGAAGGAGTTCAACCGCCTTTACCCCGATATTTCGCTCACGCTCCTGACCAGCGACGCTACGCTCGATCTGGCCATGCGCGAGGCCGACGTGGGCATCCGCATGGGCGTGCCGACCGAGCCTGATTTGGTGCGGCGACACCTCATGACCATCCACAGCCACATCTACGCTGCGCCTTCCTACATCGCCGAGCATGGCAAGCTCGAACGCCCGGCCGATCTCGCTCGGCATAGGCTGATCGTCTATGGCCTGGGCCCACTTGCCTCGCTAAGCAATCCGGATTGGATGATCGAGCTGTCGGGTGACCCCGAGACCCGGAAGCGCATTGTTCTGGTCTCGAACAATGTCTATTCGATGCTTCAGGCGGTCGAGAGCGGGCTCGGCATCGCCTCGCTGCCCGACTATGCGGTGGCGGAGCAAACGTCGCTGGTCCGCGTGCTTCCGGAGCACAACGGCCCGTCATTTGAGTGCTATTTCGTCTATGCCGAGGAAATGCGGCACTCCGCCCGCGTGACTGTGTTCCGTGACTATCTGCAGAAGCAGGTGGCGAATTATCGTTTTTGATCTGTTCCTTGGCAGACATGCGATATTTGCATATCAGGGTTGCGGAAGCGCTACTGGAAATCGCGTGCCTTGCTAGCTAAATTTTGCGTTGCAGCATGACGGTTGCGCACTCCCTCCCCCCAACGCCAACCGTCATGCCTCGAACCTGGTGGTGACCCGCGGTCCCGCCGGTTCTCGCTCCGGACAGGCTGTCCGGGGCCGGGTCTTCGGATCCGACGTCTCCCAGACGTGAAGCCTCCCTGGCGACTGGCCGGGCCTTCGGGCCCGGCCATTTTCTATTCGGGCTCAGCCCCCGGTTGCAACGTGTCGTGGCAGGTCGCGCAGATCGTTGAGCGGTTTCGCGCCCGCAGCGGCGAGCTGCTGACGGTGACTACAATCATGCTCTGCCTCCGGAGCATAGCCAAACACCGTCATGCCGGCAGCGATCGCCGCTTCGACGCCCGCGAGGCTGTCTTCGACCACCGCCGCGCGCTCCGGCTCGACGCCCATCGCGCGGGAAGCGAACAAAAAGAGATCGGGCGCCGGCTTGCCTCTGGGCACCTGCGTCGCGCTGAACAATCGGCCATCGAAGCGGCCCAACAGACCCGTGAGGCCGAGCGAGAGACGCATCTTGTCGGGCTCGCCGCTCGAGGCGACGCAGACGGGCAGGCGCAGCGCTGCCAAGGTCTCGGCCGCGCCCGGCATCGAGACGATGCCGTGGCGGAGCGCCCGGAACAGATGGTCCTGAAATCGTGTCAGGAACTCGGCGCCGAGCGCCCGACCGTGCTCGCGCTCAGCCCAGGCGACCACACTCGTCATGGCCCAGCCGCGAAACAGGCTTGCGACCGTCTCGTCGTCGACGGGAACTGAGGCCTCGCGCAACGACGCGCCCAGGACCAGATTACCGATCGGCTCGCTATCGACCAGAACGCCGTCGCAATCGAAGATGACGAGCTCGATCCGGCTCACATGAACAGCTTTTCGCTCTCCTCGAGGCCGGTATAGAGCCCGGCCACGAACTCTGCATAGCCGTTATAGGGGAGCGTCGGACGCATTTCATCAAGCCCGAGCACGCGCTCGCTCGCTTGGCTCCAACGGCGATGCGGTACCTCCGGGTTGATATTGGCCCAGAAGCCGTATTCCTCGGGCACAAGCTCTTCCCAAAACGATTTCGGGCGGTTTTCTTCGAAGCTGAAGCGGACGATGCCCTTGACGTGCTTGAAGCCATATTTCCAGGGAACCGCCAGACGCAGAGGCGCCCCATTCTGCTTGGGTATCGGCTTGCCGTAATAGCCGGTGGCGATGAAGGCGAGCTCATTCGTAGCCTCGGCCATCGTCAGACCTTCGACATAGGGCCAGGGATACCAGAACTGGCGCTGGCCCGGCGCAACGTCGGGATTCTTGAAAGTTGTCATGACAAGATATTTCGCCGAACCGAGCGGCCGCGCGAGATCGACCAGCGCCTTCAGAGGGAAGCCGCTATAGGGCACGGCGATCGACCAGGCCTCGACGCAGCGGTGGCGGTAGAGACGCTCCTCGAGCGGCATTTTGCCGAGCAGATCGTCGATCGCGATCGTCATCGGCTGCTCGACCTGGCCTGCGATCTCGACCGTCCAGGGGCGAATCGGCAGTTCCTGCGCGTCTTTCCAGATCGTCTTGTTCGAGCCGAATTCGTAATAATTGTTGTACTTGGTCGCGATGTCCTCCGGCGTGATCGGCCGGTCCAGCGTGTATTTGGTGTTCTGCGGCACCGGATAGCGCGACGCCGAGGGATCGATCTCGGGCGCGTCATCGGCCAGCGCAGCCGAACGCCCGAGCAATGTCCCGCCGACGCCGGCCAGGGCCAAGCCGAAGCCCGTGGCCGCCAACACCTGACGTCGATTCCAAAACACCGCTTCGGGCGTGGCGGCGGATTCCGGCAGCTCCCAGCCCCGCTTGCGCTTAATCAGCATGATGGAGGTCCCTCCCCGACCCTGGGACCTCAAATATCGCTCAGGCCCATCACGGACAAATCAAGCCGGCGTGACACAGGCGCGTTCCCACGTTCACAATTAAACACTTTCTTTTTGTGGGCATGCTTCTTAAGGAATGATCCGGTAATATCCTGCTCAAAATTCTGAAATTGTTCCGCGGGCTCGTTCAATCCGTATCAGCCGGGCGTCCCCGCTTTGTCACTGACGCCCGAATCGAAACAATGAGCGCAAACGACCCTCTGTCATCGCGCGAATTATTCGATCTCAGGCAGAGCCTCGCTCGGCTCGATTAACTCTACCGCGCGGCGGCCAAACCTGCACTCGATTCCCGAGAGTTCTTCGGACGCGCAGCCGGGGCTATCGCCCGGGCGTTCGATGTGCCGATCGTCGTGGTCTCGAAGATCGAACGCGAACAGCTCCGCTTCAGCGCAATCTATGCCAGCGGAACTGTGACGCTGGATGCAGGATCGTGTCCGCTTCGGGTGACACCATGCGCGACGGTGGAGGCCGATCGAAGACTGCAGGTCTATGACCGCGTCGCCGAGCGCTTCCCGGAGGCGAGCTTTCTCAAGGAGCACCGTGCCCACGCCTATTGCGGTGTGCCTTCGCTCGACGCCGCGGGGCGGGTGATCGCTGTTACCTGCCTCCTCGATGACCGGGCGCGCGCGTTTAGCGCTGAAGAGCAAGAATTGATGGCGCTCTTTGCCGAGCGAATCGGCGGCGAGCTGCAACGCTTTGAGCAGCAGGAGGTACGTCAAGCGGCCGAGCGGGCGCTGATAGCGGCCGAGCAGCGACTGAACGCTGTGCTCACTATCGCGCCGGAAGCGATCATTGTGGCCGATGCTGCGATGCGCATTAAATTGTTTAACTCCAACGCTGCTACGATCTTTGGTTACGCGCCACAAGAGCTGATCGGAGAGCCGCTCACAATGCTGATGCCCGAGCGCTTTCGCGGCGAGCACGGCAACCACGCCCAGGCCTTCGGCCGATCGTGTGAAGCAAGCCGTCTGATGGGCACGCGCGGGCGGATCGTCGGCCTGCGCAAGAACGGCGAGGAATTTCCGGCCGAGGCCTCGATCACCAGCCTATCGACAAATGGTGAGTCGCTCTATACCGCCATCCTGCGCGATGTGACGTAGCGCATACGCTTCGAGCAGACGCTGATCGACGCGCGCCAGGCCGCCGAGCTTGCCAACCAGACAAAGTCGAATTTCTTGGCCGTCATGAGCCACGAACTGCGCACGCCCCTTAACGCGATCCTCGGATTCTCGGAGCTGCTTCAACGCGAGTCTGTCGGGCTGACCGCCGATTCGGGTTACCGGGAGTATGTGCGTGAAATCCAACTCGCCGGCCAGCGTTTGCTCGAGTTGGTCTCGAATATCCTCGAGGTTTCCAGGCTCGAGCGCGACGTACCGCGCCTGAACGAGGAGGCCCTCGACATCGGCGCGCTACTGCATGAGTGCGTGGCACCGTTTCTCCAGCAGGTCGAAGCCCGGGGACCCGCCCTGATCACCGAGTTCGATCAGCGCTCGGTCGGCATGGTACTGGCGGACAAGGTGCTGCTCGCCCGTATCCTCAACAGTCTGATCTCGAACGCAGTGAAGTTCACCCCGACCGGCGGCGAGGTGCGGGTGCGCGCTTGGGCGACCGCCCAGAGCGGCTTCGTCATTCAGGTGCTCGACACGGGCATCGGCATCGCCGAGAAGAACATCCCCAAGGCATTCGCGCCCTTCGAGCAGATCAGTGAAGGCCGCGCGCGAGAATATGAGAGGGTCGGCCTCGGCCTACCCCTAGCCAAGGCGCTCGTCGAACTGCACGGCGGCAGCCTCGACCTGCAGTCAAAGGTCGGCGTGGGCACATCGGTCACGGTGCGCCTGCCAGCTCATCGCGTCATTCGGCAGACGGCCTGAGGCCTCCACCCAGTCCTACTTGATCGCGCCGCAGGCCCGCTGAATGCGCGTGCAGGCCTCTTTCAGGGCCTCGGTCGAGGTCGCGTAGGAGATGCGGAAAAACGGGTCGAGCCCGAACGCCGTGCCATGGACGACGGCGACGCCCTCGTCCTCGAGCAGATAGGCAGCGAAATCCTCCGACGATTTGATGGCCTTGCCCTTGGGCGTGGAGCGGCCAATCACACCGGCGCAGCTTGGGTAGACATAGAACGCCCCTTCGGGGCGATGGCACGAGAGCCCCTTCGCCTGGTTGAGCATCGAGACGACGAGATCGCGCCGCTCCTGAAACACCTTGGCCCACTCCGGCAGAAAGTCCTGCCGGCCATTGAGCGCCTCAACCGCCGCATATTGGCTGATCGAGGTCGGGTTCGAGGTCGACTGCGACTGGATCGTGCCCATGGCCTTGATGAGCTGGGCCGGCCCGCCGGCATAGCCGATGCGCCAGCCGGTCATGGCGTAGCTCTTGGAAACACCATTCACGGTCAGCGTGCGGTCGTAGAGCGCGGGCTCAACCTCGGCGATGGTGTGGAAGGTGAAGCCGTCATAAACCAGGTGCTCATAGATGTCGTCGGAGAGCACCCAGACATGGGGCTTGCGCACCAACACGGCGGCGAGCGCCTTGATCTCGTCCTTGGTGTAGGCGGCACCAGTCGGGTTCGAGGGCGAGTTGAAGATGAACCATTTGGTCTTGGCGGTGATCGCCTTCTCAAGCTGCTCCGGCTTCAGCTTGAAGCCGTTCTCGGGCGCGGCCCGGACGATCACCGGCGTACCCTCGGCAAGCTCGACGATGTCGGGGTAGGACACCCAATAGGGCGCTGGGATGATCACTTCATCGCCAGGATCGAGCGTCGCCATCAGCGCGTTGAAGATGACGTGCTTGCCGCCAACGCCGACCGACACCTGATTGGGCGCGTAGTCGAGCCGGTTCTCGCGCTTGAACTTCGCCGCGACCGCCTTCTTGAGGTCGGGGATACCGTCGACGGCGGTGTACTTGGTGAGACCCTTGTCGAGCGCGCGCGTCGCGGCCGCCTTGATCCAATCCGGCGTGTCGAAATCGGGCTCGCCCGCGCCGAGACCGATGATGTCGCGCCCGGCAGCCTTGAGCTCCGCCGCCTTGTTGGTGATCGCCATGGTGGGCGAGGGTTTGATGCGGCCGAGACGGCGAGCGAGAATCGACATGGCGGGGTTCCAGGGTTCCTAGGGGGCGCCGGGCCATCCGGCGCGGCGCAAAGCTATGCGCGCCGGCCCTTTGGGGCAAGGCCCTGGAAAGCATAGCCGTCGCGCGCCAAGATACTGTCCATGAAACGCGCCTCGAAGGATTCCTCCGGGCCGAGCGAACCGAGCGGCCCCTCCGCCATGCTCGCCCAGCGCTTTCCCGTTGGCAAAGCAGCGCTGAAGGCGTTTTGCCGCCGATATCGCATCCGGCGCCTCGCCCTGTTCGGGTCGGTCCTGAGCGACCGATTCGGGCCGGAAAGTGACGTCGACGTACTCGTCGAATTCGAAGCCGGCGAAATCCCGGGCCTCGAGTTCTTCGACGCCGAGCGCGAGTTGTCGGAGCTCGTGGGCCGCAAGGTCGATCTGAACACCCCGGCCTGGCTCAGTCGATATTTTCGTGCGCAGGTGCTGAGCACGGCCGTTGACCGTTATGCTCGACCCTAAGGACGTCGTCCGCCTTCGGCACATGATTGACGCCGGGCGGAAAGCGGCGGCGTTGGTAGCGGCGCGAAGCCGCGACGATCTGGACCTCGATGAGACCCTTCTTCTCGCCTTGACGAGATTGCTGGAGATATTTGGCGAGGCCGCAAAGGCCGTGTCCGAGGATTGCCGCGCGGCCAATCCGCATGTTGGCTGGCGCTCGATCGCGGGCATGCGCGACCGGCTCATCCACGCCTATTTCGACGTCGATCGGGACATTATTTGGCGCGTCGCCCACGATCAGATCGCTGATGTCGTCAATCAGCTTGAAGGAATTTTTTTGAACACGCGGGTGAAGCAAGGCGATGGCTCGAGCAAAGATGGCGGCCGATGATCCGCAACGGCGCCATCTACGTCGCGAAGCCGACCCGTCCGTCGCTCGCCATGGGCGACGAGCAGCGCGCCTATGGGCTCGAATCGCCGTTTCAGCCCGCGGGTGACCAGCCCCAGGCGATCGAGGCGCTCACGGACGGGGTGATGGAGGGCGCGCGCGATCAGGTGCTGTTGGGCGTCACCGGGTCGGGCAAGACCTACACCATGGCGCAGGTCATTCAGCGCGCCAATCGGCCGGCGCTCGTGCTCGCGCCGAACAAAACCCTCGCCGCCCAGCTCTATGGCGAGATGAAGGGCTTCTTCCCGTCGAACGCGGTCGAGTACTTCGTTTCCTACTACGACTACTACCAGCCCGAAGCCTATGTGCCGCGCACCGACACCTATATCGAGAAGGACGCCTCGATCAACGAGCAGATCGATCGCATGCGTCATTCGGCGACGCGTGCGCTCCTGGAACGCGATGACGTGGTGATCGTCGCCTCGGTCTCGTGCATCTATGGCATTGGCGCCGTCGAGACCTATGCGGCCATGACGCTGGCCCTAGCCGAGCACGGCCGTATCGATCAGCGCGAGCTCATCGCGAAGCTGGTCGAGCTGCAATATCGGCGCAACAACACGACGCTCGAGCGCGGCGACTTCCGTGTGCGCGGCGACTCGATCGAGGTCTTTCCGGCGCACGCCGAGAGCCGGGCGTGGCGCGTCTCGCTCTTCGGCGACGAGATCGAGGGCATCACCGAGTTCGATCCGTTGACCGGACAGCAGAGCGCCAAGCTTGCGGCGATCCGCGTGTTCCCCAACAGCCATTATGTGACGCCGCGGCCGACCATTCAGCAGGCGGTCGAGCAGATCAAGATCGATCTGAAATTGCGCCTGGACGAGCTGGCGCAGGAGAACAAGCTGCTCGAGGCGCAGCGACTGGAGCAGCGCACCACGTTCGATCTCGAGATGATGCAGGCGACCGGATCGTGCGCCGGCATCGAGAACTATTCACGCTATCTCACGGGCCGCCGGCCGGGCGAGCCGCCGCCGACGCTCTTTGAATATCTGCCCGCCCACGCGCTTCTGATTGTCGATGAGTCTCACGTCACCGTGCCGCAGCTCGGCGGCATGTATCGCGGCGACTACAAGCGCAAATCGACCCTCGCCGAGTTTGGCTTTCGCCTGCCCTCCTGCGTCGACAACCGCCCGCTCAAGTTCGAGGAGTGGGACAACATGCGCCCGCAGACCGTGTTCGTCTCGGCAACGCCCGGACCCTGGGAGCTCGAGCGCACCGGCGGCGTCTTCGTCGAGCAGGTGATTCGCCCGACGGGGTTGATCGATCCGGTCTGCATCATCCGGCCGATCGAGAAGCAGGTGGACGACCTGATCGCCGAGTGCCGTGCCACCATCGGCAAGGGCTATCGCGTGCTGGTGACGACACTGACTAAGCGCATGGCGGAGGACTTGACGGAATACCTGCACGAGGCCGGCCTGAAGGTGCGCTATCTGCATTCCGATGTGGAGACGCTCGAGCGCATCGAGATCATCCGCGATTTGCGCCTCGGCGCCTTCGACATTTTGGTTGGGATCAACCTGCTGCGCGAGGGCCTCGACATCCCGGAATGCGCGCTGGTCGCGATTCTCGATGCCGACAAGGAAGGCTTCCTGCGCTCGGAGACCTCGCTCATCCAGACCATCGGCCGCGCCGCGCGCAATGTCGATGGCCGCGTGATCCTCTATGCCGACACCATGACCGGCTCGATGCGCCGCGCGATTGACGAGACCAACCGGCGGCGCGAAAAGCAGATGGCCTACAACGCCACCAACGGCATCACGCCCGAGAGCGTGAAGAAGGAGATCGCCGACATCCTCCAAGGCATCTACGAGCAGGATTATGTCACCGTCGAGACCGGTGATGAGGCGGCGCCCCATCTGATCGGGCATAACCTGGCCGCCTATATCGGAGACCTTGAAAAGCGCATGAAGGAGGCCGCCGGCGAGCTCGAGTTCGAGGAGGCGGCGCGGCTACGCGACGAAATCCGCCGCCTGCAGGAAAAGGACCTCGGGCTCGCAACCGAGCGCAAGGCCTCGAAGGCCGATCCTGACGCGCGCCAAGCGTGGATCGGGAGGAGCCACGCGGGCGCGCCGGGCACGCGAGCCGGCAAGCGAGGCAAGCAGACGCGGACGAAGATGAAATTCGGGCGCGGGCGTTGAGCGCCCGGCGATTGAGGGCCCGGAATTACGGATCCAGCGTGTAGCTCTTCTGCGAGCACAGATCGATGCCGACATCCTCGAGCATCGAACCGTCTTCGGCGGTGAAGCGCAGGTCGTAGACGCAGGTGGTCTCGCCGCCCGCGATCTTCACTTCGGCGGCTTCGCCGTCGAACAGCACTTTGTGCTCGAGCACGTCGCCGCCCCAATTGTCGGCGAAACTCGGGCTGACATGCAGCTCGGTCAGCGCATAACCGGACGCATTGGTGAGTTGGAAGGTGAGCGTCGCATCGGCGCGCGCGCTGATCGCCCCGAACACAAGGGCGCCGGCAAACACGGTAATTGCCAGACCGATCAGGCCCTGGGCCCGGGATTTCTCGCTCATGGTCAGCTCTCCCACTGCGCTTCGGCCTGCCACGGAGGAGGCCGCATCCCACTTTTAAGGGCCCGGCCTTGCCCAAGGGTTAAGCGTCAGGGTGAAGCTTGGTTAAGGAAGTGCTCGCGCTTGAGTGAGAGGACGCGAACGGTCAGAATGAGCGCCCCTTCAGCCGAATGACGATTGAGCGAACCAAAGACAGCGATGACGGCGGAGATTCCAAAGGCGGCGCTGGTCACCGGCGCCTCGAAGCGCATCGGCCGCGCGATTTCCGCCGAGCTGGCGCGCGCCGGGTTCGCGGTGGCACTGCACCATCGCGCTTCGGCGGCCGAAGCGGAGACGTTGGCGAAGGAACTCAGAAGCATGGGCGCCAAGGCGGTCACCTTGACCGCGGATCTGTCGGACGAAGCGGCGGTCGGCTCGCTCGTCGCGCGCGCGGCCGATGCGCTAGGCCCGATCGGGGTTCTCGTCAACAATGCCAGCGTGTTCGAGTACGACTCGGTCGAGAGCACCACGCGCGCGAGCTGGGACCAGCACCTCGAGGTCAATCTGCGCGCGCCATTCGTGCTGACTCAGGAACTGGCGGCGCGGCTGCCGGCGCAAGTGGGCGGCGTGGTGATCAACCTCTTGGACCAGCGCGTCTGGAACCTCACCCCCCATTTCGTTTCCTACACCTTGAGCAAGGCTGGCCTCTGGACCCTGACGCAGACGCTCGCGCTGGCGCTCGCACCGCGCGTGCGGGTGAACGCAATCGGCCCGGGCCCGACCCTGCCGAGCGCGCGTCAAAGCGAGGAGCAGTTTGCAACCCAGGTTGCGCGCCTGCCCCTGAAGCGCGGCGCAACGCCGGACGAGATTGCACGCGCCGCGCGCTTCATCATCGAGCAGCCGGCCATGACCGGACAGATGATCGCGCTCGACGGCGGTCAGCACCTCAACTGGTCGCCCGCCGGCGAGTCACGCCCCGAGGAATGACCGTGGCCGCCAGTGGCAAGAGCGGAACCCGGCGAGCGGCACGTGGCGGCGCCAAGGCGCTGCCGGATCGTCGCGTCTTCGTGCGCGATCTCGTGCTCAAGACCCAGATCGGCGTGCACCCGCACGAGAAGGGCGGCGTGCAGCGGGTGCGCATCAATGTCGAGCTCTCGGTCACCGACGACGGCGCGACCGACGACAACATCCGGAACGTGGTGTCCTACGAAGATATCGTGAGCACCGTGAAGCGGTTGGTCGCCGGCGACCATATCAATTTGGTCGAGACCTTGGCCGAGCGTATCGCGGCGGCGCTCCTCAAGGATCGAAGGGTCAATAGCGCGCGCATCCGCGTCGAGAAGCTTGACGTCTTTCCCGATGCGGCCGGCGTCGGCGTCGAGATTGTGAGAGATCGGTCGTAGAGCGTAGGCCGGTCGCAGGCCGGATCCACTCCATGGGCGCCCGGACCGCGTCCACCTGAACCTGTCAATTCTGTCCCATTTCCCTTCCCATCACCCCACAATCAGCACTCGCAATTGGCTAGGCCAATTTGACGCGTTGACAAGTCGGCTGGACAGACTCGGGGCGAAAATGAACAATGTTCGCCGAGGGAGAGAGACTGGTCGCCTCTTGGTGCCAACGGCTTGTCTGAAACAGCGCAAATAAGGCGCGAGGCGACGAGGCAAGGGGGGAGTTGAATGTCGGATCTTCCGAATGCCCTGAACGTCATCTTCACCGAGGCCTATTACTGGATCACGGTGGTGATGATGTTCCTGATCCATGTCGGCTTCTGTACTTACGAAGTCGGCGTCGCCCGCCGTAAGAACGTGATGCACACGGTGATGAAGAACACCATGCTCATCCCGCTGGTGACGGTCACGTTCTTCTTCTTCGGCTGGTGGGTCTATTTCGCGTTCTCGAACGTGCCGTTCAATGGCGGCTTCATCGACGCTCCCTTTGCGGTGCCGTGGTCTGAGCTCATGGGCACGCACATGGGCGGTGCGGCCGAGGCCGACGCGAACGGGCCGATCTGGGCGCGGCTGAACGGCGTCTTCTGGGCGGCGTTCCTGCTCTTCTCGTGGACCACGGCCTCGATCATCTCGGGCGCGGTGATGGAGCGTATCCGCTCCGGCGCGTTCTTCCTCTTCGCCGTGTTCGTTGGCTCGTTCACCTGGATTCTCGACGCCTCCTGGGGCTGGAACCCGGCGGGCTGGATGGTTCAGATCCTTGGCTATCATGACGCCTATGCGTCCGGCGTCGTGCATGCCATCGCCGGCGGCTCGGCGCTCGCGATCCTGCTCGTGCTCGGGCCGCGCATCGGCAAGTTCGGGCCGAAGGGCGAGGTTCGCACGATCAAGCCGCACAACCCCTGGATGGTGACGATCGGCCTGTTCCTGATCTTCACCGGCTTCTGGGGCTTCTACGCGGCCTGCAACATCCCAATCTTCGATATCGATGGCACTGACGGCGTGTTCTACTC
>VGET01000026.1 GCA_016869195.1 Alphaproteobacteria bacterium | reverse complement strand
ATGAATCACAACGCCGATCGCCTGGGAATCCCCCGCGAGTCAGCCTCAACGCGGATTGGTATGAGTCATAGGCTTGCGCGCCCTGGAGCGTGAAAAGTGGTCGCCAGGTGCCCTCGGGAAAGAGGGCCACGCCCTCACCCAGCATGACCGGAATCAGGAACAGCTCGAGCCGATCGATCAGATCGTGCCTGAAGAACTGGGCGATGACGTCGCCGCCGCCGCAGAGCCAGATGTCGCCATCGTCGAAGGCACGGAGCCGCGCGGTCAGTGTCTCGACCGGCTCCGCGCTGACGCTGACGCCTTCGGGACCATCTTCAATGGGGCGGCCGGAGAGCACGACCACGCGCTTGCCCTCGTAGGGCCAGGAGTCGAACGCCGCGACTTGATCGAAGGTGCGTCGGCCCATGACGATCGAGCCGACGCGCTCGATGAACGCGCCATAGCCGTAATCTTCCGTCTCATAGGGCTTGAGCTAGTCGACGCCGCGATCGGCGGTGGCGATGAAGCCGTCGAGGCTTGCCGCGATGTAGAGAACGACCGACCGCGGCTCGATCACGCGCTCGCCTTGGCCGCCTCGTCCGACAGCGGGTGACCGAGGCGGCTCACCATTTCCTTCGCGCAGATTTGCCAGAAGCGGCCGATCTCCAGCTCCCAATCGGCGAGCAGCCGCTCGGCATAGGCCGATTGCGTCGCCTGGAAATGGGCGGCCACCAGCTCGCGCGCCACGTTCTCCCAATGGCGCGAGGCGAGGCGCTGATAGACGACGGTGTCGGCGTTGATGCGGCGCTCGAACGCGCCATCGGTGTCGTAGACGAAGGCCATGCCGCCGGTCATGCCCGCGCCGAAATTATCGCCGACCGGCCCGAGGATGACCGCGATGCCGCCGGTCATGTACTCGCAGCCATTGGAGCCACAGCCTTCGACCACCGCGTGCGCGCCCGAATTGCGCACGCAGAAGCGCTCGCCCGCCTGGCCCGCCGCGAACAGCCGCCCGCTGGTCGCGCCATAGAGCACGGTGTTGCCGATGATGGTGTTGGCGTTCGACTTCAAAGGGCTCGACACGAGGGGGCGCACCACGATCGTGCCGCCGGAGAGCCCCTTGCCGACATAGTCATTGGCATCACCGAGCAGTTCGAGCTTGAGGCCCTGCACCGCGAAGGCGCCGAGCGACTGGCCCGCCGTGCCGCGCAGCCGCGCCGTGATGTAGTCGGGCGGCAGGCCGGTCATGCCATAGCGCCGCGTGATCTTGGAGGAGAGCTTGGCGCCGATCGTACGCATGGTGTTGCGCACGGTATAGGCGAGCTGCATCTTCTCCGGCTTCTCGAGTGCGTCCGCGACATCGCGAATCATCTGCTCATCGAGCGTCTCGGGCACCTCATTGCGCCCTTTGCGCGGCGAGAAGCGCGGGAAGCCCGCGGGGTCCGGCTGCACGAGAAGCGGATTCAAATCCAGATCGTCGAGGTCGGTCGCGCCGCGGCCCACCTGTTTCAGCATGTCGGTGCGCCCGATGATCTCGTTCAAGGAGCGCACGCCGAGCGAGGCCAGGATCTCGCGCACCTCCTCGGCGATGAAGCTGAACAGATTGACCACCTTCTCGGGCGTGCCGGTGAACTTCTCGCGCAGCTTCGGGTCCTGCGTGCACACGCCGACCGGGCAGGTGTTGGAGTGACACTGGCGCACCAGGATGCAGCCCATCGCGACGAGCGACGCTGTGCCGATGCCGAATTCCTCGGCGCCCATCATGGCTGCGATCACGACGTCGCGCCCGGTCTTCATGCCGCCATCGGCCCGCACCGTCGTCGTGTGGCGCAGACGATTGAGCGTGAGCACCTGATTGACCTCGGCGAGGCCGAGCTCCCACGGCACGCCGGCATATTTGAGGCTCGATTGCGGGCTCGCGCCCGTGCCGCCGTCATGACCCGAGATCAGCACCACGTCGGCCTTCGCCTTGGCCACCCCCGCAGCAATCGTACCAATGCCCGATTCGGCGACCAGCTTCACCGAGACACGGGCCTGCGGGTTGATCTGCTTCAGATCGTAGATGAGCTGGGCGAGATCCTCGATCGAATAGATATCGTGATGTGGTGGCGGAGAGATCAGCGTGACGCCTGGCGTGGAGCAGCGCAGGCGCGCGATCTCCTCGGTCACCTTGAAGCCCGGGAGCTGGCCGCCCTCTCCCGGCTTCGCGCCTTGCGCCATCTTGATCTCGATCTCGCGGCAGCGATTGAGATACTCCGCGGTCACGCCGAAGCGGCCGGACGCGATCTGTTTCACGGCGGAGTTGGCGTTGTCGCCGTTCGAGCGCGGGTTGTAGCGCGACTGATCCTCGCCGCCCTCGCCGGAGCACGAGGCCGCGCCGATGCGGTTCATCGCGATCGCCAATGTCTCATGCGCCTCGCGCGAGAGCGCACCGTGCGACATCGAGCCCGACATGAAGCGCTTGCGGATCTCGGTGATCGATTCGACCTCCTCGAGCGGGACGACCGGCCGCTCGTGCTTGAAGTCGAGCAGGTCACGGATGTGGATCGGCGGCTGCGCGTACACCGCCTCGGCGTATTTGCGGTAGCGCGCATAGGATTCGCTCGCCAGCGCATCCTGCAGCATGTGGATGAGCTGGCCCTCGAAGGCGTGGCGCTCGCCCGATTTGCGATATTTGTAGAGCCCGCCGACCGGCAGCACGATCGGCGCCTCCTGATAGGCCTTGCGGTGCAGATCGACCACGCGCTTCTTGATGCCGGAAAGCCCGATGCCGGAAATACGTGAGGTCATGCCGGGGAAGAAATCAGCCACCAGCGTGCGCGAGAGCCCGACCGCCTCGAAATTGTAGCCGCCGCGGTAGGAGCTGATCACCGAGATGCCCATCTTCGAGATGATCTTGAGCAGGCCCTGGTCGACCGCGTCTTTATAGCGCTCAACGCACTCCTTCAGGCTGCGCTTGCCGAAGAGCCCGCGCGCATGGCGATCAGCGATGCTCTCCTGCGCCAGATAGGCGTTCACCGTGGTGGCGCCGACACCGATCAGCACCGCGAAATAGTGCACGTCGAGGCACTCGGCCGAGCGCACATTGAGCGAGGTGAAGGTGCGCAGCTTCTGGCGCACGAGATGGCTGTGCACGCCACCGGCCGCGAGGATCATCGGAATCGGCGCGCGCCCGGCCCCGACGTTTTCATCTGACAGGATCAGGTGCACCGCACCGCCGCGTACCGCGTCCTCCGCTTCCGAGCGGATGCGCGCGATCGCCGCGGTGAGCGTGCCGCGATCGGCCTCGGCCTCGAAGGAACAGTCGATCAAGGCCGCCTTGTCGCCCATGTAGCGGCGCATGGCGGCGAATTCGGCGTTGGTGAGCACCGGCGAACTGAGCTGCAACAGCCGCATCTGCTCCGGCCGCTCATCGAACATGTTGCCGAGATTACCGAGCCGGGTTTTGAGGCTCATCACGCGATATTCGCGCAGCGAATCGATCGGCGGGTTGGTGACCTGGCTGAAGTTCTGGCGGAAATAGTGGTGCAGCCCGCGATACTGATTCGAGAGCACGGCAAGCGCCGTGTCATCGCCCATCGAGCCGACCGCTTCCTTCGCGTCCTCCACCATCGGATGGAGGATGAGCTCAAGCTCCTCCATGGTGTAGCCGACGAGGCGCTGACGCAGGCGCAGCTCATCGCGCGCATAGGACGCGGGCTCGCTCGCCGAATCAATCAGGCTGTCGAGCTCGACCACCGCCTTTGCCCATTCGGTGTAAGGCTTGCGCGAGGCCAGCTTGTCCTTCAGCTCGCGGTCGTGATAGAGGCGCCCCTCCTGCAGATCGACCGCGATCATCTGGCCGGGCCCGAGCCGGCCCTTCTCAACCACGGTCTGCTCTGGAATCGGCACCATGCCGGTTTCCGAGCCTGCGAACAGCATGCCGTCGTTCGTGATGGTGTAGCGCAGGGGGCGAAGCCCATTGCGGTCCATGCCGGCGAACACCCAGCGCCCATCGGATGCCGCGATCGCGGCCGGCCCATCCCACGGCTCGATCACGCAGTTCGAGTAGGCGTAGAACGCACGATGCTTCTCCGGCATGTCGGGCCGATGCGACCAGGCCTCGGGGATCATCAGGCATTTGACAACGGGCGCTGACCGACCGGCGCGGATGATCGCCTCCATCACGGCATCGAGCGCCATCGAATCCGACGCGCCCTCGGGGATCAGCGGAAACAGATCAGCGTTGTTGGGCCCGAACACTTCGGAGATCGCGCGCGTCTCGTGGCTCTTGATCCAGTTGGTGTTACCCTTGAGCGTGTTGATCTCGCCATTGTGCGCGATCACGCGGAAGGGCTGTGCCAGCCTCCAGGTCGGGAAGGTGTTGGTCGAATAGCGCTGGTGGAAGATCGCGAAGCTCGAGACGAAGCGCGCATCAAGCAGGTCGGGATAGAAGGCCGAGAGCTGCTCGGCCAGGAACATGCCCTTGTAGATGATCGAGCGCGACGAGAGCGAGCAGATGTAGAAATCGGTGATGTGCTGGTCGAGCACCTTCTTCTCGATGCGCCGGCGGATGATGTAGAGGTCGAGTTCGAACTGCTCGTCGCTGACACCGCGCTCGTTCGAGATCATGATCTGCTCGATCTCGGGCCGCGTGGCGTTCGCCTTCTCGCCGATCACCTCGGAGTTGATCGGCACCTGGCGCCAGCCATAGATGCCGTGACCAAAACGCAGGATCTCCGACTCGACGATCGAGCGGCAGACATCCTGCGCACCGAGATCGGTCTTCGGCAGAAACACCTGCCCGACCGCGAGCCGGCTCGGCTTCGGCTTGTGGCCGGTGTTCTCGACATGCTGCTTGAAGAAATCCTGCGGCACCTCGACGTGAAGGCCCGCGCCGTCGCCGGTCTTGCCGTCGGCGTCGACCGCGCCGCGGTGCCACACCGCCTTCAGCGCATTGACGCCGGCCTCGACCACCGAGCGCCTCGGCTTGCCATCGATCGCCGCGACCAGGCCGACGCCGCAGGCATCATGCTCCTGCGCCGGATCGTAGAGGCCCTCGCGCGCGAGACGCGCGGATTCGCGCTGCCAGTGCTCGACAAATTGGGATGTCGGGGGCGTGTCGTTCGACATGGCGTGATCCCTTACTCCGCCGCCACGGCCGGCGCGCTCCGGCTGGCCCTAGCCTGGATGTAGCGGTCGATGCCCTCGGCGGCGTCGCGGCCGTCCTTGATTGCCCAGACCACGAGCGAGGCACCGCGCACGATGTCGCCGGCGGCGAACACGCCGTCGAGCGTCGTCGCCATGGATTTCCAATCGAGCTTCAGCGTGCCCCAGCGCGTGACACCAAGATCGGGCGAGGCAAAATTGGCGGGCAGGTCTTCCGGATCGAAACCGAGCGCCTTGATCACGAGGTCGGCCGGGTGCGCATGCGACGAGCCCGGAATAGGCTGCGGCGCCTGGCGCCCGCTGGCATCGGCGACGCCCAGATGGATCCGCACCGCGCGCACCGCCTCGACGTTGCGCTCGCCGAGGAAGGCCTCGGGCGCGGCAAGCCAGACGAACTCGATACCCTCTTCTTCCGCGTGCTTCACCTCGCGCATCGAGCCCGGCATGTTGGCACGGTCGCGCCGATAGAGGCACTTGACCGAGCGCGCGCCCTGGCGCACCGCGGTGCGCACACAGTCCATCGCCGTGTCGCCGCCGCCGAGCACGATGATGCGCTTGTCGCGCGCATTGAGCGTGCCGTCCTCGTAGAGCGGCACGCGGTCGCCAAGATCCTTGCGATTGCTCGCGGTGAGGTAGCTCATCGCCTGCACGATGTTGCCGAGCCCGGCGCCGGGCATCTGCAGATCGCGCTCCTTATAGGCGCCGGTCGCGACCAGGACCGCGGCGTGGCGCGTGCGGAGCTCGGGCAGGGTGACGTCCTTGCCGATCTCGGTGTTGAGGTGGAAGACGACGCCGCCTTGCCTCAACAGCTCGGCGCGCCGCTCGACCACGCTCTTCTCGAGCTTGAAGTTCGGAATGCCGTAGATCAGCAGGCCGCCGACACGGTCATAGCGGTCATAGACGTGAACCTGATAGCCCTTGCGCCTGAGCTCTTCCGCGGCCGCGAGCCCGGCCGGCCCGGCGCCGATGATGCCGACTGATTCCGGCCGCTCGCTGAGTGGCTTGACCGGCTTGACCCAGCCGCGCTCGAACGCCGTCTCGGTGATGTAGCGCTCGACCGCGCCGATGGTCACCGAGTGGAAGCCCTTCTCGATGACGCAGTTTCCTTCGCAGAGGCGATCCTGCGGGCAGATGCGGCCGCAGATCTCGGGCAGGTTGTTGGTGGCGGAAGAGACCTCGTAAGCCTCTTCAAGCCGGCCCTCGGCGGTCAGCATCAGCCAATCGGGGATGTTGTTCTGCACCGGGCAATGGATTTGGCAAAACGGCACGCCGCACTGGGAGCAGCGGCTCGCCTGCGCCGCCGCTTGCTCGCGCGAGAACTCCTGATAGATCTCGAGCCAATCGGCGCGGCGCTCCTCGGCCGCTCGTTTGTCGGGATTGGCCTGCGCCAGCGCGACGAAGCGCAGCATGCGTGTATCGGCCACCTCGGTGCTTCCTCTGGTTCTGTGGCGCGTTCGGGCGGCAAAGGCCCGTCGAGCGCAGGGTAGCGGCCGTCACACGCCGACGCGAGCGAAAAACGAGCAATGAGTAAGGATATCTGTCTCACTTATCGGTATTGTCATACTAAGAAAAGTGTTTCCTCAGGGTAAACGGGCCATGCTGCGGTGAATTAGTCCTGATTTGAGACGATCCTTTTCGTAGGGCTGGGCCGGGCGGTTTGCTATAAGGCGCCGGCGCGTGGGTGCGAATCGGCGCGCGGCGGCAACGGAGGCACGGCCTGACACTCCTCCAGCTTTTCGTCCTGACCATCGTTCAGGGCATCACCGAGTTCCTGCCGATCTCATCCTCCGGGCACCTGCTGCTGGTGCCGGTGGTGACCGGCTGGCCCGATCAGGGCCTAGATCTGGACGCGGCGGTCCATGTCGGCACGCTGCTCGCTGTGCTGGTTTACTTCTGGCGCGACGTGATCCGCCTGATGGCCACCCCGTTACCGAAAGGGGGCAAGGACCGGCGCGACGCCCGGCGGCTCCTGTTCTATCTGGCGGTCGGCACTGTGCCCGCGATCGTGGCTGGCTATCTCATCCATACCTACGCGCCCGAGATCTTCCGCTCCGCCAAGATCGTGGCCTGGACGGTGCTCGGTTATGGCGTGCTGCTTTATCTCGTGGACCGCTTCAGCCCGCGCATCAAGCGCATCGAGCACATCGGCCTGGGCGGTGCCCTGTTGATCGGGACGGCTCAGATGCTGGCCCTGGTGCCGGGCACCAGCCGCTCGGGGATTACCATGACGGCAGGGCGCCTGCTCGGCCTGGAGCGGCCTGAAGCCGCGCGCTATGCCATGCTGCTGTCGATTCCGGCCACCGCGGCCGCCGGCGCGCTCGCGCTCAAGGACGTGGTTTCAGGCGAATCCGCCGTCAGCATGAGCCAGACCGGCATCGCGATCGGACTTACGTTTGTGTTTGCGCTGCTCGCCATCTGGTTTCTGATGGCGGTGCTACGCCGGATCAGCTTCGCGCCGTTCGCGCTCTACCGCGTGCTGCTCGGCGTTGCGCTGATCGTCTGGCTCTACGGCTACGCCTGAGTGGCGCGCCGCGACACCCGACCCGCCCGGTAAACGTGCAGATAGGTCGGCAACACCAATTCAAGCGCGGTCGGCGTGACCCCGAGGTCGGCGAGGCCGAGCGCGCCCGAGCCAACCACATTGTGCGCCTTCATCAGCCGTGGAATATCGCGCGTCAGCGGCGAGAACGGGATGGCGGAGGCCACGAAGGCCGCCGCCTCCAGCGCAAAAAACGGCACCGGCACCAGGCAGCGATGCCGCTCGATCACCTGGAGCGCCAGCTCGACCAGGCCGCGATAGCTGTAGATCGCCGGCCCGCCGAGCTCATAGGTCTGCCCCGCCGTCTTCGGGTCGTCGAGCGCGGCCAGCGCCGCATCCGCGACGTCGCCGACATAAACCGGCTGCATCCGGGTCGCGCCGGCCTTGGCGAAATTGGGTCTCGGGAAGATGCCGTCGAGTTCTATTCGCGGCAGGCCGCTGAAGAAGATCGGCAGGGCCGGTGCAACCCGGCTGATCGAGCCCAGCATATTGAAGAAGCCGTCCTCCGGCCCGAACACGACGCTCGGGCGCAGCACCGTCGACTCGGGAAACACCTCGCGCAACGCGCGTTCGCCGGCAGCCTTGCTGCGGGCGTAGGCGGAGCTGGCGTCAGGCGCGGCGCCGATCGACGACAGATGGACGATGCGCTTGACGCCGGCCGCCTTGGCGATCGCCGCGATACGGCCGGGCAGGCGGGCGTGCACGTCCTCAAACTTCTGACCGGGCCGCTCGGTCAAAATGCCGACCAGATTGACCACCCAATCCGCGCCTTCGATGGCGCGCACGAGGCCGGCATTGTCGCCGAGGCGGGAGACGATCGGCACGATCTGGCCGACATCGCCAAGCGGTTTCAGATAGAGCGCCCGATCGGCCCGGCGCGTGACCACCCGGATCCGGACGCCGCGCCGCGCCAAGCGCCTGACCACGTGGCGGCCGATAAAGCCCGTCCCGCCAAAGACCGTCACGACCGGTGCGGTCATGAAGCCCCCTGCCTGTCGTTCGGCGCGCCATGTAGCATGATCATCCCTTGCTGGCCAGCCCGTTGCCGTGAGCGGCCGGAATTGACAGGCGCGACCACACTCACTAACACCGATGCCATAAGCCCATGACGCTCCACCTCTACAAGGGCGATTTCCCGCCCGGCCTGACCTTCGGCACCTCGGTCGCGATCGACACCGAAACCATGGGCCTGAACCCTGAACGCGACCGTCTCTGCCTCGTCCAAATCTCGCGCGGGGACGGTGATTGCCATCTTGTGCAGTTCACCCCGCCCGGCCGCTATGACGCGCCAAATCTGCGCCGAATGCTGACCGACCCGGGCGTGCTCAAGATCTTTCACTTCGCCCGATTCGACATCGGGGTGCTCGAGCACTATTTGGGCGTCATGGCCGGCCCGCTCTATTGCACCAAGATCGCCTCCAAGCTGTGCCGGACCTTCACCGACAAGCACGGCCTGAAGGACCTTTGCCGCGACCTCCTAGAGATCGAGATCTCGAAGCAGCAGCAGTCCTCGGATTGGGGCGCGGATGAGCTGAGCGAGGAACAGTTGCGCTACGCCGCGACCGATGTGCTTCATTTGCACGCGATCAAGGCGAAGCTCGATGTCATGCTCGCGCGCGAGGGCCGCGCTGCCCTCGCCTCCGCCTGTTTCGCCTTTCTGCCCGAGCGTGTGCGCCTTGACCGGCTCGGCTATGTCGATGACGACGTGTTCGCGCACTGATCATGGCCAAGCGATCCGCACAGACCGCATCGACATCGAGCCCACCGATGGTGGCAGATCTCGAGCGCGCGAGGCGCGTGCTGGCGCTCGAAGCCGAGGCGCTGACGCGGCTGTGCGATTCGCTCGATGAGCGCTTTTCGACAGCGGTTGAACTGCTGGCCAACGCCAAAGGGCGGATCGTCGTGTCCGGTATGGGCAAGAGCGGCCATATTGCCACCAAGATTGCCGCTACCATGGCCTCGACCGGCGCGCCCGCGATGTTCGTGCATCCGGCCGAAGCGAGCCATGGCGACCTTGGCATGATCACCGCCGAAGACGCTTTGATCCTGCTTTCCAACTCGGGGGAAACCGCCGAGCTTGCCGACATCATCCAGTTCGCCAAGCGCCGCCAGATCCCGCTGGTCGCGCTGGTCGGGCGGGCCAAGAGCACGCTCGGCGATGCGGCAACCGTGGCGCTCGTCATGCCGGATGCACCCGAGGCCTGCCCGCTCGGCCTCGCGCCCACGACCTCGACCACCATGATGCTGGCGCTGGGCGATGCGCTTGTGGTGGCGCTCCTCGAGCGCCGGGGCTTCACCGCCGAGGATTTCCAGGCCTTTCACCCGGGCGGCAAGCTCGGCCGCCGCCTCTTGCGTGTGGGCGACATCATGCATGGCGGTGCGGCCGTACCGGCCATTTCCGCGGGCGCGACCATGGCGGACGCATTGATCGTCATGACCGGCAAGGGCTTTGGCTGCGTCGGCGCGCTCGATGAGGCGGGGCGCCTCGTCGGCATCATCACGGATGGCGATCTGCGCCGACACATGGGCGAAGGCCTGATCGGGCGCACGGTTGCCGACGTGATGACCGCGCGACCGAAATTCGTGCGGCCCTCCGCGTTCGCGGCCGAAGCGCTCGCGGTCATGAACCAGCGCCAGATCACCAGCCTGTTCGTGCTCGAGGATGACCGCCCGGTTGGCATCCTGCATGTGCACGATTGCCTGCGCGCAGGCATCACATGAGCCCGGGCAAGAGCACCTCGCCTCCCTTTGGCGGCGGGCGCGACGGCGCCCCGAAGCGCCTCGCCGGGCTGATCGCGCGCCGCGCACCGGCCCGGGCAGAAGAGATCGCGCGCTACAGCGCGTTCGTTCTCACCATGCGCTATGCACTGCCGATCACGGCCGTGTTCCTGCTCGGGCTGGTCGTGGTCTGGCCGCTGGTGTCGGGCCGGCAGGATGGCTTTCGCGTCACCTACGCGTCGATCTCGGAGGTCGATGGCAGCCTGCGCATGGTGAATGCGCGCTATATGGGCACGGGCTCCGACGGGCGGCCGTACACGATCACCGCGGCCGAGGCGATCCAGGACGAGAACGATGAAGAGCGCGTCACGCTGAAGACGATCGCCGGCGACACCTTCCTCGATGGCGGCAGCTGGACCACCGTGTCGGCGAATGAAGGGCTCTATGTGCGCTCCGCTAATACGCTCGACCTCAAGGGCAATGTCTCGGTCTATTCCGACAAAGGCCACGAACTGCACACCGAGGAGGCGACTCTGAACCTCAAGGATGGCACCGGCATGGGCAATCGCCCGGTCCAGGGCCAGGGCCCGCTCGGCCTGATCGAAGGCGACCGCTTCACGGTTTCAGAAGGGGGCGCAACCCTGTTGCTGAGCGGGAACGTCAAGGCGACCATCTTCCCGCAGCGCGAGGCCGAGAAAACGCCATGAGCGCGCCGCAGATCTGTCGACGCCTCGCCTTGGCGCTCGCGCTGATTGGCTTTGCGGGAGGCTCGCTGCCCGTTGTGCTTGCCGCCGATGAGGCCAAACCGGTAAAGCCGGCGCTCGCTTCCAAGGACAAGCCCTCAGTCGGGTCGTCAAAGGGGGGCTTGCTCGGCGCTCGGGTCGACAGCGATGAGCCGATTGAGATCACCGCGGATACGCTCGAGGTGAAGCAGAACGAGCAGCTCGCCGTGTTTCGCGGCAAGGTGGACGCCATCCAGGGCACGATGCGGCTGCGCGCCGACCGGTTGACCGTGCATTACCGCGAGAACAAGGAAGATCCCGAGCAGCCCGGCATCTCGAAGATCGAGGCGGACGGCAATGTGTTCGTGTCCTCGCCCGGAGAGACCGCCTCGGGTGCCCGCGGAGTTTATTACGTCGACCGTTCACGCATTGACCTGTTCGACAATGTCGTGCTGACCCAGGGCAACAACGTGCTGAAGGGCCAGCGGCTCGAAATGAACCTCGCGACCGGTGAGAGCAAGGTAGCTGGAGAGGGCGGCCGCGTCCGCGGCGTGTTCGTGCCCGAAAAGAAGACGGAACAATCGGATAGCACCAAGCCGTCACAGAAGAAAAATTAACGGGATCAGGTATACTTCTTGGCATGACCGCGCCGGGACATGACGGACGACGGGGCGGCCGCCGATCCACGCCGCCATCGGTTGAGGATCGGGGCCTTCAGGGCCCGCGCCTCATCACCGTCAATGACGGGCTCGTCGCGAGCAATCTGGGCAAGCGCTTCCGCAAGCGTCCGGTATTGCGCGATGTCAGCCTCTCGGTGCAACGCGGCGAGGCGGTTGGGCTGCTCGGCCCGAACGGCGCCGGCAAGACCACGAGCTTTTACCTGATCACCGGGTTGATCGCGCCAGACTATGGTTCCGTACAGCTCGATGGCCACGACATCACCAACCTGCCCATGTATCGGCGGGCGCGCCTCGGCATTGGCTATTTGCCGCAGGAAGCCTCGATCTTTCGCGGCATGACGGTGGAAAACAACATCCGGGCGGTGCTCGAGGTCTCGGAGCCCGCGCGCGAGCGGCGCGAGGCGCTGCTGGACGAGCTCCTGGCCGAGTTTTCGATCAGCCATCTGCGCCATACGCCGGCGCTGGCGCTTTCGGGCGGCGAGCGGCGGCGCGTGGAAATCGCCCGCGCGCTCGCGAGCCGGCCAAGCTTCATGTTGCTGGATGAGCCCCTGGCCGGCATCGATCCGATCGCGGTGGGCGAGATTCGCGAGCTCGTCGCCAACCTCAAGGATCGCGGCATCGGCGTTCTGATCACGGACCACAATGTCCGCGAGACCTTGGACATTGTTGACCGGGCCTACATCCTGCACGAAGGCGCTGTCCTGATGGAGGGCGCCCCGGGAGACATCGTCGCAGACGAGGAAGTGCGGCGGGTCTATCTCGGCGAGCGCTTCAGGCTGTAGGCCGAGGGGCAACCCGCGTGGCGACGGTCAAGCCACAGCTCACACTTCGGCAGGGGCAGGCGTTGGTGATGACGCCGCAGCTCCAGCAGTCCATCAAGCTGTTGCAGCTGGGCGCACTTGAGCTTCAGGCCTATGTCGCCGCCGAGCTTGAGCGCAACCCTCTGCTCGAGCCCGAGGAAAGTGCGGATCATGGTGAGCCCGCGCCGCAGCAGTTCGATGAGGGTACTGCCCTGGCTGCCGATCATGCGCTCGAACGCGTGGAGAGCGCAGGCCCGGAAGCAGCTGAGCTCGACGTCAGCGCAGAGGCGATGTGGCAGGCCGATGGCGAGCCCGGCGAGAGCGGCCGTTGGGAAGGCGGCGGCGGCTCGCCGTTCGACGAAGAAGGCGACCAGATCGAGCAGACCGCTTCGAATGGCGCAAGCCTGCGCGACCACCTCTATTCGCAGCTTCGGGTCGCGTTTACCGACCCGGTGGACCTCCTGATCGGCAGCCGATTGATCGACCTGACCGACGATGCCGGTTATCTGCCGCCGATGCTCGGGCCCGTGGCGGTGCAGCTCGGCTGCAACGAGGAACGGCTCGAGCGCACGCTTGCCGTGATGCGCAGCTTCGAGCCGACCGGCGTGTTCGCGCGCTCGCTCAAGGAATGCCTGGCGCTCCAGCTCGAGGAGCGCAATCGGCTCGATCCCGCCATGGCAGCGCTGCTTGAGCACCTCGACTTGCTGGCGGCGCGCGATCTCGGGCGGCTCAAGGCGCTTTGCGGTGTCTCGGCCGAGGACCTGACCGACATGATCGCCGAGCTGAAGCGACTTGAGCCGAAACCCGGGCGGGCGTTCGGCGCCGAGCCTGCACCGCCGGTGATCCCCGATGTCTTCGTCAAGCCGGCGGTGGGCGGCGGCTGGCAGGTCGAGCTTAACCCCGGCACCCTGCCCAGGATCATGGTCAACACGGCCTATTTCTCGATGCTGATCAAGGGCCCCCGCACCCCGGCCGAGAAGAACTTTCTCAACGAGCAGCTTCAGTCCGGCAATTGGCTGGTGCGCTCCCTGGCCCAGCGCGCCAAGACCGTCCTGAGCGTGGCGCGCGAGCTCGTGACGCAGCAGAGCGGGTTCTTTGCGAGTGGCATCGGCGCGATGCGACCCCTCACCTTGCGCGACATCGCGACCGCCATCAGCGTGCACGAGAGCACGGTGAGCCGGGTGGTCGCGAACAAGCATCTCGCTTGCCCGCGTGGCCTCTATGACCTGCGCTACTTCTTCAACGCGGCCCTGCCGAGCTCGGCCGGGGGCGAGGCCTATGCCTCGGAGGCCGTGCGCCATCGAATCAAGGCGATGATCGACGCGGAGCCGCCTAGCCGCATCCTGTCGGACGACCACATCGCCGCCATCCTCAGCCGCTCGGGCGTCGCGATCGCCCGGCGCACGGTGGCAAAATACCGCGAGTCCTTGCGCATCCCGTCCTCGGTCGAGCGCCGGCGCCTGAAGCGCCCGAGCCATGCGAGCGCTGACACAATCGCTTGATTCAGAACGGCTTCCAGATCTACCATAGGTTGAATTCAGGATCGATTGACTCGCGGGCGCCGCAGGCATAACGTGCCGCGCCTTTACGCCACCCGGGCTAGTGACCATATGCCGCTCGTGGGGCGCCGCGCGCCTGCGCAGAGGATCCATTCAGGGATGCAAGCGAACACGACAGGCCGATTCGTCGACCAGGGCGATGATCGCGCGCGCATTGAGTGTCGACCCAAACGGCGCGAATATTGCCGAGGTGCATACGGCGCGGCCGCCGTCTGACGCGACTGCGCCCATAAGGGGACTCGATGGAGATTCGTGATCTGCTCTCCCAGCGTGGCGTGATTCCTCGCTTGCGCGCCACCAGCAAGAAACAGCTATTGCAGGAGCTGGCGGAGCGCGCGGCCGAGCTTTTCGGCGTGCACGAGCGCACCATTTTCGACGCGCTCCTGGAGCGCGAGCGCCTGGGCTCGACCGGCAGCGGCAAGGGCATCGCCATTCCCCATGCCCGACTTGTTGGCCTCGAGCGGCTGATCGGCGTCTTCGCCCGGCTCGAATCGCCGATCGAGTTCGAATCGGTCGATGGCAGGCCGGTGGATCTGGTGTTCATGTTGCTGGCGCCGGCCTCGGCCGGGGCCGACCACCTCAAGGCGCTGTCCAACGTATCCCGGCTGCTGCGCCGCGAAGAGGTGGTCGAGCGCCTGCGCGGCTCGGATAGGGCTGATGCCATTCTCGCGCTCCTGATCGAGCCGCCCGCCCGCTCCGCCGCCTGAACCGGCTACTCCAAGATCATTTGACCGCCACGACCGGCGGGGCGACCATGCCCCGCATGGACACGACTCACGCCTCATGCGTCGTTTTCGAGGGTGCCGGCCTGCTGTTGCGCGGCCCTTCGGGTGCCGGCAAGTCGGACTTGGCGCTCCGCTTGATCGACGACGGCGCCGAGCTGGTGGCGGATGATCAGGTCTTGTTCAGCCCTCGCACCGGCCGCCTGTTTGCTGCGGCGCCCGAGCGACTCGCCGGGCTGATCGAGGTGCGCGGCGTCGGCATCGTCCGGCGCCCCTACCGGCGTGAGGCGATGATCGACCTGGTAATCGACCTGTTGCCATCGGAGCGGATTGATCGCATGCCCGAGGCCCGCCAAGTGGAGCTCTTTGGCATTTTGCTGCCTGCCGTCGACCTGGAGGCGTTTGAAGCCTCTACAATTGCCAAGCTAAGAGTCCTTGCCCAATTGCACGCCCCGGCGCCATCGCTGGTGTTGATAGCGTGATGGGCGCGATGGACGACCGGCCCGCCAACCTCCCCGACCCGAGGCGCCCGCTCAGCACCGAGCGCCGCCGCATCGTGTTGGTCACCGGCATGTCTGGCGCGGGCAAGACGACCGCGCTCAAGGTGCTCGAGGATTTGGGCTATGAGGTGGTCGACAATCTCCCCGTCACCCTGATGGGCGCGCTGATGCGGGCGGGCGATGCCGATCCTGAGCTCGGCCGGCGGCCGCTCGCATTTTGTGCCGATGCCCGCACGCGCGAATTCGACCACGAGCATTTCGAGCGCCATTTGGCGCCCTTCCTGCAGCGCGACGATCTCGACATCACCCTGGTATTCCTCGAGAGCGATGATGGCGCCCTCCGTCGCCGCTTCACCGAGACACGCCGGCGCCACCCCTTGGCGATCGACCGACCGGTGGCGGATGGCATTCGGCTGGAGCGCGAGCGGCTGGCTTGGGCCCGCGGCCGCGCCGACCTCGTGATCGACACCTCCGGGCTATCGCTGCCGGACCTTCGGCGCCTGCTGGCCGGCCACTTTTCGATCGGCGATGACAGCCGGCTCGGCCTCCAGGTCGTTTCCTTCGGTTACCGAAACGGCCTGCCGCCGGAGGCCGATCTGGTGTTCGATGTCCGTTTCCTGGCCAATCCCCATTATGTGCCGGCGCTGAGCGCGGCCTCGGGCCTCGACGCCCCGGTCGCCACCTTCATCGAGCGGGACTCCGCCTATGCGCCGTTTTTTGATAGCCTGATCGGCATGCTGACCTCGCTGCTTCCCGCCTATGAGAAGGAAGGCAAGTCCTACCTGACCATCGCGATCGGCTGCACCGGCGGACGGCACCGCTCGGTCGCGGTCGCAGACAAGCTGGCGGCCGCGCTTGGCGCGGCTGGCTGGCCGGTTGCCGTTCGCCATCGCGACATCGACCGCGCCCCGCCGACGCGCGACTGACCCTCATTTTGGCATCGCACCAGCCCGGAGTTGGGCATGATCGGTCTTGTCCTCGTCACCCACGGCCGCCTGGCCGATGAGTTCATCGCGGCGACCGAGCATGTGGTCGGCGCGCAGGCCGGCGTTCGCGCGGTCTGTATCGGGCCGGACGACGACATGGAGGCCCGCCGCAAGGACATCGTCGCGGCAGTGCGCGCGGTTGATCAGGGCCAGGGCGTCATCCTTTTGACCGACATGTTTGGCGGCACGCCGTCCAACCTTGCGCTTTCGGTGATGGAGAAGGGCAAGGTCGAGGTCATCGCGGGAATCAACCTGCCGATGCTGATCAAGCTGGCTTCGGTGCGCCAGGAGGAAGATCTGGCGACAGCCGTCTTGAGCGCGCAGGAAGCCGGGCGCAAATACATCAACGTCGCCAGCAGCCTCTTGAATGGCGGCGGGCGGTGAACGACCCGATCGAGACGGGCGCGGGCGCCGCAGAGCACGAGGCGCCGCGCCAGACAGTGCGGATCGTCAACCGTCTTGGGCTACATGCCAGAGCCGCCGCGCGCTTCGTTCAGGTTGCTTCGGGGTTTGAGGCCGAGGTCACGGTCAGCCGTCAGGACACCCATGTCTCGGGGCTGTCAATATTGGGGCTCATGATGCTGGCTGCGGGACCGGGGCACGAGATCGCGATCGAGACGCGCGGGCCGGAGCGCCTGGCGGCGATCGAGGCGCTGGTCGCGCTGGTCGAGCGCGGGTTCGACGAAGGCTGAGCCATGTGAGGGCGGGCGTGTACGACGAAGAGCCACGCGAACAGGGCAAACACGATCGGCGGTTCGAGGGCCTGGGCATCTCGACCGGCATCGCGATCGGCCCCGCGCACGTGATCGAGCGCGGCTCGGTCGACGTGCCGGAATACTCCGTGCCGGCGGCCGACGTGCCGGCCGAGCTCGCCCGCTTCGAGACGGCGGTCGAGCTTTCAGCCAAGCAATTGCGCAAGTTGCGCGCCAAGGCCTCGGCCCTGCCGGGCGCCGCGGCGGAAGAGCTGTCCTACCTGCTCGATGCTCATCTCCACATGCTGAAGGGCTCGCGCCTGGTGCGCGGCGTTTCCACCCGCATTCGCAATACGCGCATCAACGCCGAGGCTGCCGTGCAGGCCGAGCTGATGGAGCTGGCCCAGGCCTTCGCTGCGGTGAGCGATCGCTATCTCGCGAGCCGCATCGAGGATGTGCGCGAGGTCGGCACGCGCATTGTGAGAAATCTCACCAAGGCGCCCTATCAGGCGTTCTCGGCTTTGCCGCCCGGCGCGATCATCGTCGCGGAGGAGATCACGCCGGCCGATACGGCGCTGATGGATCCGGCGCGCATCGGTGGCTTTGCTTCGGCCCTCGGCGGCGCCGAGGGCCACACCGCGATCATGGCGCGCTCGCTCGGCCTGCCGGCGGTGCTCGGCGTGCCCGGTCTCATTGCCGAGATCCGCTCGGGCGACCTCGTCGTGATCGATGGCACGCGCGGCGTCGTGGTGCTCAACCCCTCGCCCGAGACCGTCGGCCGCTATGAGCGCCGGCGCGAGGCGCTGCACCGGCGCCAGCGCCAGCTCGATCGTCTGCGCTCGATCTCGGCCATGACGCGCGATGGCGTGCGCATCACGCTCCAATGCAACATGGAGCTGCCGACCGAGCTGACGCTCGCCAATGCGGTGGGGGCCGAGGGCGTGGGCCTCCTGCGCAGCGAGTTCCTCTACATGAACCGCGACGAGCCGCCCGGCGAGGATGAGCAATATGCGACGCTCCGGCGCATCGTCGAGGGCATGGGCGGACGACCGGTGACGGTCCGCACGCTCGATGTCGGCTCCGACAAGCTCGCCTATTCGCTGGGCGAGCACATCGCCGGCAGCGTGAACCCGGCGCTGGGCTTGCGGGCGATTCGCTTGTCGTTGAAGGTGAAGCCTCTGCTCGAGGCGCAGCTCGGCGCCATGCTGCGCGCCGGCGCCCATGGGCCGATTCGCATCCTCCTCCCGATGATCACCACGGTCGGCGAGGTGCGCGCGGTGCGCGAGATCATCCAGAAGGTGGCGCGCCGGCTCGCGCGTTCGCATGTGCCGATCGCCGACCCGCTGCCGCCGCTCGGCGTCATGATCGAGACCCCGGGCGCCGCCCTGGCCGCCGATGCGCTCGCCACCGAGGTCGACTTCTTCTCGCTCGGCACCAACGACCTGACCATGTACACGCTCGCGATCGATCGTGGCGATGAACAGGTCGCCCACCTCTATGATCCGCTGCATCCTGCGGTGCTGCGCCTGATGCAGTTCGCCTCGGCGGCCGCGCGCGGCGCGCGCATCCCCATTAATCTGTGCGGCGAGATGGCCGGCAATCCGCGCTTCACCGCGCTGCTGCTCGGCCTGGGCTTGCGTGAGCTCTCGATGGCGGCGCCGAGCCTGCCCAGGGTCAAGCAGCGGATCCTCAGCCTTGACCTCGCCGAGAGCGAGCGGCGCGTGGCGCAGATCATGCGCCAGTCCGACCCTGGCGTGATCGCCGCGCTGATCGACGATTTCAACGCACTCGATTGAACAACTACGTTTTTCCCCTGTTGGTTGTCAGCCCGCAGGGCGGCTGATAAAACGCGCCTTCCCCCGAAAACCCTGGAGCATGCTCATGGCCAATCCCCACGACTACAAGGTCGCCGACATCAAGCTGGCGGATTGGGGGCGGCGCGAGATCAGCCTCGCAGAAACAGAGATGCCGGGCCTAATGGCGCTCCGCACCGAGTATGGCGCCAAGGCGCCGCTCAAGGGCGCGCGGATCGCCGGCTCGCTCCACATGACGATCCAGACCGCGGTCTTGATCGAGACGCTCCAGGCGCTCGGCGCCGACATCCGCTGGGCTTCGTGCAACATCTTTTCGACCCAGGACCACGCGGCCGCCGCGATCGCCGCCAGGGGCACGCCGGTCTTCGCCTATAAGGGCGAGAGCCTGAAGGAGTATTGGGACTACAGCCACCGGATCTTCGAGTGGGCCGACGGCGGCACGCCCAATCTCATCCTCGATGATGGCGGTGATGCGACGCTCCTCATCCATCTCGGCATGCAGGCGGAAAAGGATCTCGCGGTCGTCGCGAAGCCGACCAATGAGGAGGAGGAGGTGCTGTTCGCCTCGATCAAGGAACGGGTCAAGGCAAAGCCAGGGTGGTATTCCGCGGTTGGCAAGGCGATCAAGGGCGTGAGCGAGGAAACCACGACCGGTGTGCATCGGCTCTATCAGATGCAGAAGGACGGCCGTTTGCTGTTCCCCGCGATCAACGTGAACGATTCCGTCACCAAGTCGAAATTCGACAATGTCTATGGCTGCCGCGAAAGCCTGGTGGACGGCATTCGGCGTGGCACTGACGTGATGATGGCTGGCAAGGTGGCCGTGGTTGCGGGCTTCGGCGATGTCGGCAAGGGCTCCGCGGCTTCGCTGCGCAATGCCGGTTGTCGGGTGGTCGTGACCGAGATCGACCCGATTTGCGCGCTCCAGGCCGCGATGGAGGGCTATGAGGTGCGCACGATGGACGACGCCGCACCGGTGGGCGACATCTTCGTCACCGCGACCGGCAACATCGACGTGATCACGGTCGAGCACATGCGTCGCATGAAACACCGCGCGATCGTGTGCAACATCGGCCATTTTGATTCCGAGATCCAGGTGGGCGCGCTCAAGAATTACAAGTGGGAGAACGTGAAGCCGCAGGTCGATGAGATCGAGTTCCCCGATGGCAAGCGGATCATCCTGCTGTCCGAGGGGCGGCTGGTGAACCTCGGCAATGCCACCGGCCACCCGAGCTTCGTGATGAGCGCGTCCTTCAGCAACCAGACGCTGGCGCAGATCGAGCTCTGGGCGAACTCAAATCGCTACGAAAAGAAGGTTTACACACTTCCCAAGCATCTCGATGAGAAGGTCGCAGCACTTCACCTTGAAAAGCTTGGGGTTAAGCTTACCAAACTGACCAAGAATCAAGCGGATTACATTGGCGTCGGCCAGAACGGTCCGTTCAAGGCCGAGCATTACCGATACTGAGCGACGGCGGGCGCTTGCCCGCCCGCCCGCCAGTGATACGATCGGCCGTGACCGAATCGTATTCCCAGGCTGGATGAGACCCGCCCGCGCCCTCAGTGCCCTGGCGATTGCTCTTGGCACCGGCTTTGGCGCCACCCCGGCGCACGCCGCGTGGTCGGCGCATGAGTGGCTCGCGACCTCGTTTGGCGCCCTGGCGCTGGTTGGGGCAGGGGCAGCATTTCTGCTGATCTCAACCTCGCGCCGTGCTGCGCGCGAGCGCGCCGCCTTCAAGGCCGAGGTCGAGCGCCTGGCCCGCGAATCGACGATCTATCATGACGCGCTGGCACGACTCCCCGCGCTCATTCTCTTCTGGCGGCGTGGCAAGCCCGAGGCCGAGCTGATCTCATCCCCCGGGCCGACGATCTCGCCATTCAAGGGCGTAACGGTTCGCCGGCTCGACGATCTCGCCAGCCAGTTCGAGCGGCACGATTTCGAATCCTTGCGGGCGGCCCTGGCCGGGCTCGAGCCCAGTGGCCGCGTGCAGCGGCTCTGCCGCAGCGCTGACGGAATGCGCACGTTCGAGGCGATCGCGGTGGCTGACGACACGAGCGTCTGCCTCACGCTCTCCGATCGCACCGAGCAGG
>VGET01000025.1 GCA_016869195.1 Alphaproteobacteria bacterium | reverse complement strand
ACAAGAATTCACCTTGGGTCAGAAGCTGCTGACGGTAGTTTTCCCGAAGGAACTGGATCGGTTCCGATTCACTTTTCCGCTGATTACAGACCTCGCATACCGCTACCAAGTTGTGCTTCTTGTTTGTCCCAGCTTTCGCCACTGGCACCAAATGATCAAAAACGAAGGTCTCCTCAGAAAGTACAACCGTACAATAGACGCAGGTCTGCCGATCCCGGGACAGTATTAACAAGCGACGATTCGAGTCGTTGTAGTAGTCTCGTTCGTCTTTATGCGGGAATTCGTCACGCGCCTCGCGCTCTTCCTGATTGATGAGTTCGCTGCATGCGGGTACGTCACTCGGCAAATGAACCGATATCTCATTCGCGTTCCCCCTCTGCCTGTTGACGGCTATGCACTTGTGTTCGAACAGGTCTGGCAATCGGCGTTTTACGGTATTGGCATCGTTGATAATGTTGCCCTGCTCGGACCGAATGAACGAGCCGACACGTGCCCAAGGAACGATGATTTCTCCCTTCCCGGTTTCGAACCAGGAGAGATGAAAGAGGACTTGATAAACGACGAGGGCCTTATCCTTCACCACACGCGAGAGAAACCGAGTAATGAAACTCGATTCCCGAACGTATCGTTCAAGCGAAATACGATCAGGAAGAGGTTCGGTCTTCCCCTGCATCAAGTCGACAATATACGACACCCTTGTTGATCCTCCGAAATGTGCGGCACGATGACATCGTCCGGACGCGCATTCCGCTAGAATTCAATCGCAAGACGTGACTTCACTGGAGCAAGGCGTCCACCGGTTACCATACAGCTAACTCCTCCGCTCGACGATATAGCGCGCGACCTGACGCAGCAGTGCATTCTTGGGGCCGAAGGGGGCGAGCACGGCCTCGGCCTCGTCGACCAGCGCATGCGCGCGCCGCCGCGCCTCGCCGGCGCCCAAAAGCTGCACAAAGGTCGCCTTGCCGGCCTTGGCGTCCTTGCCGGCGGCCTTGCCGAGCTCGGCGGTCGTGCCCTCATGGTCGAGCAGGTCATCAGTGATCTGAAAGGCGAGGCCGATGCAGGACGCGTAGGTGCGGAGCGCGCGGCGCGCCTCATCGCCTGCGCGAGCCATGATCGCGCCGGCCTCGCAGGAAAAGCGGATTAGCGCGCCGGTCTTCAGGCGCTGAAGGTGGATGATGGCGTCGAGATCGAGCTTGCCACTCTTCTTCTCAGCGTCGAGGTCAATCATCTGCCCGCCGGCCATGCCCTCGGCACCCGCGGCGATGGCGAGCGCGTGGACAAGGTTGGCCCGCACGGCCGCATCGGGGTGGCCGGATGAGGCCGCGACCGCCTCGAAGGCGAGCGTGAGCAGCGAGTCGCCGGTGAGGATCGCGGTCGCCTCGTCGAACTTCTTGTGGCAGGTCGGCTGGCCACGCCGGAGATCGTCATTGTCCATCGCGGGCAGGTCGTCGTGCACCAGCGAATAGGTGTGCACCATCTCGATCGCGGCGGCGGTCGGCAGCGCGTGGGCGCGCGGCACGCCGAACAGGTCGGCGCCCGCGAGCACGAGGAAGGGGCGCAAACGCTTGCCGCCGGCGAAGGTCGAATAGCGCATCGCCTCGAAGAGGCGCGCCTGCGCACCCGTGGCCACGGGGATGTAGCGCGACAGCGCGCCGATGACCGCCGCCGACGCTTCCTGCAGCGCCGCATCGAGGGACTGCATGGCGATGCTTACGTCGCGTCGAACGGCGTCGTCGTCACGCCGCCGCCTGTGGCTTCGATCTTCTCGACGCGGAGCTGGGCGTCCTTCAGCTTCTCCTCGCAGCGGCGCTTGAGCCCGACGCCGCGCTCATAGGTCGCGATCGCGTCCTCGAGGCCAAGCTCGCCCTTCTCCAGGCGCTGCACGATGGCCTCGAGCTCGGCCAACGCCTCCTCGAAGCTCAGCGCATCGATGTCCTTGGCCTTGGGGGCCTTCTCCGCCGCCATTCCCCGAATCCTCACACCGCACGTGCGTCAGACTGTAAAGACTGGAGCCCGCGCGAGGCAAGCCTCGCCGCCTAGGCCGCCATCAACGCACCGACCACTTTCCCGTCATGCCCGGGCCAAGACCCGGGCATCCAGAGTCGCGTGCGCTGCCCTGGATTGCCGGGTCAAGCCCGGCAATGACGAGAAGAAATGTGCCGGCGTCACGACCACAACTAGGCCGCCATCAACGCGCCGACATGCGCGGCGACGCTCGCGGCCAGCGCGTCGAGGTCATAGCCGCCTTCCAGTGTCGAAACCACGCGCCCCTTGGCATGTACCTTGGCGATCGACGAAAGCTCGCGCGTGATCCAGGCATGATCGTCCTCGACGAGCTGAAGCCCGCCGAGCGGATCGCGCCGATGGGCGTCGAACCCGGCCGAGATCATGACGAGCTCGGGCTTGAAGCGGGCGAGCGCCGGAAACACCTGGCTCTCCCAGGCGGCGCGGAACTCGGCCGAGCCCGAGGTCGCGCGCAAGGGCAGGTTGACGACATTGCCGACACCCTTTTCGCTCGCCGCCCCGGTGCCGGGATAGAGCGGCCATTGGTGGCTTGAGGCGAAGAAGAGCGTCGCATCGTCCTCGGCATAGGCCTGCGTGCCATTGCCGTGATGAACGTCGAAATCGAGCATGGCGACGCGGCTGATACCGTGCGCGGCGCGGGCGTGGGCTGCGCCGATCGCAATGTTGTTGAACAGGCAGAAGCCCATGGGCCGCCCGGGCTCGGCATGGTGCCCGGGCGGGCGCACGGCGCAGAACGCGTTGTCCGCCTCGCCCGCGATCACGGCATCAACCGCTGCGATCACGGCGCCGGCCGCGCGTAGCGCCGCCTCGCCCGAGCCCGGCGACATGATGGTATCGGGGTCGAGCGCGACCCGCCCGCTCGCCGGCACCGCATCGAGGATTTCATCGACCAGGGCCTGGCCGTGCAGCCGCGCGATCTGCTCGCGGCTCGCCTTCGGCGCCTCGCGCCGTTCGAGCGCCTTGAACGCGGGGTCGTCGAGCCGACGCAGGATCGCGCGCAAGCGATCCGGCCGCTCGGGATGGCCCTGGCCCGGGTCGTGCTCGATGCAGGCCGGGTGGGTCAGCAGGATGGTTCGGGCCATGGGCTTCTCCGTCACGCGTTCGCTTGACCTTAACACGCCAATTTGCGCGATCGCGCGTGTCGACATGCTCGACATCCCGCGCCGCCCTTGCCAGATAAACGCCATGCGCGCCACCGTTATCGGCCTGCTGTTGCTCGGCCTCGTGCTCGGGGCGTGTTCGGGCGACCTGCCGCGCGACCGCACGATCAAGGGCGAGCTGGAGACCACGAGCCTCGCCGAGATCGACGCCGTCGAGGCCGTGGCCGTAGCGCCGTTTCCGGGCCGGGCGCCGGCGCCCGCCATCGAGGACGCGCTGCAAACCTCGCTCGAGCGGCGCCGGGTTGCGGTGATCGAGAGTGCGCCCCTGATTCTCCACTATGTCTATGCCGGGACCCCGACCAACATCGACGATCCTGACCTCGGCGTTGGGCTTGCAGGCGGCGTGGGATCGAGTGGGCACGGCGATATCGGCATCGGCATCGAGCTGCCGCTCTTCGGCCTGTTCGAGCGCGACCGGAGCGTGCCCGGGACCGCCTTTGACCTCCAGCTCAGCTTGGAGAGCCGAGACGGTGACCCGCTCTGGCGTGGCTGGGCACACGGCCTCGCGCGCGCGATGGCCCCCGCCGCCATCGCCCGCGCGCTCGTGCCGCTGCTGCTTGAGCGGCTTGGACGGAATACTGATCGCCGCGGTTTTCTGCGCTGAGCAGGGGCTTGAACCCCGCGAACCGGCTTCCCACATCGGGTGTGCTGGATGCCCCTTGGGGGTCCGGCAATTCGTTAACCGGGTTCCGGCCGCCAGCCGGCGGAGCCCCAGACCACTCGCTCATCAGAGGAGAAGCGTCCATGCGCAATTATGATCTGTCCCCCCTGTTCCGCTCGACCGTCGGCTTCGACCGGTTGAACCAGCTGTTCGACAATGTGTTCAATTCCGACGAGAGCCCGAGCTACCCGCCCTATGACATTGAGAAGCTTGGCGACAACGCCTACCGGGTAACGATGGCGGTGGCCGGCTTCCGCGAGAAGGACATCTCGATCACCTGGAAGCCGAATCTGCTCATCGTCCAGGGCAAGATCGAGGACAAGGAAGCGGCGGAACGCGCCTTTCTCTATCGTGGCATCGCGGGCCGCGCGTTCGAGCGGCGTTTCCAGCTCGCCGACCATGTCGAGGTCAAGGGCGCGCAGCTGGAGAACGGCCTGCTCAGGATCGAGCTTGCGCTCGAGCTGCCCGAGGCCATGAAGGCACGCCAGATCCCGATCAACGGCACCGGCGAGGCCAAGGTGATCGACGCCAAGGCAGCTTAGCGCCTCGCAGAGCAAACCGCGACGGCCGGGCTCCGCGAGGGGCTCGGCCGTTTCCGTTTTCTTAACGCTGCGATCACGATCCGGGGCGCATGCTCCGCCCTAAATCGGCCATGAAGGCACGCGAAGAGGGGTCAGTAGATTGCCCCTCGTCGCAAGGACGCCGACAGGCATACAATCGAGTCGTGCGAAAGCGCTCATCGCTAGGGTTGCCAGTCAGCCGCACGCGACCGCCTTTGTGTGTGTGGCGAATTGAAACCAGCGGGTCGCGAGACCATTCTCTCCCCCATGCTTCGAGGCGCCGGCAGGGGCCGCGCGCCGAACGGCTCTCGGGCCGCTCGCCAGGAGGTACACACGGCATGATACGCTCGATCAGGGTCGCACTCGCCGCCAGCGCGCTTTCGCTTGGCCTCGTGCTCGGCACCGCGCATGCGGGCACCCTGCCCGCCTCGGTCGACGGCAAGGAGGTGCCGACCCTCGCGCCTCTGGTCGAGAACGTATCGCCCGCCGTCGTCAATATCTCGACCAAGGGCACCTCTGAGGTTCCCAGGCACCCGTTGTTCGACGACCCGTTCTTCAAGCGTTTCTTCGGCGATCGCATTCCGCAAGAGCAGCGCGAGACCCAGGCGGTCGGCTCAGGTGTCATCGTCGATGCCAAGCAGGGCTATTTGCTCACCAATCATCACGTCATCGACAAGGCCGACGAGGTGATGGTGACGCTGAAGGATCGGCGCCAGCTCAAGGCCAAGGTCGTCGGCTCCGACCCTGACACCGACGTCGCGGTGCTGAAGGTCGATCCGGTCGACCTCAAGGCCGTGCCGCTCGCCGATTCGACGGAGGTCGCGGTTGGCGACTACGTCGTCGCCATCGGCAACCCCTTCGGCCTCGGCCAGACGGTGACGGCCGGCATTGTCAGCGCGCTCGGCCGCTCCGGCCTCGGCATCGAAGGCTATGAAGATTTCATTCAGACCGATGCCTCGATCAACCCGGGCAATTCGGGCGGCGCGCTGATCAACCTCAAGGGCGAGCTCGTCGGCATCAATACGGCGATCATCGCGCCCGGTGGCGGCAATATCGGCATCGGCTTCGCCATCCCGATCAACATGGCGCGCCAGGTGATGGACCAGCTCATCACCCACGGCGAGGTGCAACGCGGCCGAATCGGCGTGCAGATTCAGGATCTGACGCCAGAGCTCGCGGAGGCCTTCAAGGTCGACGTGAAGTCAGGCGCGGTCGTCTCCCAGGTCACCGCCGGCTCGCCGGCCGAGAAGGCGGGCGTGAAGGCCGGTGATGTGATCGTCAAGGTTAATGGCGAGCCGATCGACAACTCGGCCGACCTCAGGAACACGATCGGCCTGATGCGCATCGGCGAGAAGGTGGCGGTCAGCCTGATTCGCGACGGCAAGACGATCGATCTCGAAATGGTCGTCGGCGAGATCAAGGAGGCGAGCGCCGAGGCGGTCGGCAAGGCAGTGCCCAAGCTCGAGGGCGCGACCTTCAGCGCCATCCCCGAATCCTCGCCGCTCTACGGCAAGGTCGACGGCATCATCGTCGCCAGCGTCGAGCCGGGCAGCCCGGCCGCGCGGGCCGGCCTCGCCAAGGATGACGTCATCACCTCGGTCAACCGCAAGCCGGTCAAGACGCCGGACGAGTTCATGAAGGCCGCGACCGAGGGCAGCGGAGCGCTGTTGCTCAACGTGCGCCGGGGCGACAACGCGATCTTCATCCTGATTCGCTGATTTCCGGCCCAAACAAGGCCCCCTGTGCCTCTTCGGCGCGGGGGCCTTTTCCATCTCTCTGTCAGGCGTTGCCGCGTGTGATCACGGCGGCTAACATCCCCCTTCCCGCACGGAATACCCTTGCGGGATGCTGGGTGTTGGCACAAGGGAGCGAATAACGTGGCAGGATATTTGGTTGGCATTGATGTCGGCGGCACGTTCACCGACTTCGTCTCGTACGATCCGAACACGCGCGCCGTCGACGTCTGGAAGAACCTGACCACGCCGAAGGACCCGAATGAGGGCATCGTCACCGGGCTCGGCCACGTCAAGGACCCGAGCGGCATCGGCAATATGCGCCTCGGCACGACGATCGCGACCAACGCCATCCTCGAGCGCAAGGGCGCGATCGTGGCCTACATCACGACCGAGGGCTTTCGCGACGTGCCGTTCATCCAGCGCGGCAATCGGCGCAGCCATTACGACATCACCTGGGTCAAACCGAAGCCGCTGGTGAAGCGCCGGCACTGCTTTGAAGTGCGCGAGCGCATCATGTCGAACGGCGAGGTGCAGACGCCGCTCGACCCAGAGACGGTGCGGGCCGCCGCCAAGGCGATCAAGGCCGATGGCTCGATCGAGGCGGTCGCGGTCAATCTGCTCTTCTCCTATGTCTCGCCCGAGCACGAGCGCGAGGTGAAGAAGATCCTGGAGCAGGAGCTGCCGGGCGTTCCGGTCTCGCTCTCCTATGACGTGCTACCCAAATGGAAAGAGTATGAGCGCGCTTCGACCACGCTGGCCGACGCCTATGTGAAGCCGCTGGTCGTGCGCTACTCGAAGACGCTGAAGAGCCGCCTCAAGGACAAGGGCATCACCGACCATGTGGTGCTGATCAAGTCGAACGGCGGCGAGATGACATTGGATGCGGCGGCCAATGCGCCGATCCAGATGACGGTGTCGGGCCCGACCGGCGGCGTGATCGCGGCCAAGCACATTGCGAAGCTCTGCAACGTCTCGCATCTGGTGACGCTCGACATGGGCGGCACCTCGACCGACTGCGCGACCGTGATCAACGGGCGCGAGAATTTCACGACGGACTTCGAGATCGAGTTCGGCGTACCAATTCAGATTCCGATGATCGACATACGCACCATCGGCGCCGGCGGCGGCTCGATGGCCTGGATCGACAAGGGCGGCATGCTGCGCGTCGGCCCGCAGAGCGCCGGCGCCTCGCCCGGCCCCGCCTGCTACATGATGGGCGGCACCGAGGCGACGGTGACGGACGCCAATGTCACGCTCGGGCGCATCAACCCCGGCAACTTCCTCGGCGGCGCGATGAAGCTCGATGCCGCGGCCGCGCGCAAGGCGGTCGAGACGGTCGGCAAGAAGCTCGGCCGCAGCGCCGAGGAGACCGCGCTTGCCATGGTGCGCATCGCCAACAACAACATGGTGGGCGCGCTCCGCTCGGTCCTGATCGAGCGCGGCCTCGACCCGCGCGATTTCGCGCTCCTGGCCTTCGGCGGCGCCGGGCCGCTCCACATTAACGACCTGATGGACGACGCCGGCATTCCGAGCGGCATCGTGCCGAACTACCCCGGCCAGTTCTCGGCCTTCGGCTTCATCATGACCGATGCGCGGGTGGACACCATGCGCACGGTGCAGATGACCTCAAAGCGCTTCGATCAGGCGCGTGCGACCGAAGTGCTGCAGTCCCTTGTCGCGTCGGGCCTCGAGGATCTGAAGGCGCAGGGCTACACCAAGAACATCGAGGTGCACCGCTCGGTCGAGCTGCGCTATCTCGGCCAGAACTACGAGCTCGAGGTGCCGATTCCGTTCGACCGGTTCGACGCGACCACCACGCCCAAGGTGTGGGAGGCGTTCCACCAGCTGCATCAGGCGCGCTTCGGCTTCAACATTCCGCGCGAGATCATCGAGGTGATCACGATCAAGGCGACCGTGGTCTCGCTCACCGAAAAGCCGGCGTTCAAGACGATCGGCAAGGGCGCGGGCGCAAAGCCGCTCAACAAGCGCCCGGTCACCTTCACGTCCGGCACGGTCGAGACGCCGGTCTATGACCGCGGCGCGTTGAAGGAAGGCGATGCAATCACCGGCCCGGCCGTGATCGAGGAGCCGGCCTCGGTGACCGTGCTCAATCCGGGGCGGAAGCTCAAAGTGGACGCCTATGGTAATCTTCTGATCGGCAAGCTCGCCGGGGAGTGACGCACATGACCACAAATCTCCGCGACATGGACATGGTGACGATGAACATCATCGATTCGACGATGGTGTCCGTCTGCCGCGAAATGGGCATCGTGCTGATGAAGACGTCATACTCGACGATCTTCAACGAGGCGCTCGACTTCACCTGCGCGCTCGCCGGCCCCGATGGCGAGATGATCTCCCAGGCCGAGTTCTGCCCCTCGATGATCGGCGGCGTGCCGCTGCTCGCGCGCAGCTGCGTGCGCGAGTTCAAGCCCGGCGAGATCGAGGAGGGCGATGTCATCGTCCACAACGATCCCTATCGCGGCGGCCTGCACTGCCCCGAGCACACCATGATCAAGCCGGTCTACGTCGATGGCGAGATCATGGCCTATGCGATGTCGATCGGGCATCTGGTCGAGATCGGCGGCATGGTGGCGGGCGCGTTCGCTGGCGAGGCCACCGAGATCTTCCAGGAGGGCATTCGCGTGCCGCCGGTGAAGATCCGCGCCAAGGGCGAGGACGTCGAGGAAGTCTGGAAGCTGCTGCTCGCGAACGTGCGCACGCCCCGCTACAACTACGGTGATCTGCGCGCGCTGATCGCCGCCGTCGACCTCGGCGAGAAGCGCCTCGTAGACCTCATCCGAAAGTATGGCAAGGAGACCTTCCGCAAGACGATCGCGGACCTCATCACCTATTCCGAGGCCCGCATGCGCGCCGAGATCGCGCAGATCCCGGACGGGCAATACAAATTCTCCGACACGGTCGAGGATGACGGCATCGAGGCCAAGCCCTACACCATCAATGTCACCGTGCACGTCCAGGGCGATGAGGCAGTGATCGACTATACCGGCACCTCGAAGCAGGCGCGCGGGCCGATCAACGGCACGCTCGGCGTTTCCTGGTCGGCCGCCTACAACGCCATGTTGCACATGACGGATCAGTCGATCCCGCGCAATTCCGGCTGCTTCAAGCCGATCCGCGTGGTCTCGCCGCCAGGCACGGTCGTCAATGTCGACTATCCGGGGCCTGAGGTCGGCGGCAACACCGAGACGCACTGCAAGATCGCCGGCACCATCATCGGCGCGATGGCGAAGGCCGTGCCCAACCGCACCATGGCGGCCGAGGGCGCGACTCACACGAACTTCGTGTTCTCAGGCTACGACAAGGCGCAGGATGAGACCTTCGTGTGCTACGCGATCGAGCTTGGCGGCTGGGGCGGGCGCTCCTTCGCCGATGGCAATGACGCGACCGATGCGATCAACGGCAATTGCCGCGTCGTGCCCGTCGAGGTGTTCGAGACGCGCTATCCCTGGCAGACCATGTCGTACGAGCTCGTGCAGGATTCGGGCGGGCCGGGCGAGCACCGGGGCGGCCTCTCCACACGCCGCACGCTCAAGAACGCCAAGGTCGAGATCACCGGCAGCCAGATGTCGGACCGTCATCGCAACCAGCCCTGGGGCCTGAACGGCGGCCAGAAGGGCGGGCTTGCCGGCACCTGGTATCGCAAGGCCAACTCGGATCGCTGGCAAATGATCGACGAGGCGTTCGGCAAGGTGAGCGCGTCGAAGTGGGCCAACATCCGCATCCAGCCGGGTGATTCGATGCGCTTCCAGACGCCGGGCGGCGGCGGTTGGGGCGACCCGAAGAAGCGCCCGCGCGATCAGGTGCAGGAAGACCTGCGCGAGGGCTACATCTCGAAGGATGTCGCGCGCAAGGTCTACGGCCTCGAGGCTGGCGGCGGCGATTGAGTTTCTAGCCCCTCACCCGCGACGCCCGGGCTATCGCCCGAGCGTCGCCCCCTCTCCCACATGGGGAGAGGGGCAATAGACCTCGCGCCGGAGCCCCCTCTCCCCCCGAGGGAGAGGGAGGGGCCTATCACGAAGTGATGGGAGGGTGAGGGGTGAAAGTTGTCATAATTGGGAGCTCCGCATGACTCCATCGCGCGACCTCGATCTCGTCACCATGAACATCATCGATTCCTCGATGGTGTCGATCTGCCGCGAGATGGGCATCCTGCTGATGAAGACGTCGTACTCGACGATCTTCAACGAGGGGCTCGACTTCACCTGCGCCCTCACGGACACCGAGGGTAACATGATCGCGGTCGCGGAGTTCTGCCCGGCGCAGATCGGCGGCATGCCGTTGTTGATCAAGACCTGCGCGCAGGAGATCAAGCTCTCCTCACTCGATGAGGGTGACGTGATCATGCACAACGACCCCTATCGGGGCGGCCTGCACGTGCCTGAGCACACGCTGTTTAAGCCGTTCTTCGTCGATGGCGAGCTCATGGGCTTCTGCGTCGCGATCGGCCATGTGGCCGAGGTCGGCGGCATGGTGCCGGGCGGCTTCGCGGGCGAGGCGACCGAGATCTTCCATGAAGGCATCCGCGTGCCGCCGATCAAGGTGATGAAGCGCGGCAAGGACGTGCCGGAGGTGTGGAAGCTCTGGCTCGCCAATGTGCGCACGCCGCGCCACAATTACGGCGATCTCCGCGCCATGATCGGCTCGCTCGATCTGGGGGAAAAGCGCATCGCCGAGCTTGTGCGCAAGTATGGCAAGGACGTCTTCAGGAAGACCTGCAACGACCTCATGGACTACGCCGAGCGGCGCATGAGGAGCGAGATTGAGGCCTTCCCGGACGGCCACTATACGTTCGAAGATTGGGTCGAGAACGACGGCATCGAGGACAAGCCCTATCGCCTGTTCGTCACGGTGCACGTGCAGGGCGATGAGATGGTGGTGGACTTCACCGGCTCCTCACCCCAGGCCAAGGGGCCGATCAACGCGACCTTGGGCGTCTCGTGGTCCTCGACCTACAACGCCGTGTTCCATCTGACCGACCCGACGATCCCGAAGAATTCGGGCTGCTTCCGCCCGGTGCGCGTGCTGGCGGCGCCGGGCACGGTCGCAAATGTCGACTATCCGGCGCCCGAAGTTGCCGGCAACACCGAGACCCACCCGCGTCTCGCCGCGATCGTCATCGGTGCGCTTTCCAAGTGCGTGCCCGAGCGCGCCATGGCCGCCGAAAGCGGCACGGGCGGCAATTTTGTGTTCGGCGGTCAACACCCGGAACACGACGAATACTACGCCTGCTACGACCTGATGTCGGGCGGCTGGGGCGGCCGCTCCTATGCCGACGGCAATGACGCGACCATCGCGATCAACGGCAATTGCCGCTTCAACCCGACCGAAGTGTTCGAGACGCGTTTTCCCTTCGTGGTGGAGGACTTCGCGCTGATCCCCGATTCCGCGGGCGCCGGCAAACATCGCGGTGGACTCGGCTATCGGAAGACTCTCCGCGCGGTCGCGCCCGAGATCACCGCGAGCCAGTGCACCGACCGCCACAAGGTCAAGACCTGGGCGCTGTTCGGCGGCGGTCAGGGGCGCAATGGCGCGACGCTGTTCCAGCCGCAGGGGCGCAAGGACTGGCGCACGACGGTCGAGGCCTATGGCCGCGCGTCCTCCTCGAAATACTCGAACGTGCACCTTCATGCGGGCGATCGGGTGCGCCTCGAGGTCTCGGGCGGGGGCGGCTATGGCGACCCCAAGACGCGTGAGCGCGCGGCGATCGAGGAGGATTTGCGCGAGGGTTACGTCACGCGCGAATCCGCGCGCCGCGACTATGGCTATGCCACCGGCGGGGATGATTGAGGACTCGGCTTTCAGCGCACGCAACGGCCCCTTTCCTGCCTCGTCATGCCCGGGCGAAGACCCGGGCATCCAGTCCGTTCAAGAAACCGGATGCCGGGTCAAGCCCGGCAATGACGAAGGAAAACGGGCCGGCCGGAGAGCGGTGACCGAACTTGGCGCGTCGGTCAATCCGATTGGCCCTCAGCCGTCGAACCCGCTAGGCTAGGCCCAACGCATCCGATTGGAGCCCCGCCATGGCCGCATCGCGCGACCTCGACCTCGTCACCATGAACATCATCGATTCCTCGATGGTGTCGATCTGCCGTGAGATGGGCATCCTCCTCATGAAGACGTCCTATTCGACGATCTTCAATGAGGGCCTCGACTTCACCTGCGCCCTCACGGACACCGAGGGCAACATGATCTCGGTCGCGGAGTTCTGTCCCGCACAGATCGGCGGCATGCCGCTCGTGATCAAGACCTGCGCGCAGGAAATTCCGCTCCATACGCTCGAAGAGGGCGACGTCATCATCCACAACGACCCCTATCGCGGCGGCCTGCATGTGCCCGAGCACACCCTGTTCAAGCCGTTCTTCGTCGATGGCGAGATGATGGGCTTTTGCGTCGCGATCGGGCATGTCGCGGAAGTCGGCGGCATGGTGCCGGGCGGCTTTGCCGGCGAGGCGACCGAGATCTTCCATGAGGGCATTCGGCTCCCGCCGGTGAAGATCAGGAAGCGCAACAAGGACGTGCCCGAGGTCTGGAAGCTCTGGCTCGCCAATGTGCGCACGCCGCGCCACAATTATGGCGATCTCCGCGCCATGATCGGCTCGCTCGACCTGGGTGAAAAGCGCATCGCCGAGCTGATTCGGAAATACGGCAAGACGGTCTTCAAGAAGACCTGCGCCGACCTCATGGATTATGCCGAGCGGCGCATGAGAAGCGAGATCGCGAGCTTCCCCGACGGCCATTACAGCTTCGAGGACTGGGTTGAGAACGACGGCATCGAGGACAAGCCCTACCGCCTGTTCGTGACGATGCACGTGCAGGGCGACGAGATCGTGGCGGATTTCACCGGCTCCTCACCCCAGGCCAAGGGGCCGATCAACGCGACGCTCGGCGTCACCTGGGGTGCCACCTACAACGCGATGTTTCACCTGACCGACCCGACCATCCCGAAGAACTCGGGCTGCTTCCGCCCGATCCGCGTGGTCGCGCCGCCGGCGAGCGTGGCGAATGTCGACTATCCGGCGCCCGAGGTGGCCGGCAACACCGAGACGCATCCGCGCCTCGCCGCCATCGTCATTGGCGCGCTCTCCAAGTGCGTGCCCGAGCGCGCCATGGCGTCAGAGTCCGGCACTGGCGGGAACTTCGTGTTCGGCGGCTATCACCCCGAGCATGACGAGTTCTACGCCTGCTACGATTTGATGTCCGGCGGTTGGGGCGGGCGTTCCTTTGCGGACGGCAACGACGCGGTCATCTGTATCAACGGCAATTGCCGCTTCAACCCGACCGAGGTGTTCGAGACCCGCTTCCCCTTCGTGGTCGAGAACTACACGCTGCTGCCGGATTCGGGCGGCCCCGGCAAGTTCCGCGGCGGGCTCGGCTTTCAGAAGACGCTCCGCACCGCCGCGCCGGAGATCACGGCAAGCCAGTGCACCGATCGTCACAAGGTGAAAACCTGGTCGCTGTTCGGCGGCGGCCAGGGCCGCAACGGCGCGACCCTGTTTCAGCAAAGTGGCCGCAAGGACTGGCGCACCACCGTCGAGGCCTACAACAAGCGCTCGTCGTCCAAATATTCGAACATCATGTTGAAGACCGGCGATCGCGTGCGCCTCGAAGTGTCAGGCGGCGGCGGCTATGGCGACCCCAGATCGCGTGACCGCACGATGGTGGAGGAAGACCTGCGCGAGGGCTTCGTCACGCGCGACGCCGCGCGCCGCGATTACGGCTACGCTTCAGGCGGGGATGACTAGCCTCCCTCTCCGCCCTGGGCGGAGAGGCGGGAACGCATGCGTTCCCGGGGTGAGGTGGGGCGTACGCGGCGGCCTCTGCCAGCCCGAGGCTCACCCCCTCCCTAGCCCTCCCCCCTCAAGGGGGAGGGCTTCGATCATAACGAGGTCCGCCCCTACCCCGCCTTGCGGGTGGCGCCCTTGAGCTCCGCCACCACCTGATCCGTCTTCACGGTCCGGCAATAGCCTTTCAGCGCCTTGAGCGAGTTCTCGTGGCGCTCCATCGTGTAGGTGGCGCAGGCGTCCTCGACCAGCGTGACCAGATAGTTCATGTCGCAGGCGTCGCGCACCGCGCCTTCGACGCACTGATCGGTATAGATGCCGGCGATCGCGAGGCGCTCGATGCCGAGATTACGCAGCACATAGTCGATGTTGGTCGAGATGAACACGCTGGACGATGATTTCGGGAGCACGATCTCGTCCTCGCCCGGCGCGATGGCGTCGATCACCTTGCCGTCCCACGAGCCCTTGGGCACGTTGAACCCGGTGATCTTGTAGTCGAGGCTGCGGTCGCGCCCGTCCTTGGTCAGGCTCTCGATTGTGGTGAAGAGCACCTCGACCCCGCCGGCGCGGCAGGCCGCGATCAGGCGTTTCAGATTGGGCAGCGCGGTGCGCTCGAACCGCTCGAAGAAGCCGCCGAATTTCTCCTTGAACTGCGCCGGGCTGAGCCCGTGGAACTCGCCGCCGTTCCGGTGGCAGCAATAATTCTGCACGTCCACGATCAGGAGCGCCGAACGCCCGGGAACGAGCGGCAGGTCTCGGGTGGTCGGCCAGGTCGGTGTGGTCATAGCGGTTCTTTCCTCCGTTCATGTACCGACGGCGCCCCGCCCCACCACAACTTGTCATGGCCGGGCTTGTCCCGGCCATCCAGTCGCCCAAAAGAACCGGACGCCTGGCTCAAGGCCGGGCATGACGGGAACTGGGAACGGTCCTCCGGCGCTGCCTCGCCGTCAGTCTAGCCGATTTTGCCGTCAGTCTAGCCGATTTTCACGCCGCGCCCTATGCTCCGCGCGCCAGCCCGAGCCATTCCCGCCATGACCGCGCCCTTCGCCTTCGACCCCGCCCGCCTGGAAAGCGCCGACCCGCCACCCGTCGAGGTGGTGAACCCGACCGGCGACCCCTTGGTCATGCTGTGCTGCGACCACGCCGCGAACGCGGTGCCGGGCCACATGCAGCGCCTGGGTCTGCCCCAGGCCGAGCTCGACCGCCATATCGGCTGGGACATCGGCGCCGCCGACGTTACCCGCGCGCTCGCGGCGTCATTTGATGCGCCGGCTTTTCTCTCCGGCTATTCGCGGCTGATCATCGATTGCAACCGGCCGCTGCCCTCGCCCACCTCGATCCCCTTGACGAGCGACGGCACCACCGTGCCGGCGAACCAGGCGCTCGGCGATGAGCAGCGCCGGCTGCGTGCGGCCTATTTCTTCGCGCCCTACCATCAGGCGATCGCGCACCGGCTCGATCGGGTGCTGGACCAAGGCGTCGTGCCCTTCTTCCTCTCGATCCACAGCTTCACGCCGGTGATGAACGGTCGGGCGCGGCCTTGGCAGATCGGCCTTCTGTTCGAGCACGACACGCGGTTGGTTGCGCCGCTGCACCGCGCCCTCTCGCGGCGCGATCCCACGCTCACCATCGGCGAGAACGAGCCCTACGCGATCATCGGTCCGTCCGATTATTCGGTGCCGGTGCACGCCCAGGCGCGCGGGCTCCCGCACATCGAAATCGAGCTGCGCCAGGACCTGATCGCGACTCGTGAGGGCGCCCAGCGCTGGGCCGCCCTCCTCCATGACGCGCTCGTCGAGGTGATGGCGGATCAAGCGCTGCGCCAAATCGTGCCGCCGCGATGACTGACCCGAGGGCGCAGGCGGTGCTCGACTTCTGGTTCAGCGCCGAGGCCGAGCCCCGCTGGTTCGGCCCGCCCGTGCCGGCTTTCGACCAGGAGGTCACCGCGCGCTTTCGCGCGACCTATGTCGACGTCAAGGTGCAACGGCTTTCCGCCTGGACAAGCGACCCGGCGGAATGCCTCGCGCTCGTGCTCGTGCTCGATCAGTTTCCACGCCACATGTTTCGCGGCACGGCCGAGGCCTTTGAAACCGATGCCATGGCACTCGACGCGGCGCGCGAAGCCCTGGAACGCGGCCACGATCAGACGTTCGAGATGAGAAAGCGATGGTTCTTCTACGTGCCGTTCGAGCACAGCGAGACCCTCGAGGATCAAGACATCTCGGTCGCACTCTTCCGCACGCTCAACCATCCGTCTCCGTCGGTCATGGAGGCGGCGGAGCGCCACCGCAGCACCATCGGGCGCTTCGGTCGCTTTCCCTATCGCAACGCGGCGCTCGGGCGCGTCTCAACGCCCGAAGAGGAACGCTATTTGAAGGAAGAACCCTGGCCCTGAATCGGCTCAACCAGCGCCGTTCACGAACGAGCTAAACTTGCCGTTCGCATAGAGCAGGGGCTCGAGGCTGGGCGAGGTGCGCACCGCCTGCACGCGCCCGATCAGCACGGTGTGGGTCTCGGCCTTCAGCGTCTGCCCGAGGATGCAATCGAAGCTCGCAAGCGAATCGAGCAGCACCGGTGCGCCGGTCGCGAGCGTACCCCATTGGCCATGATCGAAGCGCTCGAGCACGCGCGTGCGATCGGCAAACAGCATGGCAAGGTCTAGGTGCTGAACCGCGAGCACGTTGACGCAGAAAATGCGCGACTGAAGCGTCGGGTCGTGCGCGCCGGCCTCGCGGTTGACACAGACGAGCAGCATGGCGGGCTCGGCGGTGAGCGAGCACACCGCGGTCGCGGTCAGGCCGATGCGCTGGGCACCGATCGCGGTCGTGACGATGGTGACGCCGGCGGAAAGTAGCCGCATCCCCTGCTTGAAGGCGGCCGAATCCACCCCGCCGAGCGCAGGCACATCGTCGAACGCGAAGTCCTCGAAGAACGGCATGGTCGCGCCCCTCTCAGGGCTGGTTAGGCCAGACCGCTTAGCAGCATGAAGCGCCCGCCGCCGTCAAGCGGTGCGTGCGCCCTGGTCGCCGCTTGCGGGTTGCACCGCCCTTGCTCGCACGGTTTAATGCGACCACCTCACTTGCTCGCAACGCCGGAGGAACGCATGGCTCAAGTTCAGGAACCGGAAGGCCGCTTCAAGATCTCGGCCGCAGATCGACGGGTCATCGAGGAGTTTCGCAAGAACCCGGTCGGACACCATTCGCCTCAGCTGCAACAGGTGCTCAACCGGTTTCGCGGCGCCGGCATGGCCGACAAATACTGCCTGGTCACGCTGAAGCCCCACAAAAAGTGGCAGCTGGCGCAGACCACCGGCGAGCGCGGCAAGCCGCTGAAGCTGCTCGACCAGACCTTCGACTCGCTCGAGGAGGCCGAATGGCATGTTTTCAAGCTGCGCTGGAAGCTGCATACGGGCGAGACGCTGAAATAGGCCGAACACAGGGGGACGCGCCATGCTGAAAATCACGGCCTATGCCGACAAGATCAGCGTCGTGCCGGGCGAGGCGATCGAGTTCAAGGTCAATTGCGAGGCCTCCGAATACAAGGCCGACCTTGTGCGCCTGCGCTGCGGTGACGAGAACCCGGCGGGACCGGGCTTTCAGGAGAAGGTCATCAAGAGCGGCGCCAGCAAGTCCTACAAGGGACGCAAGCAGGTCATCCATGCCGGCTCGTTCGTGGCGGTGCCCTCGGCGCCGGCGCTCGAGGGCCTCGGCAGCTTCACCCTGCAGGCCTATGTCTGGCCGACCACGCCGGCCAAGGGCACGCAGGGCCTGATCTCCTATTGGCGTGAGACGCCGAAGAAATCCGGCGCGGCGCTGATCATCACCAAGCGTGACGGCTCGCTCGCGCTCTGCCTTGGCGATGACGCCGGCAAGATCGAGGTGATCAACACGGGCAAGCCGCTGGTTGCGCGCGAATGGTATTTCGTCGCCGCCTCCTATGACGCCAAGACCAAGGAGGTGAAGCTCTACCAGGAGCCGCTCAAGCACTATGCCCGCACCAATGACCGCGCGTTCCTCAAGCGCAAATCGACGCTCAAGAGCATCGGCAAGCATGACTGCCCGCTCATTTTCGGCGCCTATTTCGAGGGCATGGACAAGGGCCGCACCGTCTGCAAGGGCCACTTCAACGGCAAGATCGATCGGCCGCGCATCGCCAACCGGGTGCTCAACCGGGCCGAAATGATGGAGGTGGCAAAGGGGCCGATTCCGGCGCACCTGATGTCCGATCTCGTCGGCGCGTGGGACTTCTCGATCGGCATCACCACGACCCGCGTCACCGACACCGGGCCCAACCGGCTCGATGGCGAAATCGTGCAGATGCCGGCGCGCGCCATGACCGGCTACAACTGGGATGGCAGCGAGATGAGCTGGCGCCACGCGCCGGAGCAATATGGCGCCATCCACTTCCATGATGACGACATCAATGACGCCGCCTGGGAGACCGATTTCTCCTTCGTCGTGCCGAAGACGCTGAAGAGCGGCCTTTATGCCATGCGGCTGAAGGCGGGCAAGGACGAGGAATATGTGCCGTTCGCGGTGCGGCCGCCGCGCGGCAAGGCGACCGCCAAGGCGGTCTATCTGATGCCGACCGCGAGCTACCTCGCCTATGCCAATGAGTGCATGGTGACCGATGCGCCGCTCGCGCAGCTGCTCACCGGCAAACTCTCGACGGTAAATACGCAGAACATGCACCTCAACGAGCGCCGCGAATATGGCGCGTCCTGCTACGACACGCATTCGGACGGCAGCGGCATCTGCTATTCGTCGCGGTTGCGTCCCGTGCTCAATATGCGGCCGAAATATTCGTCGTGGCTCGGCGGCACGGGCTCCGGCCTCTGGCAGTTCAACGCCGACACCCACATCGTCGATTGGCTCGATCACACCGGCATCGAGTATGACGTGGTGAGCGACGAGGACCTTCACCTCGAGGGCCTCTCGGTGATCGAGAACCACCAGGTCCTGATCACCAGCACCCATCCGGAATATTCGAGCAAGGAGATGCTCGATGCGCTCGAGGCCTTCAAGGCCAAGGGCGGACGCATCATGTATCTCGGCGCCAACGGCTTCTATTGGCGCGTCGCGTTCCACAAGTCGGTTCCGGGCACGATGGAGGTGCGCCGCGGCGAAGGCGGCATTCGTGCCTGGGAGGCGCGCACCGGCGAATACTACATGAGCTTCACCGGCGAATATGGCGGGCTCTGGCGGCGCAATGGCCGCGCGCCGCAAACGACCGCCGGCACCGGGTTCTCGGCCCAGGGCTTCGACCTCTCGTCCTATTATCGCCAGAAGCCCGACGCAAAGAATCCGCGCGCGGCCTTTGTCATGAAAGGCATCGGCGCGAACGAGCTGATCGGCGATTTCGGCCTGATCGGCGGTGGCGCGGCCGGCCTCGAGCTCGATCGAGCCGATCGCCTGCTCGGCACGCCGCCAAACGCGCTCGTGCTCGCCTCGTCCGAGAATCACACCAACATCTATCTCGTGGTGTGCGAGGAGATCCTGATCAACTACCCAGGCCTCGGCGGGCAGGAGAACGAGCTCGTGCGCGCGGACATCGTGTTCTACGAGCTCGCCTCGGGCGGCGCGGTGTTCTCCACGAGCTCGATCGCCTGGGCCGGCTCGCTCAGCCACAACAACTACAAGAACAACGTCGCCCGCATGACCGAGAACGTGCTGAAGCGCTTCGTCGACCCGACGCCGTTCAGCTGAAGCGCGACGTTTCGGAGTGGCCCTCCCTCGTGAGAGCGAGGGAGGGCCATTTCTCTGCCGTCGCGACGTTCACGCGGCAACGGCCGCTTTCGCCGGCGCGTTGATGACGTCGAAGAAGCCGGTCATCGACTGAAGCTGTTCCCCGGTCACGACGGCGAAGTCGAGGCCGCGCGCGAGGATCGGCCCGCCCTCGACGCCAACCTCCCAGGTGAAGCGCAGCCGATCGTGGTGCACGTCGACGTCGCTCACGAGCTTGAAGCGGTGACCGGGATAGGCAGCCTGCACCTTCTGAACCATGGCATCGATGCCCTCGCGGCCTTCGGCCTCCAGTTTCGGGTCGCGGTAGCTCGCCGTTTCGGTCCAGATCTCCGAGATGATGCCGCGCCGGCGGTCAGGGTCGGTCTCGTTCCACATGGCGATGTAGCGATCAACCAGATGATTCATGTTGCCCATGATGGTCTCCTTGATCAGGGCGCCGGCATCGCGCCGGGCCTGCCTGTCGATATCGACCATCGGGCGCGTGCCGTCGATTACCTGACAGATCATTGGATGTCGGAGACCCGTGGCGCTATCTTCCGGCCATGATGGGGGAGACCCAGCCGGTCGGCGAGCTGCTGCGCACCTGGCGCCAACGGCGGCGCCTGAGCCAGCTCGATCTTTCGGTCGAGGCCGAGATCTCCACGCGGCACTTGAGCTTCATCGAGACCGGCCGCGCCCGCCCGAGCCGGGACATGGTGCTGCATCTGGCCGAGCGGCTCGACGTGCCGTTGCGCGAGCGCAATGTGCTCCTGGTCGCCGCCGGGTTCGCGCCGAGCTTTCGCGATCATGGCTTCAAGGAGCCGGGCGCCGATCCGCTGCGCCAAGCGGTTGACCTCATTCTCAAGGGGCACGAGCCCTACCCGGCGCTTGCGGTCGATCGGCATTGGACCCTGGTGGCGGCGAACGGTGCGGTGCAGCGGCTCATGACGGTTGAGGAGCCGGCCCTCTTGGCGCCGCCGATCAACGTGCTCAGGATCACCCTCCATCCTGGTGGGCTCGCGCCACGGATCGCGAACCTCGTGGAGTGGCGCGCGCACGTGCTCGAGCGCCTGCGGCGGCAGGTCGAAACCTCGGCCGATCCGACCTTGGCGGCGTTGCTTGACGAGCTTCGAACCTATCCGGCGCCTCATCGGCCCGCCGGATCTCCGCCTCCTGGCCTGGACCTGACCGGCATCGTCGTACCCTTCCGCCTGAGCACGGAAGGCGGCGTTCTTTCCTTTTTCAGCACCACGACCGTGTTCGGCACACCGCTCGACGTGACCCTTTCGGAGCTCGCGCTCGAGACCTTCTACCCCGCCGACGAGGCGACCCAAGCGGCGCTGCGCAATCCGCCGGCGTGAACAAGCCCGGGCCATCAATTCGCGCGGAGTCGCCTAGATCAAAGGTTTTGGGGCGAGCTAGGCAGCCTCGCATGAGGCCGCTCCGATCCGTGCGGTATCCGAGGAAAATTCCAGGATCACAATTTTTTCCACCCTCCTGCGACATAGATCAACTGACATCGGCTCAATTCAGGCAAAGACACGAGAAAAATATGGCTTTTTCATAACTCATTCTTCTAGATTGAAAATAAGGCATGGGGTTGCGGTGCC
>VGET01000024.1 GCA_016869195.1 Alphaproteobacteria bacterium | reverse complement strand
TCGCCGCGCTGTCATACGCCGCGTCACCGCAATCATTGTGACAGGCCTCGATGCGCAGGAGCTCGGAGCCCTCGATCGCGCTCGCATGCATGCCGCTCCACCAGCCGAGCCCGATCGCCGCCACCCGCAACATCGCTCCCCTCCCCCAAGGTCTTGGTCCCACTATGGCGAGGGTGACGGGCAAACGGCAAGCGGCCTCGGCACGGGCCGAAGCCGCCGAGAAACGAAGGCACCGATCGCGAGTTGACTAGGAAACGCGCGATCAATCGTCGCCGAGGACGCCGCCGAGCAGCACGGCCGCGATCGCGCCGCCGATCAGCACGGCCTTCAGACCGCCTTGATCCAGGCCGCTATTGTCACTGGCCTCATCGTGATGATCGCTCGGCCGGTCGTAATCGTAGTCGCGATCGCGATTGCCGTCGCAATCACGCGACCAGCAGCGATCATCGTGCCGACCACGGTCACCACGATCATGACGGCCATCGTCGACGTCGCCGCCATCGTCATAGCCGCCATAATCATAATCATAGCCATCATCGTCGCGGCCGTAGTCGTAGTCGCCGTTGTCGCGCCCGTACCGGCCATCGGATTCGTGCTCATCATGCGGGCCGCGGCGGTCGTGCGGATCGTGGGTCCAGTCCTTGCCGAAATTGGTGCGGCTCGCGGCCTTGAGCACCGGCGCCTCCGCCGCCACCAGCGCGCGCTCGACCCCAGGCTTCTGCGCGAGCGCCGCCGCCCCGGCCACGGCCTCGGAAACCGTGCCGAGACACAGCGCTGCCATGGCGATGCCGGCCACCGCGGAACGAAACCCAACCGTCTTGATCATCATTGGCTCCTTGAAGGCCCGACGGGTGTTCTATGGCTCCGTCGGCCCGCACAGGATTCACGCTGGCGCCGGCCCAATCCTGCGCCGCCGGAACCACGCCGCGATCAAGTGCGCGTGATGAGCCCCAGGCAAAACGGCGGGCGGAGCGGCGCTTTGCCGCCCGGCCCGCCGCTTGCGGGAAAACAAGTTCACTTCAACCCTCAGGTGCCGGGCGCTCGCTCCGCTCGCTTGTGTCATCGCGCCTTGGTACTACTCGCCGGCCACCGCCGCGGCCGCGTCCACGCTGGTCGTGTCGGTCGAGGCGGTGTCGGTGCCGTCGGTCGAGCCATCGGTGACGTCGGAGCCATCCACGGTGCCATCGCCGTCACCGTCACCGTCACCGTCACCGTCGCCGTCACCCTCGCCTTCAGCGTTGGCCGCCGCCACCGCCGCAACCGCGCTGTTGATATTGGCGTTGGCGACCGCGGTCGCGCTGGCATTGTCGGCCGAGCTGGCGCTCTTGTTGGCCTGAGCGTGCGAGGGCGCATTGGGCGTGGCCGAACCGTCCGAACCGTCGCCATCGCCGGCGCTGGCCGAGCCCTGACCAGCATTGCCGCTATTGCCGCCATTGCCGTTGCCGGGGCCACCGTCACCACCCCCGCCATTGCCGCCGTTGCCACCACCATTGCCGCCACCATTGCCGCCGCCATTGCCACCCTTGGCCTCGGCCTTCGGGATGACCAGGTCGGCGACAGCGATTGTGGCAAGACCGCCGATCGCGATCGCCACGGCGAGCAAGCTCGCCGTCGCCGCGCGCGCAAGGGGGGAATGTGTGTGCCGAGCCTTCCTGCGGGCCATGAGAGGTTTCTCCTGTGTTTACGATTGTTGCACACGGCCGGACACGGTCGGGCAGACTCCGGCGGATAGGAAACACCTTGCCGTCGGTTTTTTTTCCAAATCCTTTCGTATCGCGGTTATCGAGCAAGGGCGACCGCGCCGACCACCCCGCTGCCCAGCCTTCGCCTCACGCTGGCGTCATCGTTTCGGCGCCATTTGGCGACCAGCGCCGGTGGCCTCGCCGGTAACCGAGTTTCGTCGCGCCCGCAACCAGGCGGCGAGCGAACGTGCGTGTCCCTCGCCTCTTCGTTTGACGGGCTTAACCACCCATCTCGTTGCTTCGCAACAGACCACGATGGATCGCCCGCCTCTTGGTGAACAGGCGCCACCTCCGGACGGGCGAAATCGGCGCTCCGATTGACCAGCTTCTACAAGCCATTCTTATGCGGTGTTGGCGCTATTTACACGGAACACTTTATCAGCGACCGCGCACGATATCGGTGCGCGGACTGGAGGTCCGCCATGTTCCGGGATCTGGCGTCACGCGCCGCGAGCGTAAGCGTGTCGGCCGCTGCGACCGGTGATGGCAACGGCAATGGCTTCGGTGGCGGGGCCGGTTGCGGCGGAGCGCGACGACGATGGAGCACGTCATCGAGGACAGCTTCGGCGGCATCGTCGCCTTCGGCGCCGATGGGCGCATCGAAACCGCCAATGCCGCGGCCTGCCGCCGGTCTGGCCATGACCGCGCCGGTCGCCAGGGGCGGCTCGCCGACTATCTCACGCGCCTCGACCTGATCATTCTCGATGAGCTCGGCTATCTGCCCTTCGCACAGACCGGCGGGCAGCTACTCTTCCATCTGGTCAGCCGGCTTCTATGAGCGTACCTCGATCATCGTCAGCACCAATCTCGCCTTCGGCGAGTGGCCGAGCGGGTTCTGCGACGCCAAGATGACCAATGCGCTGCTCGATCGGCTCACCCATCATGGCGAGATCATCGAGACCGGCAACGACCGCTCGCGCTTCAAGAACCGAGCCTGATCGCGCTATCCCGCCTCGGAGAGCGCCCTCCGGCGATGCGTTGCGCTACGCCTACCCCAGGGGAAAGCAGGTTTGGTTTCGAGCTGCTCACTCAAAGCCTGAACCCATCCGGCGGAGACATAGTAGAGAACCAGTCAAACTTGACTGGCGTCGAAATCCGTAAATACTTGAATTTGTTGGCGTCCCCAAGGGGATTCGAACCCCTGTTTGCGGCGTGAGAGGCCGCCGTCCTAGGCCTCTAGACGATGGGGACGTCCGGGCGCGGAGGCATGGGTGATAGCCCAGGACCGCCCCAAAAGCAATGACCGAGGCGGCGACGCCCGCGGTTTCACCGAACCTTAGCACCTCGGGCGGTCTAATCGCCGCGCGCGACGTGCCGCGCTTCACCGAGGCCGCCCCCATGAGACCCCACATCGCCCACCGCTCAGAAAATCTGCGCCGCGCGCTTCGTGTCGCGTTGGCGCTCGCCTGCGCGCTCGGCGCGTTCCAGATGGCCGGCTGCCAGGTGACGCAGCGCCTCAACACCGAGATGAAAGAGGCGGTCAATGCCCAGCTCGACGAGGTCTTCGGCGACAAGAACCTGCCCACCGATCAGCGCCTGGTGAGCGAGGCGGCGGTCGCGATCGACCGGGGCGAGTATCTCGAGGCCGAGACGCTGCTCGAGGCCGCGCTGCAGGTCAACCCGTCGAGCGCGGCGGCGAAGCTCAATCTCGCGGCGGTCTATGAAGCGACCGACCGTGAGCAAAAAGCCGCTGACCTTTATGCCAGCCTGGTGCGGCCGGCCGGCGATGCGCCGGTCGCGGTCGAGGGCGATGAACGCCTGAGCGATTCCGATGCCGCGCGTATCGCGGCCTTCCGCCTGGAGCGCCTGCGCAATCCGCGCTGGCAGCAGAGCGCGCGCATCGCGCCCGAGGGCGAGGCGAGCACAACCTGGTCGCTCGAGGCCGGGCGCGCGGCTCGCATGTCACACCAAGGCTCGGCCGCGAACATGAGCCATGTCGAGCTGACCTCGGCGAGCGCGGACGAGCCGGCCGAAGAAAAGGCCGCCACCACGGGAGCCGAGGTGACGCTGAAGAAGCCGGTCGAGGTGACGCTCGCAACGTACAAGACCGAGCCGGCCGCGACCTCGGGCTCCGCCGCACTCTGGATCAAGCACGAGACGCTGTTCGGCGAGCTCACACCCAAGATCACGCCGGTCGAACTCGGCAAAAGCAAAGGCAAAGCGTTCCGGCTCTCGACCGGCCCGTTCAAATCGGCGCGCGAAGCCTACGAGTTCTGCGAGAAGCTGCAGGCGCAAAAAGTCTACTGCGTCATCGCCGGCTGAGCTTCTCCGCAAGCCTCAAGAATCCATCGACCTCGGCGTCCGCCATGTCGTGGCGGGTGACGAGGCGGATAGTCGGGCTGTCGGCCCAGGGTTCGGGCCAGCCATAGAAGAGCGCGCCCGCCGCCTTCAGCCCATCGATCACCACGCGTGGCAGAGTCACGAACACCTCGTTCGCCTCGGTCGGCGCCGCGAGCGAGGCGCCGGGAAAGGCCGCGAGCCCTTCCGACAAGCGACGCGCGAGCTGATTGGCACGGCGCGCGAGCTGCAACCACAAATCATCCGTGATCAGCGAGTCCAGCTGCGCCGCGAAGAAGCGCATCTTCGACATCAGCTGGCCGGCGCGCTTGTGCTTGAAGGCCAGATCCTCGGCCAGCTCGGTGCGGAATAGGACGATCGCCTCGACCGCAAGCGCGCCATTCTTGGTTCCGCCGAAGGAGAGCGCGTCGACCCCGGCGCGCCACGTGATGTCGGCCGGCGCGCAGCCGAGCGAGGCGACGGCGTTTGCAAAGCGCGCGCCGTCCATGTGCACCGCGAGGCCGCCCTTGCGCGCGCTTTCGGACAGCGCCGCGACCTCGGCCGGCGTATAGACCGTGCCCCACTCGGTCGATTGGGTCAGGCTCAGGGCAGCCGGCTGCGCGCAATGCACGAAGCCTTTGCCAGAGAGCATGAGCGCGGCCTCGAGCGTCTTCGGCACGATCTTGCCGTGTTCGCCCTCGAGGCCCACAAGGCGTGCGCCGCCGGCGAAGAATTCCGGCGCACCGCACTCCTCATTGTTCACGTGCGCGCCTTGGTGCGCGTAGATTACGCCATAGGACGGCGTCATCACCGAAAGCGCGAGCGCGTTCGCGACTGAGCCGCTCGCGACCGGAAACACGCGCACGCTCTTGCCGAACAGCCGCGTGAATTTTTCGTCCAGGCGCAAACTGATCTCATCGCCGCCATAGGAGCCAGCGGTGCCGTGATTGGCGCGCGTAATCGCCTCAATCACCGCCGGCGCCACGGTCGCGATGTTGTCGCTGCGGAAGTCCACGTCAGATCCCAATGCTGGAAACGAGAAGTCCTGGGCCCCATCCTTCGACAGACTCAGGATGAGGCGCTTGTCCGGTAGTCTTCATCCTGAGCTTGCCGAAGCATGAGGGCCGAAGGTCAGCGCGCGGTGGCATGGTCGACCAGTCCTAGCGGCGCGCGCGCGACGGTGCACGTCGCGCCTCTCCCGCGAGGCGGAGATCAATCGCGCGAAACACCCGGCCGCTCGGCCTCACCTGATGCGCCGTTGCGGCGCGCGCCTCGCCCTTCTGCACCGACACAATGACCCAGGCGAACTCGGGCTCGAACGCGGACGCAAGATCGGTCGATGACGGCAAGGCCGGATGATCGGGGTGCGAATGATAGTGACCGATGATCGCCTCGTCCGTGCCCCGCAACGCGCGCTCCACCTTGAAGCGGACCACCGGATCGACCTCGAAGCGATCGCGCCGTCGCTCGGCCGCGACATTGTCGCTCGGCTCGATGCGCCCGGCCTTGGCGACGCCCCGTGTTACCCTGCCGACGATCAAGCCGCAGGCCTCTTCGGGATACGACGCCTCGGCATGGCCGACGATCGCGGCGAGCTGATGCGGCGTCAGCACGAGCGTGCTCAGTTGTTTAGGGACTGGCGCCTTCGAGCGCGACATGGCCGATTACCGTGCCCTTGCGCAGATCGATGATGACGATGCGCTCGCCCGCTTCGGGCACGCGCACGGTAAGCACGAGGCGATCCTCGCTTGTCTGCATCGCGCCGACCGTGCTGCCCTTGGGCAAACCGAGGCTCTGCAGATGCGCACCGACATTCACCACCGCCGGCTGTCCGGTCTCGGTCGTCGCGCTCGCGACAACCGGCGCCGCCTCGCCTTCCGCCTCGCGCTTGCCGAGTTTCTGGATCACCATATAACCGAGCCCGACCAACCCGATGACGATGAGCACGCCCATCACGATGACAGCGACCTTGAGAGCCGGGATCATGCGATTGGGATCGTTCATGGCGGTCTGGGACATGGTGTGATGGCGCGTGGTGGACGGGTGATCCGGCTCGAGGCCGAGGCGATTCCGGCGGCGCAGCGCCTCGATCGCACCTTGGCGGACGCGGTGCCGGAGCTTTCGCGCAGCCGCCTCAAGAAGCTGATCGAGGACGGCCGGGTCCGGATCGGCGGCGAGACCATAGCGGAGCCCTCCCACCGGGTCAAACCGGGGCGGGCGATCGAGATCGATGTGCCGCCGGCGGACGAAGACGGCGCGCCGGCGGGCGAGGCGCACGCGCTCCGCGTCATCTACGAGGACGACGACATCATCGTCATCGACAAGCCGCCGGGCATGGCGGTGCACCCGGCCCCGGGCACGCCCTCGGGCACCCTCGTGAACGCGCTGATCGCCCATTGCGGCGAGAGCCTGTCAGGGATTGGTGGCATTAAGCGGCCCGGCATCGTGCATCGGCTCGACAAAGAAACCAGCGGGCTCATCGTCGCCGCGAAGCACGATCGGGCGCATGCCGGCCTCGCGGCACAATTCGCCGACCGCTCCTTGAGCCGCACCTATGTCGCGCTCGTCTGGGGCGTGCCCTCGCCGGCCTGGGGCGAGATCCGCGGCAATATCGGCCGCAGCACGCGCGACCGGAAGAAGATGGCGCTGCTGCGCAAGGGCGGCCGCCCCGCCCTCACCTTTTACAAGCTGCTCAAGGCGCTCGGCGGCGGCACGGCCGCGCTCATCGAGTGCAAGCTCGCGACCGGGCGGACGCATCAGATTCGCGTGCACCTTTCAGGGCGCGGCCACCCGGTGATCGGCGATCCGCTCTATGGCGGCCAACGCAAGCCACCGAACGCGCTCAACGACGAGCAGCGCGCGGCGGTCGCGGGCTTTCGCCGGCAGGCCCTGCACGCGACCACGTTGACACTCGTTCATCCGATGACCGGCGAGACCATGAGCTTTGACACGCCCCCGCCGGAGGACTTCCAGGCGCTTTTGGCGATGCTGGAGGCGAAGGCGTAGGAATTGACGCCATCATCCTCGCCCCCTTTGAGATCGTCATCCCGGGGGACGGTCAAGCGCGGCGAGACCGTCAACCCGGGAACCATCGCGCAGCAAGACAGGCGTTCGCGGCGCTGGATTCCGGGTCGCAAGTCTCGCACGGCGACGATCTGCGATCGTCGGCTCGCCTAGCGCCCGGAATGACGAACAGAACGCGGGCGGGCCGTTTTCGCTCCCAGCCCCGTCAGCGCGGGATGAACGGCTTGAACTGCTTGCCGAGGGTGAGGCCCTGGCGCTGATAGGACGAGCCGATGCGCTGGCCATAGAGCTTGTCGGGCTTCGCGATCAGCGGCTCGTACGAAAGACGCCCGACGATCTGGCCCTCTTCGACCAGGAACGGCACCTCGTGCGAGCGCACCTCGAGCACCGCCTTGCTGCCGGCGCCGCCGGTCTCGGCGAGGCCAAAGCCGGGATCGAAGAAGCCGGCATAGTGCACGCGGAACTCGCCGACCAGCGTGTCATAGGCGAGCATCTCGGCCGCGTGATCGGCCGGCACCACGACGGATTCCTTGGAGGCGAGGATGTAGAAGTCCTCGGGGTCGAGCACCACGCCGCCGCCCGCCTTGGCATAGACCGGGTCCCAGAACTCCTCGGGCTCATAGGCGCCGATGCGATCGACATCGATCACCGAGGTATTGCGCTTGGCCTTGAAGCCGATGAGGCCGCCGGCGCCATCGCCCTTCACGTCGATGGTGAAGGGCAGCCCGCGCTTCAAGCCATCGCGCCCAAGCTCGGCATCGATCAGCGGCACTTGTTCGTGCAGGCGACGCAGCGCCGCTTCGCTCGCGGTCGGCGTGCCGCGCCGGACGCGCAGCTGCATCAGGCGCGAGCCGGTCTGCACGCGGATCGAAAACGTGCGCGGCGAAACCTCGGCCCAGAGCGGGCCCTTATAGCCCTCGCGCACCCGGTCGAACTCCTTGCCGCCATCGGTGACGAGGCGCGCGAAGGTGTCGAGCCGCCCGGTCGAGCTCTTCGGGTTCGCCACGGCAGACGTGCGCCTGCGGAACTCGACGCTCTCCAAGAGCTGCACGAGATAGACGCAACCGCGCTCCAGAACCGCGCCGCCCTCGAGCCCGAGGCGATACATGCTGAGCCCGGCGATCTTCTGCCCGACCGTCTGGCGCTCGCCGGGGAGGAAGCTCGCGCGCACCCGATAGGCGACCGCGCCGACGCGCAAATCGATGCTCGCCGGCTGAATCTGCTCCTCGCCGATCGGCTCGCTCGACATCACCTCGCCATTCGCGATCGCCTCACGCAGCGACTGCGACGGCAAAATGCCGGTCGAACGCTCGGCCTCGACCGGATCGGGGGAAGGATCGGGGGTTGGGAACATCGACAGGACCGATGATGGCATTCTCGGGTCTCCGCGGCGGCCATGCAATGGCGCCGGGTCGGAACTCTTGGATGATGGCGACCGAATCCGGCGCGCGCCTTCTGGTTCGCGCCAGCTCGGGCGCAGTGTAGCGGATCGCGCGAGAGAAATTCAATCGGTTGTGGTCTACAATGCCGGCACCCACAAACTGTACGATCGCGCAGGACGAATGTGGCGCCTTTCGCTTGACAAGCGCGACCTCGCCATCCCACTCTGCAAGCTAGAGAAACAGCGCCAAGCGGCGCGGCCGACCTGAGTCATCAGGACTCCGGCCCTGAGAACGATCGCCGGCCCCTTGGCCGGCCCAAGCAAAGACCACCAGAGAGAGCAGGTCATGGCGTCTCAGCTTCCCGCCCTCGGTGATGATCGGGGCGTCACGCGCTATTTGCGCGAGATCCGCCAGTTCCCGATGCTGGAGGAATCGGAGGAGTTCATGCTCGCCAAGCGCTGGCGCGAGCATGGCGACACCGAGGCCGCGCATCGGCTGGTGACCAGCCACCTCCGCCTGGTCGCCAAGATCGCGATGGGCTATCGCGGCTATGGCCTGCCGGTTTCCGAGTTGATCTCGGAGGGCAATGTCGGCCTGATGCAGGCCGTCAAGCGCTTCGACCCCGATCGCGGCTTTCGTTTGGCCACCTATGCGATGTGGTGGATCCGGGCGTCGATCCAGGAGTATGTGCTGCACTCTTGGTCGCTGGTGAAGCTTGGCACCACGGCGGCGCAGAAGAAGCTGTTCTTCAACCTGCGCAAGGCCAAGCACCAGATCAAGGCGATCGAGGATGGCGATCTCTCGCCCGAGCAGGCGAGGCAGATCTCGGCCGCGCTCGGCGTGACCGAGGAAGAGGTGGTGGAGATGAACCGCCGCCTCTCAGGCCCCGATCGCTCGCTCAACGCGCCGCTGAAGGACGACAGCGGCAGCGAATGGCAGGATTGGCTGGTCGACCCCGCGGACGATCAGGAGACGAGTTTTGGCGAGAGCGAGGAGCTGAGCCACCGGCGGAAGCTGCTCGCGAACGCGATGGGCGTGTTGAACGCGCGCGAGCGCCGCGTCATCGAGGCTCGGCAGTTGGCCGATGAAGCGGCCACGCTCGAGACGCTCTCGGTCGAGATGGGCGTGTCGCGCGAGCGGGTGCGCCAGATCGAGGCGCGCGCGCTGCAGAAGCTCGAGAAGTCCGTGCGCACCGCCACCCTCGCCGAGCGCGAGGGCGAGGATGGGCGCGGCTCAAGCGCCTGCCCGCCCGCGCCAAGTAAGCGTTGCGCCTGACCGCTGGGGTCGCCTTATCAGGTAGGCTTGGCCTTCGGCGCCATTCCCGGACGGGACGCTGGCGCGACGGATTTTTTCCCCTCGTCCGCCTCTTCGTCCTCGGCCGCCGCCGGGCCGATCACGCCGGGCCATTGCGCGACAAGCTCGTCGCGTGCCACCTCGGCCGCCCGGCGCCGTTGGCTGTAGATGAACTCGAGCACGTTGCTCACGACCATCGGCACGAGCCAGACCAGCACCCATCCGGCCATGGCAAAGCCGTACATCGTCATCCAATTCGATGGATTGCCGACGATCGCGAAACCGGCATCGAGCGAGAAACTTCCGCCAAGAAGAGGGCGGCACGCCAGGAGGACGCCCGCGGCGTTCATGGTCGCAACCGAGATCAGCAAGTGCTTGCCGCGGCGCTCGTCCGTCAAATAGGCGACCAGGGTCGGCAGAAATCCGCCATAGAGCAGCAGGAAGATTGGCAGGGCGTACATGGCGAGCGCGCCACCGATGCCTGAGAGGCCAAGCGCGGCCAGCAGGATCTTGCCCTTGCCATTCGACGCCGATTGGGACGCGGTCTGAGCCGGCGCCGCGCCGGGTTTAGTCTGGGGCTTGGCTTGGGGCTTTGATCGCGTGCTCACAGGCGGCTCCCGAGCAGCGCCACGAAACAGGCAACGACGAAGACGGCCGTGCCGAGCCCGGCGGCAATCCGCCGGCCGAAATGGCCTGCGATTTGGGCGCGCTTGATGTGGGCGCGCGCCAGCGCGTCGATCTGCTGGCCGAGCGCGTGGTAGCGGTTGGCGGCGCTGCGAAATTCATCTTCATCGGCGCGAAACTCGCGTGGATCGAGCAGGGCTTCCAGCAGCGCCGCCAAATCACCCTCCTGCGCCTTCTGCTTGAGGGCGCGGATCAGCCGCTGCCGCCGTCCCTTGTTGCGCAGACCCTCGAGAGAAGGAACCACACGCTCGAGCAACCAGCGCGCCAGATTCGGCGTTGGCTTCGCGTCACTTTGAATCTGAAACATGGCGAGCATGGCGAGATCGGTGATCGCCTCGCTCGGTCCGGTTCTCATCGCGAAGCTCTTTGCGCGCGCCTTCTTCAATAGATCGGCCTCGAGGCGCGCCGAGACATAGGCAGGGGCGTGACGATCGAGCGGTCGTTGGGCGAACACCTGCACGGTGCTTGCATAGCGATCGAGCACCGCGAGAAAGCGATGCACGCCGATCGGTAATTGCTCGCGCACGATCGGGCTCAGGCACGGCAGCTCGCTCTCGAGCTCGTAGAGGCAGCGCTCGATGCCGGCCTCGGGCTGCTTCGAGCGGAGATGACCGCGGAGCGACTGGTGCACCGCCTCGAGCGCCTTTTGGGCCGCCGGCGCATTCGGGCCCCGGAGCGCCAGGGTCGGCAGACCGAGCGTCAGCATGGTGGTGATCGACTTCTGCGCTTCTTCGTCCTCGGCAAGAACGGCTTGGGCCAGCGCAGGCCCAAAGCCATCGAGCATGATCGAGAGGCCTCGGAAGCGCACCGGGCCGACCGGATCCAAGAGACAGCAGACGCGGGCGACCTGATCTTCATCGATCGTGCGCCGACCGCGCGCGAGCTCATCCGCACGACCGATATGCTTTTCGATCTCATCCGCGATGTCGTGCTCGCCGAGGCTCGAGCGCAGCCAGCGAACGAGCTGGCCCTTTTGCAAGTCCTGCCGCGCCGCATCGACGTTCTGCGCGAACAGATGGGCGATGCCACGCGGCTGGGTCGCGCCCTTGCCGTGCACCGAATAGGGCCGGGTGCCATCGCGCGGGCGCACAACCGCCGGCGCGTTGGCACGCGGGTTGAGCAGCCAGGTGCGCACCTCTTCGATCGTCCAACGCCGCCCGGCATCGTCAATCAAAAGGCCAGCGAGCAGCTCGCGCAGCGCGCCGGTGCAGTGAACATGACTTGCGAGCGCCTCGAACGAGCCGCGCTCCATGCGCAGCAGAAGACGTGTCGTGGGATCGGGCTTTTCGGTGGTCGGCGGCGACAGCAGCTCGGCCAGGGTGGCGCCAACCGCAAAGAGGTCGACCGCGTCGCTACCCTCCCCTCGCCCCTGAAGCGAAGCGCCGGCACGCTCGATCGGCTCATAGTCGCTGGCTTGATCGTGCCCTGGCGGCGCGCTGTAGCACTCGCCGAGAATGATTGATTCCTTGCGCTCATCGGCCCAGAACAGATTGGACGGCCTGATCGCGCGGTGCCTGACGCCATGGCCGTGCAGGCCACTCAGGCCATCGAGCAGGCCAGGCAAAACGACCGTGCGCACCAATTGATCGTCGAGCGGGGCGCTCCTCACCGAAAGGCGCGGGCCCGGTGGTCGCTCGAGCACGAGCACCGCCGCGCGCTTGCCACCCTTGACCGTATAGGGTCCGAGTGCGTGGAGCTGCAACAGCGCGGGGTGGCGGATTTCGAGGGCCGCGTGCGCCGCGGCACCACGCCAGGCCGTGCCGGGCGACACGACCAGACCATAGAGCGAGGCACGGCTGTTCTCGCGATCGCGCGCCTCATACGCCTCGGCGCGCGGCGAATTGAGCGCCGGCACGGGCGCATCGAGATCAATCTCGAAGCGGCCGTCGATCAGCTCGACATTGCTCGCGCTTTTCGCCCTGTCGCTCATCTGACCCGCTTGGACCCATGCACAAGGGCGCCGACCGGCAAAAGCTGGTCGACCCCACCCCTAGTCCTAGCGCGGGATGTCTAATCAATGCTTAAGGAAGGCGGGTCGCGGCGACGATCAGGCGGTGAACGGATCACGCACCAGGATGGTGTCCTCGCGCTCGGGGCTGGTTGAGAGCAGCGCAACCGGCGCCTCGATCAGCTCCTCGATGCGGCGGATGTACTTCACGGCGGTCGCCGGCAATTGCGCCCAGGAGCGCGCGCCGCGCGTGCTTTCCTGCCAGCCGTCGAACGTCTCATAGACCGGCTGCACCGCCGCCTGGCCCGCGACCGAGGGCGGCAGGTAATCAACGGTCTCGCCGTCGATGGCATAGCCGACACAGACCTTGATCTCGCGCATGCCATCGAGCACGTCGAGCTTGGTGAGCGCGATGCCGTTGATGCCACCGATGGTGATCGCCTGACGCACCATGACGGCATCGAACCAGCCGCAGCGGCGCTTGCGCCCGGTCACGACGCCGAACTCCTTGCCGCGCGCGCCGAGGCCCTCGCCGATCTCGTCGGTAAGCTCGGTCGGGAACGGGCCGCTGCCGACGCGCGTGGTATAGGCCTTGACGATGCCGAGCACGAAGCCGACCTGGCCTGGCCCGCAGCCGGCGCCGGCCGCCGCCTGGCCCGCGACGGTGTTGGACGAGGTAACGAACGGATAGGTGCCGTGATCGATGTCGAGCATGGCGCCTTGCGCGCCTTCGAACAGCACGCGCTTGCCCTCGCGCCGCGCCTGATCCAGCAGCCGCCAGACCGGCGCGGCATAAGGCAGAATCCGGGGCGCGATCTCGAGCAGGGCGTCGAGCAGGCCGGCGCGATCGGCATCCGCGATGCCGAGCCCGCGCCGGAGCGCGTTGTGATGCTGCAGCAGCGCATCGAGCCGCGCATCGAGCGCCGCGCGCTCGCGCAGATCGCACAGCCTGATCGCGCGCCGCCCAACCTTGTCCTCATAGGCCGGGCCGATGCCGCGGCCCGTGGTGCCGAGCTTGGCCTCGCCCCGCGCCGCCTCGCGCCCGAGATCGAGCTCGCGATGAACCGGCAAAATCAGGCAGGCATTCTCGGCGACCGAGAGACTTTCGGCTGTCACCGTCACGCCCTTCAACTTGATCGCCTCGATCTCCTTCAGAAGCGCCCAAGGGTCGACGACGACGCCATTGCCGACGATCGAGCGCTTGTTCGGCCGCGCGACGCCCGAGGGCAGCAGCGAGAGCCGATATTCCGTGCCGTCGATCACGAGCGTATGGCCGGCATTGTGGCCGCCCTGAAAACGCACCACGACATCGGCGCGCTGCGAGAGCCAATCGACGATCTTGCCCTTGCCCTCGTCGCCCCACTGGGCGCCGACCACCGCGACATTACCCACGACGCGTCTCCCCTGCCCCGACGCTCCGTGGCGCGCCGTTCTTCAGGACGAAGCCGCAGCCGAGCCGGCGCGCCTCGCCCTCTTCGTCGGTCGCGGGCGCGAGGCCCGCGACCGTGACATAGCCTTCCGCGCGAAAACGTTGCCCGTCCGCCGCCGGCGTGCCGTGCGGCAGAAACAGGCGCTTGACATCGCGCGGCCCGCCGACCGCGCGTACCAGCGTGTCCATGAAGAGCGTGCAACCGGTCGCGGTCTCGCCCGCGCCATTACCATCGATGCGATAGCGCCCGCCGCGCCCGAGCTCAGCCTTCAATGCGATATCGAACACGCTGAAGCTCAAACCCGTCTGATACTCGAAGCCGCGATGCTCGACCGGATCGATGGTGAGCGCGAGCCCGGGGCGTTCGTTGAGTAGCCGGCCCGCGACCGCCTCGAGCGCGGCGGCCTCGTGGCGCGCAACCGTCGGCAGCGTGACGGCGGTCAGCCGTTCGACCGCACGCTCGGCCGGCCCGGTCGCCGTCATCAGCGCCTCGAAGGTGGCTGCCGCCTTGCCCGCCCAGCGCGACACCTCGGCCGCATCCTTGCTGTCGAGCCCATCGCGCAGGCGACGGCGCGTCTCTGGGTCGAGCTTCAGGCTCGCGAGCAGTGAGGTGACCAGCGTCGGCGCGTTCAGGTCAACCGAGACCGCCTCGATACCAAGCGCGGACAGGCCCTCGAGCGCGACCAGAATCACCTCGGCATCGGCCGCCGGGCCATCGGCCCCGATCAGCTCATAGCCGACCTGGCCGAACTGCCGCTCGGGGCGCAACTCGCTGCCCTTCACGCGCAGGATATCCTCGGCGTAGGAGAGGCGGAGCGGACGGGGGCTGCGCGCGAGCCGGCTCTGCGCGATGCGCGCGACTTGGGGTGTCACGTCCGAGCGCACCGCCATCATGCGCTGCGAGATCGGGTCCATCAGGCGGAAGGTCTGCTGCGCCAAGGCCGCGCCAGTGCCGCTGAGCAAACCCTCCTCGAACTCGACGAAAGGCGGCCGCACCCGCTCATAGCCGTGCCCTGCGAATACAGCAAGCAGCCGCGTCGCGAGCTCCGCCTCATGGGCGGCGTCGGGCGGCAGCACGTCCTTCAGGCCGGCCGGGAGCAGCGAGCGGGGTTGAGCGTCGTTCATGGCGGGCGGGAGTTTACACAGTCAGAGGACAGAATACAGGGTTCAGGAATCAATCCGATCCCTGATTCCCGATCCCTGTCCTCTGCTTACAGCTTCAGCGCCCGCACCTGGACGATGTTGGGCAGCGCGCGCAGCTGATCGAGCACAGGCTCGGGCACGGGGCCGTCGACGCTGATCAGCGCGATCGCGTCGCCGCCCGGCGCCGCGCGGCCGAGATGGAAGGTCGCGATATTGATGCCGGCATCGCCGATCGCCTTGCCGAGCGCGCCGATCATGCCGGGCTTGTCGTTGTTGGTGACGTAGAGCATGTGGGGCGTCAGCTCGGCCTCGACATGAATGCCCTTGATCTCGATGATGCGCGGCTTGTCGCCCGCGAACAACGTGCCGGCGACGCTGCGCGTCTGGCGTTCGGTGGTCACGGTCAGGCGGATCATCGTCATATAGTCCTCGGCCTGCTCGCGCTTGACCTCGCGAATGTCGATGCCGCGCTCGCGCGCAACGATCGGCGCGTTGACCATATTGACCGAAGACATCAAGGGCTGCAGCAGGCCCTGCAGCACGACCGCGGTGAGCGGCCGCGTGTTCACCGTCGCGGCGTCGCCCTCATATTCGATGGTCGCGGCCTTGAGCCCGGTCTCGGTGAGCTGGCCTGCGAAGCTGCCGAGCTGCTCGGCAAGCTTCATATAGGGCTTCAGGCGCGGCATCTCATCGGCGCTCACAGACGGCATGTTGAGCGCGTTGGTGACGGCGCCGGCGAGCAGATAGTCGCTCATCTGCTCGGCCACCTGGATCGCGACGTTCTCCTGCGCCTCCGAGGTCGAGGCACCGAGATGCGGCGTGCAGATCACCTGCTCCATGGCGAACAAGGGATTGTCCTTGGCCGGCTCGACCGCGAAGACATCGAGCGCCGCGCCGGCGACCTGGCCGCTCTCGATCGCCGCCTTCAGCGCCGCCTCATCGATCAGGCCGCCGCGCGCCGCGTTGATGATGCGCACGCCCTTCTTGGTCTTGGCCAGCGCCTTGGCGTCGAGCACATGGCGCGTCTCATCGGTCAGCGGCACGTGCAGCGTGATGAAATCGGCACGCGCGAGCAGCGCCTCCAAGGTCACCTTCTCGACATGCAGATCGGCCGCGCGCTCCGGCGACAAATAAGGGTCGAAGGAGATCACCTTCATGCGCAAGCCGCGCCCGAGCGACGCCACGATGGAACCGATATTGCCGCAGCCGATGACGCCGAGCGTCTTGCCGAACAGCTCGACGCCCATGAAGCGGTTCTTCTCCCACTTGCTTGCGCGGGTCGAGCGATCGGCCGAGGGAAGCTGGCGCGCCAGCGCCATCATCAGCGCGACCGCGTGCTCGGCGGTGGTGATCGAGTTGCCGAAGGGCGTGTTCATGACGACGATGCCGCGCGCGGTCGCGGCCGGCAGATCGACATTGTCGATGCCGACGCCGGCGCGCCCGACGACCCTCAACTGGTCGGCCGCGGCCAGCACGTCCTTCGTCACCTTGGTCGCGGAGCGCACGGCGAGGCCGTCGATCCCTTTGAGCGCATGCTTCAGCGCGTCGGGCGCAAGGCCGACCTTCTCCACCACGTCGACGCCGCGCGAGCGGAAGATCTCAACCGCGCGCGGGCTCAGTTGATCCGCGATCAGCACCTTCGGCACGGCACGCTCCTATGCTGACTTCACGCTCTCGAAGGCCCAGTCGAGCCACGGAAACACGGCCTCGAGGTCGGCGGCCTCGACCGTTGTGCCGGCCCAGAGCCGCAAGCCCGGCGGCGCCTCGCGATAGGCGCCGAAGTCGTAACCGGCGCCTTCCTTCTCGACCAGCGCGACCAGCTTCTTCATAGCCTCGGCGCGCCCCTTCTCGTCGAGCGCGATGAACCAGGGGTCGACCACCTTGAGACACACCGAGGTGAGCGAGCGCACGCGCGGGTCAGAAGCGAGGAAATCGATCCATGGCGCCTGCGACACCCAGCGCTCGATCGCCCGATAATTCGCCAAAGTGCGCGCGCGCACGGCCGCGGCACCGCCGATCGAGTCCATCCACTTCAGCGCATCGAGCGCGTCCTCGACACAGAGCATCGAGATCGTGTTGATCACCTCGCCCTCGAAGATCCCCTCGTTGAGCTTGCCTCCCTTGGTGAGGCGGAAGATTTTCGGGATCGGCCAGGACGGTGTGTGGCTCTCGAGCCGCGCGACCGCGCGTGGAGACAGGATCAGCATGCCGAAGCCGGCCTCACCACCCATCACCTTCTGCCAGGAATAGGTCGTGGCATCGAGCTTCGACCACGGGAGATCGTAGGCGAACGCGGCCGAGGTCGCATCGCAGATGGTGAGGCCCTCGCGATCGTCCCTGATCCACGCGCCGTCGGGCACGCGCACGCCGGACGTCGTGCCGTTCCACACGAATACGACATCACGCGCGAAATCGACCGTGGTGAGATCAGGCAGCGCGCCATAGGGCGCCTTGATGACGCGGTTGTCCTTGAGCTTCAGCTCCTTCTGCACGTCGCTCACCCAGCCCTCGCCGAAGCTCTCCCAGGTCAGGAGGTCAACGCCGCGCGGACCCAAGAGCGACCAGAGCGCGAGCTCGACCGCGCCCGTGTCCGACGCCGGCACGATGCCGATGCGCCAGTCCTTGGGCACATTGAGCAGCGCGCGCGAACGGTCGATCACCTCCTTGAGCTTGGCCTTGGAAGGGGTCGCGCGATGCGAGCGGCCGAGCGGCGCGCCCGCGAGCACGGCCGGCGACCAGCCCGGGTGCTTGGCGCACGGTCCGGGGGAAAAGCACGGATTGGCCGGCCGACGGGTCGGTTTCATGGCGCGCGACCTTCTCAAGGATTGGTCAAGGAACGATGAGCGCGGAGTGCGGCTCCAAGCGGGCTCGCGGCGCGGATATTAGGTTTCGATGTTGCAGTGCGTCAATGCGATGCAACATCGCATCGAGGCGGCGCCTGCGCGGCGCCCCGACGACACTCACCCTCATGCTTCGACAAGGCCGGCATGAGGCACTATGGTGCGCGCGCCGTCCTGAGCCGTTCGAGGGACGAAGCCTCAGGGAGACCGCCGCTCATGACCACGCTCAGCCGCGCCCAGCTCGTCGATCTGGTCGAGAACCGCTATTTCGGCAATGTCGACGCCAAGCGGCTCGAGCCGGCGCTCGCCTGCTTCCGGCCGGACGCGACGCTCGGCATACAGACCGCGGGCGTGTTCCACACCGGCGAGGCCGCCATCCGGCGCATGTTCACCGACTTCTTCGCCGCGACCCAGACGATCTATCACGGCGACTACAGCCACATCGTCGATGTCGAGACCCAGTCGATCGCCTCGCAGTTCGTGGCGCGAAACACCTACGCCGACGGGCGCACGGCCGAGATGCGCAACTGCAATTTCTTCGTGCTCCGGGACGGCAAGTTCCAGCGCGTCGCGATCTACATGAGCGGCGCGAATCCGTTGGTTTAGGGCGCGGGCTTCACACAACGTCATCCCGGCCGCGCAGCGAGCCGGGATCGGGATCCATTGGTACACGTGCGCGAAACAATGGATTCCTGCTTACGCGGGAATGACGGAAAGGGTGATGCCGCCATCTTGTTGATCGTCATCCTCTGGCGCGCCCTCGGCGCGACCAGGGGATCCACGGTGCAGCGTACGTGGGACGATGGATTCAATGGTCGGCGCGGACGCCGCCATGGAATGACGAACGAAGCGCGTTAGGCGCGCTTCCGCTCCCGCGCGTAGATCCCCGCCGCGAGCCCGAGCCCGATCGCGGGGCAGACCAGCATCGTCCACCAGGCATCCGCCCAGCTGCCGAGCCCGCCGACCACGGCGGCCAAGAGCGGCGGGCCCGCGAGCATGCCAACCGCCGCGCCCTGCAGGATGATGCCGTTCGCCATCGCCATGAGTGACGCTTTTGGCGCATGCACGGCGGCGCCCGAGAACGCGGCCGCCGGAAGAAGGCCGCTCCCTGCGCTGAAGATGATCGCGAGCGGGATCTTGCCGTCATCCGGCATGAACGAGCCAAGGATGAGCGCACCCGTCACCGCCATGATGATCATGACCGCCGCGATCAGCAGCCAGCGCGGAACGCCGCGGTGAAGCAGCCACGCGCCCGCGACATTGCCGACCACGTTGACCGCGACCACGAGCGCGGAGAAGAGCGCCGCCGCGAGGCCCGAGCGCCCCTGCGTCTCGGTCAGGAAGGTCGGCAACCAGGCCGCGATCGCGAACCACTGCACGGTGAACAACACGAACGAGCCGGCATAGAGCCAGAGCACGGTGCGCGACACGGTGGCGCGTGCGCCGGCCCAGTCGAGCGGCGCGTTGGCAGCGCGCGCAGGCTGATCGGGCCAGCGCCGCCTCGAGGTGCCCGCGAAGGCAAGCACGGCGACCGCGACCGTCGCCGCCGCACCGACTAGCCACATACCGCGCCAGCCAATGGCGGGGAGCAGCGCCGGCGCCAGCACCATCGAGAGCGCCATGCCGGCCGGCATGTAGGCGCTCCAGATGCCGAGCGCGAGGTCGCGATCCTCCTCGGTCGCGGCGTCGACCGTGAGCTTGGGTGCCGCGACCGCGATCGCCGCAAAGCCGAAGCCCTCGATCACCCTGAGCGCCAGCAGCATGCCGCCGCTGCCTGAGGCCGCGCCGATGGCACCGCCGATCGCGAGCACGGCAAGGCCCGCGAGCAGCAGCATGCGCTCGCCGATCCGCCCGCCGGCAAAGCCGGTGAGTGCGCCCATGACCGCGCCGAAGGCGAAGAAGATCGAGGCGAGCCAGCCCGCGGTGACGCGATCCAGCGTGAACTCGTCCGAGATGAGGCCGATTGCCGGCGGCACCTTGCCGACCGCGACGCCAATCATCACGCCGGCGGCGATGCCGAGCGCGACCACGTCCCAGCGCGTGCGCTTGACGGCGACTTGCACCTTGATGGCGGCCGCGCCGCCGCCCGCCTCTGTCACGCTCGATCGCAGGATTCTATTCATGGCGCGAGACTACAGGGGCCGACAGGCCTCGTCATCCCGTGTCGACCACCCGCTTCGCTTCTTTCCATTCGTCATCCTCGGGGCGTGCGCGTCGCGTGAACCCGAGGATCCATGATGCAGCGTGCGCGGAATCATGGATTCCACGGTCGGCGCAGACGCCGCCGTGGAATGACAGTCAAAGTTAGTGCGGTCATGATCCTGGCCGTCGTCCTCCGGCGCGCCGTTGGCGCGACCACAGGATCCATCGAGCCGCACTCGGCTCTGGATCCCGGGCCGCAAGGTTCGCGCCCGAACGTTTTCGCGTTCGGGCCCGGCTAAGGTCCGGGATGACGAATTGAGATGGAACGCCGAGGATTCCCGATTGTCATCCCGGCCGCGGAGCGCGCCGGGATCCATCGTCCCGCGCTCTCCTCATCGACACCTCAATACGGCGTGCCGTCCTTGTGGGTGAAGCGCCAGGGGCCAGCCGGATCCTTGGTCGCGACCAGATCATCATTGGGGTAATTGGCGCCGTCGCCTGGCAGGCGGTCGCCGATCTCGAGATAGACCGCGTCCTTGTCCGAGCGGTTGACGACATGGTGCGCGATGCCCCCGGCGGGAAAGCCGGCGCAGGCGCCCGGCTTCAACCCGACATCGCCCTGATCGGTCACCAGCGTCGGCGAGCCTTCGATGACGTAGATGAACTCGTCCTGCTTGACGTGCCGGTGCAGCAGCGCGGATTGCCCGCCCGGTGCGAGCCGCACCAGGTTCACACCGAAATTCTTCAGACCGAACGGATCGCCGAGCGTGCGCTTTTCGCGGCCCACAATGCGCGCGGCGAAAGGCTCCGGATAGACCGAACCCTTCGGCCGCGGCGGCACCTCGGCGGCGATAAGGGCGATGGGGTTTTTCTTGGTCTCATTCGACATCGTTCGATCCTTTCGGTGAAGCAATGCGCTCAGCCCCCACCATGGATGGCCCGGTCAAGCCGGGCCATGACGAGAAAAGCGCGGCGGAACCAGCATAGTCGATCCAACGTCCGTCATGCCCCGCGGAGGCGGGGCATCCAGACTTCGCGTGAAATTTCCTTCGTGCCTCTGTGCCTTGGTGGCGCGCGTTCTTCGTCGCGTCTCTTGGCGGTGCGCGCAGCTCTGGATCCCCAGACTTCGCCTTCGGCGAACCGGAGGATGACGGATCGGGTGCAGAGGCGATCAACCAAGAGGCTGCGTCGCCTCACACCTCGATCGTGCCGTCGAGATAAAGCGCGCATGCACCCGCGATCTCGACGCGGTCGCCAACCAAGGAACAGGTCATCGCGCCGCCGCGGGCCGAGAGCTGGCGCACCTCGAGCGTGGTCTTGCCGAGACGCTTCGCCCAATAGGGCACCAGCGCGGTCTGCGCGTTCCCCGTCACCGGGTCTTCCGGCACCGCGTTCTT
>VGET01000023.1:0-20000 GCA_016869195.1 Alphaproteobacteria bacterium | reverse complement strand
TGTCTGCATGGCCGAAGCCACACGCCCAGAACGTCCATGACGTGGATCCTGCGCAAAACGCAAAACGCTATTCACCCCGTGGCGTCGGCCACGGAGCGAACCTTTTGGTCTGCGCAGGTTTGACGCCAACCGGCGCCGCCCACGCTTCCCTTCCTCAATCGACGATGCAAAGAGCGTCCCGGAGCGCATTGCCCGCGGGAGGGCTGCTCATACGCTTGGCGAAATCGGGTGTCAAGCGCTGTTCATCATCATGTCACATGCCCCGGTGCGGTCAACGGTCAATCCCGCGATGTCCTCGCAAGGGACTCGGACCCGCGACTCGAAAACTGTGGAAAAGAGCACGCCGCCAAGCCTTTGCGGGTTGACAGGCAGGTCGATCTGAATATGGTTAAAGCGCGTTTACGCTCGAATCGGTAATACGAGCGATCGGCTTTTTGGGGGGTGTGAGACGCGCTGCACCCACAGCGCGGACCGCGGTTCCCAGCGGCATGTCAGTCTAGAACGACTACAGGGACTGAGGGATGAAGCGACGCGGCCTTGCCCTTGGTGGCACGCTCGCGGTCCTCTGTCTGCTGGGAGTTACGGTCGGCACCTCGGTGCCCGTCGTGACCGCGCAGGCGGCGACCGCCCAGATCGAAGCAAACACCGAACGCTCGGAATCCCGCCAGTTCAAGGCCGGGGACTCACTCGAAAAACTCACCCTCTCCGCCGGAATCGGCAAGGTCGAGGCCGCGCGTCTCGCGGTGGCGGTCGGACGCGCCTTCGATTTGCGCGACCTGCAGCCCGGCAACACCCTGACTCTCAAGATTGGGTCCGACGAGAACGGCAAGCCCACGCTCCTCGGCGCCACCCTCGTTGTGGATGACGGCCAGGCCGTGGTCGTCACGCAGGATTCGAAGGGGCTGTTCGTCGCGCGCAAGGTCTCGGCGAAAGCTGCGCGCGCCGCAGACGTGAAGCCGGCGGTTGAAGAGAAGGCGCCGGTCAAACAGGTGGTGGCGGACAAGGGCATGGAACCCGCCGCCGACAAGGCTGCAGACAGGAAGTCCGCCAAGGTCGCTCTGAAGGCGCCGAAACCGCGCGCGAAGCCCGCCGAATTTGCAAAGCGCGACGCGAATAAGAACGAGGCGAACCCGACCGATGGTGCCAAGGCCAAGCCGGTCGCCGGCGAAACCGAGGTCAAGGTCGTTGCCTCGGCGCAGGCCGAGGCAAAGGAGCGGACCGCGCCGGCACTGCCCGATGCTGACCTTTTGAAGATCAAGAAGGGCGACACGCTGGCCAACGTGCTGGCGCGGCGCGGCATCCCGAAGGACGAGGCGGTGAGCGCGATCGAAGCGATGAAGGCGGTGATCGACCTGCGCTCGCTCCAGATCGGCCAGGAGGTCGCCGTGGCCGATGTGCCGAGCGGCAAGCAGAAGTCGCTCGAGCGCCTGGCCATCCGCAAGCGCGACGGCTCCTTTGCCGAAATCGAGCGGCGCGCGGACGGCAGCTTCGGCGCGCCCGAGGCGAAGTCGGCCAAGCTCGCCATGGCTCCAGAGCCGGCAATGGCGGAACCCGTGCGGGCGGAGGAACCCGAGCCGTCGCTCAAGTCGAGCGACAAGCTGATTGCCGCGGCCGAGCCTGCGCCCGAGGAGAAGCCGGCGGACAAGACGAAGGTGCGCGCGGTCAAGGCGCCGATACCGCCGGCCAAGCCGCGCATGGCGCGCGAGCCCGAGAAGCGTACCGTGGCCGACGCACGTGCGGCCGACCCGGTGACCACCTCGGCCGAGATCGATCTCGCAGGGGAAGAGCGAACGGTCGAGCGCGCACGCGCCGCCGCCGATGCCAGGGTCGCGCGCGACGACACGGCCGCGACAAAGGAAGAGAAGGTCAAGCTGGCCAAGGGCGGCACGCTCCACTCACTCCTGAAGGCCAAGGGCTATCAGGGTAGCGAGGTGGTTGCGGCGGCAAGGGCGCTCGCCCTCGCGGTCGACCCGACCTCGCTGCGCTGGGGCCAGGAATTAAAGCTCGCTTATGCCGAGGGCTCGAAGGGCGTGAAGACGCTCGAACGTTTGGCGCTGGTGCCGCCATCCGGCCGCTCGGTCGTGATCGGCCGGCAACGCGATGGTTCCTACGCGGTGGTCGATGACGCGGCGCCGCCCTCCGCGGCTGAGGAGACCGCGCTCGCCCGGGTCGAGTCGGATGAGCTCGATATCGGTCCCGATGAGGATCTCGCTGCCGCCAATGACCCCTCGGTCTACATCGAGGAGCAGGCGGCGCCTCGCGACACCGCCTATCGCCTCTCGGTGGAGCCGGGCGATTCGCTCATGGCCATGTTGCTGCGCGAGGGCGTCGACGCCGAGGAGATCGACCGTGCGGTGCGCGCGCTGCGCAAGCTCTACAATCCACGTCGCCTGCACGAGGGACAGACCGTCGCCGTGCTGCTCGACAACGACGCGGCAGGCGAGCTCCACCTTTCGGCATTCACGGTGCCGCTCGGCGAGCGCCAGGTCATCGAGGTGCTGCGCCAGCGCGACGGATCGTACGAGGCGAGCCAGCTGCGCAAGCCGAGCTTCGCCAGCCGACTGCCGCCCGAGGGCGTCTTCGCAACCGTCGGCGGCGTGCCGCGCAACACGCTCGGCAATGCCGGTCTCGCGGCCTTGGGCGCAAATCAACGAGCGTCCACCCAAAGCCAGACCGTGCTCGTCTCCTATGACGCGCCGGAGGACGATGAAGACGGCTGGTCGGTCATGTCATGGCTCGGCGGCATCGGCGAGGCGATCGGGCGCACCGGCGAGGCCGAGGCCGCGATCGTCGATTTCGCGCCGGAGCCGAAGCGCAATCGCGCGCTTGATTTCGAGGAGCGGCCCGAGGAGATCGACCCGGTCGAGACCATGCCCACCGAGGAGGACCTCTATCGTGAGGTCGAGCTCGAAAAGGGCGAGACGATCACGACCGCGCTCGCCCGCGCCGGGGTGACCCAGGATGAGGCCCAGCCTGCGCTGCTGGCGCTCAAGCTGGTGCACAGCCCGAAGCGTCTGCAGGCCGGCCAGAAGATCTCGATCTCGTTCCAGGCGATCCAGATTCCCGGCATCGCCGAGACATCGGTCAAGGGCGACACGGTCAACGTCAAGCTCGATCGCATCTCGATCAGCGTGAGCCCGGACCGCGATGTGGTGGTCGAGCGCAGCAAGGGCGATTCGTTCCGCGCCCGCGAGATCGAGCGGCCGCTCATTCGCGCGGTCTACCGGGCCTCGGGCGAGATCCGCTCGAGCTTCTATGATTCCGCGTTGGCCGCCGGACTTTCCATGGACATCCTGACTCAGATGGTGCGGATGTTCAGCTATGACGTTGACTTCCAACGGTCGCTGCGCGACGGCGACACGTTTGAAGTGCTTTATGAGCGGACCGAGAATGATCGTGGCGATTCAGTGGAACAGGCGACGGTGCTGTTCGCCGCGCTCAGCGTTTCGGGCGAGCGCCTTGAGCTGTTCCGCTATGAGCCGCCGAGCGGCTCGGCCGATTACTATGACCGTGCCGGCCAGAGCGCGAAGAAGGCGCTGCTGCGCACGCCGATCGACGGCGCGCGCATCTCGTCGGGCTTCGGCATGCGCAAGCACCCGATCATGGGCTTCACCAAGAAGCACAAGGGCGTGGACTTCGCCGCCCCCCATGGCACCCCGGTGTTCGCGGGCGGCGATGGCGTGATCGAGAAGATCGGCTGGTTCTCAAGCTACGGGAAATACATCCGAATCAAGCACAGCGGCACCTACAAGACCGCCTATGCGCACCTGCGGGGCTATGCCCGCGGCATGAAGGTGGGCACGCGCGTGCGCCAGGGCCAGGTGATCGGCTATGTCGGCTCGACCGGACGCTCGACCGGCCCGCATCTGCACTACGAAGTCCTGAAGGACGACGTGCAGATCAACCCGAACAGCTCGAAGTCTCCGATTGGCAAGCAGCTTGCAGGCAAGCAGCTCGCGCAGTTCAAGTCCGAGATCAAGAGCTACGAGGCGATGTACGCCCAGGCCGAGAGCCGCACCAAGGTGGCGCGGGGCGAGGCGGAGCGGTAGGCCAGACAGCTAATTCCCGGCCTTCACGGGCTCGAGCGACCGGCCCTCGACCACGAGCCTCAAATCCTCCTGCGTCAGTGTCTCGCGCGCGAGCAGCGCCTCGGCGCCAGCATCGAGCGTCGCGCGCTTCTCGGTGAGGATCTGTGTCGCCCGGGTGAACGCGTCATCGATCAGGCCGCGCACCGCGCGATCGATCGCGCCCGCGGTCGCCTCGCTATAGCGCCTCATCTCGGGCGGCCGCGCCAAGGGCCCAAGGAAGGGCTGGGGCGCGTCCTCATAGTTCACCTGGCCCAGGCTCTCATCCATGCCGAAGCGCGTCACCATCGAGCGCGCGATGTCGCTCGCCTTGGCGAGATCGTCCTCGGCCCCGGTTGAGACCTCGCTGAACACGAGCCGCTCGGCCGCGCGCCCGGCGAGCAGCACCGCCATCTTGTTCTCGAGCTCGGGCCGCGTCATCAGATAGCGATCCTCGGTCGGGCGCTGGATGGTGTAGCCGAGTGCGCCGATGCCGCGCGGGATGATCGAGACCTTGTGCACCACCTCGCCGCCCGGCAGCGTGAGCGCGACGAGGGCATGGCCCATCTCGTGGAACGCGACCGTGCGCCGCTCCTTCGGGCTCAGGATCCGGTTCTTCTTCTCGAGGCCTGCGATGATGCGCTCGATCGCCTGGGTGAAGTCCTCGAGCGTCACGCTTTTGGCGCCGCGCCGCGTGGCCAGAAGCGCCGCCTCGTTCACCAGATTTGCGAGATCGGCGCCGGAGAAGCCGGGGGTCAGCGCCGCGATCTGCTCGGGATCGACGTCGCTCGCCTTCTCGATCTTGCGCAGGTGCACGTTCAGGATCTGTACGCGGCCCTTCTTGTCCGGCCGGTCGACCAGGATCTGCCGATCGAAGCGCCCGGCGCGGAGCAGCGCGGCATCCAGGATCTCGGGCCGGTTGGTCGCGCCGAGCAGCACGATGCCGGCCGAGGAATCGAAGCCGTCGAGCTCGTGCAGCAGCTGGTTTAGCGTCTGCTCCTTCTCGGATTCACCGCCCGCAATGCCGAGGCCGCGTGCGCGCCCAAGCGCGTCCAGCTCGTCGATGAAGATGATGCAGGGCGCCTTGGCGCGTGCCTGCTCAAACAGGTCGCGCACGCGCGCCGCACCGACGCCGACGAACATCTCAACGAACTCCGAGCCCGAGATCGAGAAGAACGGCACGCCCGCCTCGCCCGCGACCGCGCGCGCGAGCAGCGTCTTCCCCGTGCCGGGCGGGCCGACGAGCAGGATGCCCTTGGGCAGCCGCCCACCGAGCCGGCCATAGCCCTTCGGATCTTTCAGGAAGGCGATGATCTCCTTCAACTCCTCCTTCGCCTCATCGACACCGGCGACATCGTCAAACGTGACGCCGACCTGCTTCTCCATATAGACGCGGGCCTTGCTGCGGCCGATCTCGAGATAGCCGCCGAGGCCGCCTTTGCCGCCGCCGACGCGGCGCATGAGGAAGTACCAGAGCCCGACGAAGAAGAGCACCGGCACGATCCACGAAAGCAGCGTGCCGACCCAGGTCTGATCCGTGTCGCCGCCGACCTTGACACCGGCGGTCGCGAGCCGGCGCGCGAGCTCGTCCTCGACCCGGTGCGCCACGAAATATTGCGCGCCGCTCGGCAGCGGCTAGCGCAGCGTGCCACGCACCTGGGTCTCGGTGACGACGACTTCCTCGACATTGTTGGCGTCGAGCTGGGTCAGGAACTCGCTATAGGCGAGCTGCTCGACGCTCTTCGCCGAGAGCCAGAAATACTGCAGCAGCAGGATGGCGACGATCGCCGCGATCGCGTACCAGAGGTTGAAGCTGGCTTTCTTGTCCATGAGGCGATCCCCGCGATGTCGCGTCAGGCGGCCAGTCTACGCCGAATGTCCGTTCGCGTTCCCCTCTCCCGCTCGCGGGAGAGGCGAAAACGGATGCGTTTCCGGGGCGAGAGTTGGCCCGATGGGCGTAAGGAGGTCGGACCCTCACCCCGCCCCTCTCCCATGAATGGGAGAGGGGGGAAGAAGGGGGCAAACCGTCTCACGCCGCGTCGAGAATCTCCGCGGCGTCGCGCCCGTTGATCTCGAGGCCCTTCTTGCCCGCGGTGATGCGCACGGTCTCGCCATCCTTGATCTCGCCGGCGAGGATGAGCCCGGCCAGCGGGTTCTGCAGCGTGCGCTGGATCACCCGCTTCAAGGGCCGCGCGCCATAGACCGGGTCGTAGCCCTCATCGCCGAGCCAACGCCGCGCGGACTGATCGAGATCGAGCGTGACCTTGCGGCTCTCGAGCAGCTTGGCGAGCCGGCCGAGCTGGATGTCGACGATCGCGTCCATGTTGTCGCGGTTGAGGCGGTGGAACAGGATGATCTCGTCGAGCCGGTTCAGAAACTCGGGCCTGAAACTCGCGCGCACCACCTCCATCACCTGATCGCGCACGGCTTCGGCCTCGCGCGCGCTCTCGCGCGCCAGGAGATCGCCGCCGAGATTCGAGGTGAGCAGGATCACGGTGTTGCGGAAGTCGACCGTGCGGCCCTGACCGTCGGTCAGACGCCCGTCGTCGAGCACCTGAAGCAGCACGTTGAAAACGTCGTGATGCGCCTTCTCAACCTCGTCGAACAGGATCACCTGATAGGGCCGGCGCCGCACCGCTTCGGTGAGCGCACCGCCCTCCTCGTAGCCGACATAGCCGGGCGGCGCGCCGATGAGCCGCGAGACCGCGTGCTTCTCCATGTACTCCGACATGTCGATGCGGATGATCGCCGCCTCATCGTCGAACAGGAACGCAGCGAGCGCCTTGCCAAGCTCGGTCTTGCCCACGCCGGTCGGCCCCAGGAACAGGAACGAGCCGATCGGCCGGTTGGCGTCCTGAAGGCCGGCGCGCGCGCGGCGCACCGCGTTCGAGACCGCGATCACCGCCTCGTCCTGGCCGACCACGCGCTTCTTCAGCGTCTCCTCCATGCGGAGCAGCTTTTCGCGCTCGCCCGCCAGCATCTTCTCGACCGGAATGCCCGACCAGCGCGAGACCACCTCGGCGATCTGATTCTCGCCGACCACCTCGGTCGTGAGCCGCTGCTCGGACGCCTTGTCGAGCTCGGCCAGTTTGCGCTGGAGCCCGGGAATCACGCCGTAGGCGAGCTCGCCCGCGCGCGCGAGATCACCCTTGCGCTGCGCGATCTCGAGCTGGCTCTTCGCCTGATCGAGCTCCTCCTTGAGCTTCTGCCCGCCGGCGAGCCGCTCCTTCTCAGCGCGCCAGACCGCGGTCATGTCGGCCGATTTGCGCTCGAGCTCGGCGAGCTCCTTCTCGAGCTTCTCGAGCCGATCCTGCGAGGCCGCGTCGGATTCCTTCTTCAACGCCTCGCGCTCGATCTTGAGCTGGATGATGCGCCGGTCGAGCTCGTCAAGCTCCTCGGGCTTGCTGTCGATCGCCATGCGCACGCGGCTCGCGGCCTCGTCCACGAGGTCGATCGCCTTGTCGGGCAGGAAACGATCGGTGATGTAGCGATGCGAGAGCGTCGCAGCCGCGACCAGGGCGGCATCGGCGATTCGCACGCCGTGGTGCAGCTCGTATTTCTCCTTCAGGCCGCGCAGGATCGAGATTGCGTCCTCGACATTCGGCTCGGCGATGAACACCGGCTGAAACCGGCGCGCGAGCGCCGCGTCCTTCTCGACATGCTTGCGATATTCATCGAGCGTGGTGGCGCCGATGCAATGCAGCTCGCCGCGCGCGAGTGCCGGCTTCAAGAGGTTGGACGCATCCATCGCGCCCTCGCCCTTGCCGGCGCCGACCAGCGTGTGCATCTCGTCGATGAACAGGATCACCTCGCCCTCGGCCGCGGTGATCTCCTGCAGCACGGCCTTCAGCCGCTCCTCGAACTCGCCGCGGAACTTCGCGCCCGCGACCATGGCGCCCAGATCGAGCGCGAGCAGCCTCTTGTCCTTGAGCGATTCCGGCACGTCACCATTGACGATGCGAAGGGCCAATCCTTCCGCGATCGCGGTCTTGCCGACACCGGGCTCGCCGATCAGCACCGGGTTGTTCTTGGTGCGCCGCGCCAGCACCTGCATCGCGCGCCGAATCTCTTCGTCGCGCCCGATGACGGGATCGAGCTTGCCGCTGCGTGCGGCCTCGGTCAGATCGCGCGCGTATTTCTTGAGGGCCTCGTAATTGGCCTCGGCGGAGGCGGTGTCGGCGGTGCGGCCTTTGCGCATGTCGTTGATTGCGGCATTCAGGCTCTGCGCGGTGACACCGGCATCGGCCAGCACGCGTGCCGCCGCCGTGCCCTTGGCAAGCGCGAGCGCGAGCAGCAGCCGCTCAGCGGTGACGTAGGAATCGCCCGCCTTCTCGGCGATCCTGCCGGCCGAATCGAACAGGCGCGCGAGCTCCGGCGACAGATGCAGGCCACCCGCGCCCGAGCCCTCGACCTTCGGCAATTTTTCAAGCTCGGCTTCGACACCCTTGAGCGCGGCTTCAGGCTGGCCGCCGGCCGCGCGAATGAGGTTGGCGGCGAGGCCTTCCTCGTCGTCGAGCAGAACCTTTAAGAGATGTTCAGGAACGAAGCGTTGATGACCGCTTCTGAGGGCGAGCCCCTGCGCCGCCTGGACGAAGCCCCGCGAGCGCTCGGTGTATTTCTCGAAGTCCATCTGTCAGCTCCCATCGGCCGCAGGGCCAACCTCGCCGACAAAAGCCGCACGAGGCCGGGCCGTGACGCGCGCGGCGCCGTACGCTTTCGGGGCGCGTCACACGGCCTATATGGGAACGGAAACTCGGCCCGCAAGCCGGCGCGAGCATCGCCGCGCAAGCGGCCCGTGCCGACGGTTAACGGTACCCGACCCTAGTTGATGGGCTGGCCGTCCTGATCGCTTCTCGGCTGGCCGTCGCCATCGGAGGCGTGAGCGACAGTGCCGCCCTCCTCCTCGCCACGCCCCTCGTCTTGGAAGCGATTGGGCCGCGGCTCCATGCCGCTGGCCGTCAGCACGCGGTAATAGTGCTCGGCGTGCTGCAAGTAATTTTCAGCCGCGATCCGGTCACCCGCCGCCAGCGCATCCCGCGCCAGCGCCTGGTATTTGTCGATCACCTGGTAGGCCGAGCCCCGGATCTTGCCTTCGGGCCCACTGCTTTCGAATGTCGAATTGCGCGGCTGCTGAAAGTTCGGACGGCGCCCATTGCCCCGGAAGTGCCGGGAGCGCTTCGAGTTCTGCATTGGCTTCATGCGGTGCTCTCGCCCATCACACTATCGCGGTATAGCCGCCACCGGGCCTGTGCGCGCACGCACCGGGCCCCAAGGGATGGGCAATGGTTCTCTCTCGTTGATCGAAAAAATGGGCAGTCGATTGGAGTGGCTGATCGGCCAACATCATTACTGCAGGAAGAATAAGTAGCTGGGATTCGGCCGATTGCAACCGATTTTTCTATTCCGACAGGACGTTATGGTTAATGAACCCTAGAAACGGCGGCTTTCCGCCAAGACAACGACCAGGCAACGCTCATGGCCGGCGAGGTCCCGGCGCCGCTCCAGGGGCACGAGTCCGGTGCGGCTGAGGAGGCCCGCCACCGAGTCGGCCTGGCCGGCCCCAAGCTCCAGGGCCGCCACGCCCTCGGGCGCGAGCAGCCGGGCCAGATCGGGCGCGAACGCGGCATAGGCATCGAGCCCACTCGGACCGGCATAGAGGGCGCTCGCCGGCTCGTAACGAGCCACGTCGGGCGGCACCACCGCCCCGGTCGCCACATAGGGCGGATTGACCGCGATGAGGTCGAAACGGCCCGAGAGCCCCTGGCCCCAGCTCGTCCGTAGAAAGGACACGCGGCGAGCCAGCCCAAGCCGCCGGGCGTTGCGCCCCGCGACCGCGAGCGCAGCCTCGCTCAGATCGACACCGACCCCCAGGGCGTTCGGCAGCTCGGACAACAGCGCGAGCACCAGGCAGCCGGTGCCGGTGCCGAGATCAAGCACACGAAGCGGCGCCGCCCGGTCGGCCAGGCGTTCCAGCAGGGCCTCGATCAAGGTCTCGCTCTCGGGCCTTGGGATCAGCGTGTCGCGGGTGACCTCGAAGTCGAGGCTCCAGAACTCGCGCGTGCCGGTGAGATAGGCCACCGGCTCGTGCGCGGCGCGGCGCGCGATGAGCGCCTCGAAGCGCGGCAGCGCCGCGTCATCGAGGGGGGCGCCGCGATCGAGCAGCAGCTGCTCGCGCGTGACGCCGAGGATATGGGCGAGCAGGATTCTCGCCTCCGCCCGCGCCTCTTCGATCCCGGCCGCGGCGAGCGCCTCGGTGCCCCGACGCAACGCCGCGTCGACCGTGACGCGCATCGGGCTCACGCTTGTTCAGCGAGCAGGCGCGATTGATCGTCGGTGATCAAGGCATCGATCAGCCCATCGAGCCCTTCGCCGTTCAGCACCTGGTCGAGCGAGTAGAGCGTCAGGTTGATTCGATGATCGGTGACGCGGTTCTGCGGGAAGTTGTAGGTGCGGATGCGCTCGGAGCGATCGCCCGAGCCGACCTGCTCGCGCCGCTGCGCCGAGCGCTCGGCGTCGCGCGCCTGGCGCTCGCGCTCATAGAGCCGCGCGCGCAGAACCTTCAGCGCCTTCGCTTTGTTCTTGTGCTGCGACTTCTCGTCCTGCTGGCTCACCACGAGGCCGGTGGGCAAGTGGGTGATGCGCACCGCGCTGTCGGTCGTGTTGACGCTCTGGCCGCCTGGGCCGGAAGAACGGAACACATCGATGCGCAAATCCTTCTCATCGATCTTGATGTCGACCTCTTCGACCTCGGGCAAAACCGCGACGGTCGCCGCCGAGGTGTGGATGCGCCCGCCCGCCTCTGTCACTGGCACGCGCTGCACGCGATGCACGCCTGATTCGAACTTGAGGCGCGCATAGGCGCCCTTGCCGCCGATGGTCGCGATCGCTTCCTTGGTGCCGCCGATGCCGGTTTCAGAAAGCGACATCAGCTCGAAGCGCCAGCCGCGCTTCTCGGCATAGCGCTGATACATGCGCAGGAGATCGCCGGCAAAGAGCGCCGCCTCCTCGCCGCCGGTGCCGGCGCGCACCTCGAGGATTGCGTTCTTTTCATCGGCCGCGTCCTTGGGCAGCAGGAGCAGCTTCAGTTCGTGCTCAAGCGCGGGCAGACGCGCCTTGATCTCCTCGAGCTCGGCGGAGGCGAGCTTCCGCATCTCGGTATCGCTCGCCGGATCGTCGGCGAGCGCGGCCAGGTCCTTCGCCTCATCCGCGATCTTGCGATAGGCCTCGATCGCGCGAGCAAGCGGCGTCAGCTCGGCATATTCCTTGGAGAGCTTCGCGACCTCATCGCCCGTGAGGCCACGGCCGCTCGAGAGCACCTCGCCGAGCTCGAGATGGCGCTTGCTGACCTGCTCGAGGCGACGATCCAGCATGTCAGGTGCGGGGTGCGAGCCGCTCGATCAGCCGCGCCCGCTCGATCAGCTCCTGCACGCCGCTGTCGAGATCGCGCAGCATGACCGCATTCTTCGCGAGCTCATCGTCGCCGATGATGATCGCGGCCCGCGCCTTCACCTTGTCGGCGTGCTTCATGCGCTTGGAGAGGTTGCCGCGATAGCCGAGCTCGACCGTGACGCCGGCATGGCGCAGCTCGTGCGCCAGATTGAGCGCAACCGCCTCGGCCGCAGGTCCGATCGGCACGATCGCGACCGGGCGCGCCGGCGCTGCCGGCTCCGCGATCAACATGGCGAGACGCTCGATGCCCGCGGCCCAGCCGACCCCTGGGGTCGGCGGCCCGCCCATGGTCTCGATCAGCCCGTCATAGCGTCCGCCCGCGAGCACGGCCGATTGCGCGCCGAGCTCGGTGGTCGTGAACTCGAAGGCCGAGTGACAGTAATAGTCGAGCCCGCGCACCAGGAACGGGTTGATCTGGTAGCGCACGCCGAGCGCCTCGAGCCCGCCGGTGACGCGCTTGAAGAATTCGGCCGCGGCCGGCGTGAGATAGTCCGTATTGCGCGGCGCCTCGGCGACGATGCGGCGATCGCCCTCGTCCTTCGAATCGAGCACGCGCATCGGATTGCGCTCGAGCCGCTCCTGGCTTTCGGCCGAAAGCTTGTCGCGCCGCGCGCGCAGGAACTCGAGCAGCGCCGCGCGATAAGCGTTCCGGCTCTCGGCATCGCCAAGCGTGTTGATCTCGAGCGTCGTCTTGCCGAGCACGCCGAGCACCTCGAGGATGTGCGCGCCGAGCGCAATCACCTCGACGTCGCCCAAAGGCTCGGGCACGCCGATCAGCTCGACGCCGATCTGATGGAACTGGCGCAGCCGGCCCTTCTGCGGGCGCTCGTGGCGGAACATCGGCCCGGCATAGAAGAACTTGAGCGGCTGCATCTGGCCGAGCCCGCCCGAGATGAAGGCGCGCGCGACACCGGCGGTGTTCTCGGGGCGGAGCGTCAGCATCTCGCCTCCGCGATCCGGGAACGTGTACATCTCCTTGGTGACGATGTCCGACGTCTCGCCGAGCGTGCGCTGGAACACCTCGGTGAACTCGAAGATCGGCGTCACGATCTCGCCAAAGCCGTAGCGCTCGGCGATGGCACGCGCGGTATCGCCGATGGCGCGGTGGCGGCGGCAATCCTCCGGCAGGAGATCGCGCGTGCCGCGAACGGGTTGCAGCTTGGACAAGGTCAGGCTCCGATCGAGGCGCGTGGTGCGCCGGGGCCTTCCCGACGCAGGCGCATCGAGCGCGCTTAGTGCCGCAAATCGGCGCGCCGCGCAACCGCGGCGGCGGTCAAAGGCCGGGAACGAGCCTCAGGGCGCGTATTTGGAGCGCAACGTATCGGGGTTGAGCGCGATGTTGCGCTTGACCACGCCGATCGGCCCGAGCGCGCGCATGGTCTGGCCATCGACGATCAGGTCGAGCCCGCCGGCGTTGCCGGTGACCAACACGAGGCCCTCGCGATCGGGCACGCTGTAGCGCTCGCCGGGGCGCAGAATCTGGGTCATGATGAGCTCATTGCCCGGCCCCGAGATCTGCACCCAGCTGTCGGCCTTGGCGCTGATCACGATGCGCGCCTCGGCGACCGAGGGCACGGTAGCCGCACCTTCAGCCGGCGCCGCATCGGACGACACGGTCGGCTCAGCCATGGCGATCGTGGGCTCTGAATCCGCCTGGGTCGGGACGACCACGGTGCCGTTGGCATCGAGCGAGGCGACCGTTGTTTCGGCCGACGCCGTGGCGCCATCCGGCGACGGCGCAACCAAGGGCAACTCGTCGTCGGCGTCAACGACCGGCACGTCGAGCCGGTTGCTCGCGGCCGCGCCTTCGCTGGGCGCTGCTGCATTGGCATCGCTCGTCAGCGCCGAAACGCCTGCCGCAGCCGTGGACCCGCCTGCCGCCGAGGGGGAGGACGAGGTATTGCTCCGGTCGAACAGATTCTTGGAGGCGCCCGCGCTGCTCGGCGTGGAGCCGGAATCCACAGTGCCGACAGCACTGCTCTCGCCCACGCCGCCCAACGAACCACCCCGGTTGAAGAGCGAGCCGCCGGCACCGGTGGCCGCCGGCTGATCGTTGCTCACCGCAAGATCGGCGGCGGCAGGCTGGGCCGCACTGCTTTCTTCGGTTTTGGTGGCGGCCGGGGTGTCGCTGGCTGCAACCTCGACCGGCTTGGAATCGTCTGCGCGCTCGGCCGCGAGGTTGGCGCCAGCCGCAAGCTTCGGATCACTCGATGGATCGACCGGCGCATCGGCCACCAGCTCGGCCGGCTTGCTGTTCTGCGTGCTGTAATAGTGCCAGCCGCCATAGGCGATCGCGGCAACCGCGAGACCTGCGATTACCAGCCAGCCACGCGGCAGGCGACGCTCATAGTTCGGCGTCGGGAAGGTCAGCTTCTGACGCGAGCCGAGACCGATCTCCTCGCGATAGCGCGCGAGGATCTCGTTGCGATCGAGGCCGAGATAGTCGGCATAGGTTCTGAGGAAGCCGCTGACATAGGTCGGGCCCGGCAGGTCCTTGTAGCGACCCGCCTCGAGCGCTTCGAGGTGCGACGACTTGATCCGAAGGATCGTCGCCACGTCCTTGAGGTCATAGCCCGCGCGCTCGCGCGCCATGCGCAGGGTCATGCACACGCTCGGCACATGTTCCACGCCGCCGACCTCGCGCAAGATGGGAAGCGGTTCCACGTTTGCGTTTCGCTCGACCTTGGCCTGTTTCCGTCTGTCAGCCATGTCCGTCGCCTCTAGACCGTCGTTCCTAGTCACGACGTTAGCGAAGTTTGGTAAACAGATTCCTGCTAAGGCCCCGCCTCGCCCGGCGCGAACTGCCGGACGATCTGACCTCGTCGGATCCCTTGTCTGCCCTTGCTGGCGCGCCCGCCAACCGGTTCGCCCGCCCCCGGGCGAACACCGTCTACATTATTGAGATTACGGTAACAATTTGCCTAAACGATAGCATTTGGGACGACATCGCGCAAACTTTTCTGTGGCGGCGCGACCGCGTTGTTTCCGCGAATTTTCCTGTCCTTTAGCGCGCGCGGCGCACGCCCGCGGTATCGGCGAGGGCGGCGGCGGCCTGTTCCACGAGCTCGGTGATGATCGCCGAAGTCGGCTGTACCGCCGTCACCATGCCCACGCTCTGGCCCGCCATCAGCGAGCCGTTCTCGACATCGCCCTCGATCACCGCGCGACGCAGCGCACCGGCCCAGAAATGCTCGATCGCGAGCTGGGCTTCCTTCTGGCTCAACTCGCCCGCCCGATAGCGCGCGATCGTATCGCGCTGCGCCTCGACGAAACGCATCGTCGCGCGATTGGCGAGCGCCCGCACCGGGATGACCGGAAACTCAGGGTCAAGTTGCACCGAAGGCTGCGCATCGCGCGCGCTCGCACGGATGAAGGCCTGTTTGAAGCTTGGATGCGCGATCGATTCCGTCGCGCACACGAAGCGCGTGCCGAGCTGGCAGCCGGCCGCGCCCATGCCGAGGTAGAGCGCGATCGCGTCGCCACGCCCGATGCCACCGCCGACGAACACCGGCACGTCGCGCAAATGAGGCAGGATCTCCTGCGCGAGCACGCTGGTCGCGACCGGGCCGATATGGCCGCCCGCTTCCATGCCCTCGATGATGAAGGCATCGACGCCCTGGCGCATGAGCTTGATCGCGACCGGGAGCGTCGGCGCAAACGCCAGCACGCGCGCACTGGCCTGCTTCAACCGGTCGATCGCACCGCGCGGCGGCAGGCCGCCCGCGAGCACGACATGGCCGACTCGCTCGTCGATGCACACACCGACGAGAGAGTCGAGTTCAGGATGCATGACAATCACGTTGACGCCGAAGGGCCGGCTGGTCAGCTCGAGGGTCGCCTTGATCTCGGCGCGAAGCTGATCGGGGCTCATCGAGCCCGTGGCGATGACCCCGAAGCCGCCCGCGTTCGAGATGGCGGCGACCAAATTTCGCTCGGAAACCCAGGACATGGCGCCGCCGAGGATCGCCGTGCGCGTGCCCAGAAAGGCGCGGCCACGGGCCCACAGCTCATCGAGTCGCTCATGCGCCCAATCGGGCGCAGGTTTCTCAATCGCGATCGAGGCCATAAGCCGAGTGCAGCGCGCGCACCGCCAGCTCCGTGTAGTCCTCGGCGATCAGCACGCTGATCTTGATCTCGGAGGTCGAGATCACCTGAATGTTGATACCCTTCTCCGCCAGCGCGCCGAACATCGTGTTGGCGACGCCCGCGTGGCTCCGCATGCCGACCCCGATGACCGAGATCTTGGCGACGCTCGAATCGGAGGCGATGCGCTCGAACTTGAGGCCGGACTTGGCCTCCTCCAGCACCTTGGTCGAGCGCTGCAAATCGCCTCTCGGCACAGTGAAGGTCATGTCGGTCAGCTTGCCGTCATGGGAGACGTTCTGCACGATCATGTCGACATTGATATTGGCGGCGGCGAGCGGGCCAAACACCGCGGCGGCGACGCCGGGCCGGTCGGGCACGCCGAGCAGCGTGATCTTGGCCTCGTCCCGGCTGTAGGCGATGCCGCTTACGATCTCCTGTTCCACGATTTCGTCCTCATCGACCACGAGCGTGCCGGGCGCGTCGCTGAAGCTCGACAACACCTGCACCGGCACCCGGTATTTCATCGCAAGCTCGACCGAGCGCGTTTGCAGAACCTTGGCGCCGAGCGACGCCATCTCGAGCATCTCTTCGTAGGTGATCTTAGCCAGCTTCCTGGCCTTCGCAACGATGCGGGGGTCCGTCGTATAGACCCCATCGACATCGGTGTAGATATCACAGCGATTTGCCTTGAGCGCGGCCGCCAGCGCGACCGCCGAGGTGTCCGAGCCGCCGCGGCCGAGGGTGGTCACCCGCCCATCGGGCGCGATGCCCTGGAACCCTGCGACCACCGGCACGATGCCCTTTCCCATTTCGGCGAGCAGCGCGGCCGCATCGATCGCCTCGATGCGCGCCTTGCCATGGGCCGAGTCGGTTCTAACCGGTACTTGCCAGCCGAGATAGGAGCGCGCCTTGACGCCCATCTCCTGCAGCGCGAGCGCAAGCAGGCCGACCGTCACCTGCTCGCCAGTCGAGACCACGGCGTCATATTCGCGTGCGTCATATTGCAGGGAGGCCTCGCGCACCCATTTTACCAGCTGGTCGGTGACGCCGGACATGGCCGAAACCACCACCGCCACCTGATCGCCCGCATCGGCCGCGCGCTTAACCCGGCGCGCGACATTGCGGATGCGCTCGATGTCCGCGACCGAGGTGCCGCCGAATTTCTGTACGATGAGTGCCATGAGCCCGACCCACTGCGCGCGCGCCAAGCTCGGCACGCCTCAGCGATTGCCGGGTGCAAGGCGCCCCTACATACTGATTTCACTTAGGTGACGCAAGCCGAGGGCCGGGCCCCGAACATGAATCCCAGCGATGCCACGGCCGGCGAAGGCGCCGGCCCGAAAGGCACAATCGACCAAGGGGAAGTCGCCCGCTTCCGGGCGCTCGCCGAGCGCTGGTGGGACCCGGAGGGCAGCTTCCGCCCGCTGCACCAGCTCAACCCGGTGCGCATCGCCTATGTCCGCGACGCGCTCGCCCGGCGGCTCGGTCGCGACCCGCTCGCCCCCCTTCCGCTGGACGGCCTACGCCTTTTGGACGTGGGTTGCGGGGGCGGGCTGATCGCGGAGCCGATGGCGCGGCTCGGCGCCCAGGTGAGCGCAATCGATGTCGTGGAGCGGAACATCGAGGTCGCACGCCTGCACGCCGCGCAGTCGGGACTCGCGATCGACTACCGGCTCGAGCCGATCGAGGATGTCGCCGCAAGGGGCGAGCGCTTCGATGTCGTGCTGGCGCTCGAGGTGGTCGAGCATGTCGCCGACCTGCCGGCCTTCCTCGGCCACTGTGCCGAGGTGCTCAATCCGGGTGGCACGCTTGTTGTGGCGACGCTCAACCGCACCGCGCGCTCCTTCGCGCTCGGCATCGTCGCCGCGGAATATGTGCTGCAGTGGCTGCCGCGCGGCACGCATCGCTGGTCGCGCTTCGTGCGGCCGTCGGAGCTCGTGCCTCTGTTGCGCGACGTCGGCATCACGGTCGAGCGATTGGATGGCGTGAGCTACGACCCCTTGCGCGGCCGCTTCACGCTCGGCACCAACCTCGCGGTCAATTACATGGCGCTGGGGCGGACGGCGGCTTGACGGACAGCGCGCAGGCCTCAGCCGAGCCCTCGTCCCATTCCGTCATCCTCCGGCGCGCGTGCGCGACCGGGGGATCCATCGTGCAACGTACTCACTGAACTGTGGATTCTCCGGTCTGCGCAGACGCAGCCGGAGAATGACGATCTGAGCGTATGCGCTCAGCCGTTCAGGCGCGGCAGCCAGGGAATCTCGCCGAACTCGATGCCCTCGTCCTTCAGCGCCTTCGACTCATCGGGCGTGGCATTGCCATAGATCGCCCGCTTGTCGACCTCGCCGTGATGGATCTTGCGCGCTTCCTCGGCGAAGCGATCGCCGACATGATCGAAATTCTTCTCGACCATGGTCTGGAACTTCCGCATCGCCTTGTACATCTCGGCCATCTGGGCCGGTGTCGGCCCGCCGGACGGAAGGGGCGCCGGAGCCGACACGGGCAGCGCGGGCGCGCGCTCCTCGCCGCGCCCGGCGGCGACATTCGGCGCCATCGGCGCCTTCTCGATGCGCTTGTCACCGCAAATTGGGCATTCGATGCGCTTGGCCTTCGCGTCCGCGTCAAAGCGCGCGCCGGAGGAGAACCAGCCCTCGAACACATGGCCCTTCTTGCAGCGAAGATCGAAACTGATCATGAGCAACTCGATCCGGAACCAGACACTTGCGGTTGCGACGCCGCAACCAGCCTCCATATTAGGGGGCTTTTGCTAAGGTTCAATGGCCGATGACCAATGTTCACATGCTCCATGGGGCGGGCGAGCCGTCACCCTGGGTGGTGCGGTTCGCGGGGCTGATCCGCGCGCGCGGGACGGTGCTCGACCTCGCCTGCGGCGCCGGCCGCCACGCACGCTGGCTCGCCGCGCACGGCTACAGCGTGATCGCGCTGGATCGCGATGCCGAGGCACTGAAGACGCTGGCGGGCGTCACCGACATCGAGACCATGTGCGCCGATTTGGAGGACGGCTCGCCATGGCCCTTGGGACCGCGGCGTTTCGCCGGGATCGTGGTGACGAACTACCTCCACCGCGCGCTTTTCCCTTCGATCATTGGGGCGCTCGAAGATGGCGGAATCCTGAACTACGAGACCTTCGCCATCGGCAATGAGCGCTTCGGTCGGCCGCGCAACCCCGACCATCTGCTGCGCGAGGGCGAGCTGCTCGAGGTCGTTCGTGGCCATGCCATGGTGATCGCCTATGAGCATGTCGAGCTGCCGGAGCCGAGGCCTGCGGTTGTGCAGCGAATCTGCGCGCGTCGGATTGGGGCGGCGCGCTGAGCATCGTCCGCCAGGATTGTCGGCCCTTATCGCGAGTGCTAGTTAATAGGCATCACATGGCGGGAGGACCGGGTGGTCGGGAACGGCGTGAACCGTGCGCCAACCTGACCCCAGTGAACCGGTGACGTCGGTTCCGGCCGCGCCAGTTCGATTCAACAAGCAAGAACGGGAGTACGTACTCATGACGCTTCGCGTCAATGACACGGCGCCCGACTTCGAGGCGGAGACGACGCAGGGCCGCATCAAGTTCCATGACTGGATCGGCGACGGCTACGCCATCCTATTCTCGCACCCGAAGGATTTCACGCCGGTGTGCACGACCGAGCTCGGCTACATGGCCGGCCTCTCCGCCGAGTTCAAAAAGCGCAATTGCAAGATCCTGGGCTTGAGCGTCGACGGCGTATCGGATCACGAGAAATGGTCGAAGGACATTCAGGAAACGCAAGGCCACGCGGTCAACTATCCGCTGATCGGCGACCCCGATCTCAAGATCGCCAAGCTCTACGACATGCTGCCGGCGGCTGCAGGTGACAGCTCGAAGGGCCGCACCGCGGCGGACAACGCAACCGTGCGCACCGTGTTCCTCATCGGGCCCGACAAGAAGATCAAGATGTCGCTGACCTACCCGATGAGCACCGGGCGCAATTTCGACGAGGTGCTGCGCGTGCTCGATTCCGTGCAGTTGACCGCGAAGCACAAGGTCGCGACGCCGGTCAACTGGAAGCAGGGCCAGGACGTGATCATCGTGCCCTCGATGTCGGACGACGACGCGAAGAAACAATTCCCCGGGGGCTGGAAGACCGTGAGGCCCTATTTGCGGATCGTGCCGCAGCCGAAGGGCTGAGCGCGGACGCGGCGAACGAGTATCGCAGCGGAGCCCTTCGACCCCTCACCCTATCCCTGCCTTTCAAGGGGGGAGGGAGTTGGTCGGACAATTCGGTGTCGCCCGTGAAGAACTCGCTGTGGCGGCTTTTCAAGCCGGCAGCGGCAGCGAGGCCCGATAGGCGAAGGCCAGGAAGAGGGCACGCCAAAGCCTCCCGAGCCAGCGCAGGAGAAGGCTGAAGTTGT
>VGET01000022.1 GCA_016869195.1 Alphaproteobacteria bacterium | reverse complement strand
CCCTCGTCACCAATGCGCTGATCGAGCGCAAGGGCGCGCGCACCGGGTTGCTCGTCACCGCGGGCTTCCGCGACACGCTCGATATGGGCTTCGAGCGGCGCTATGACGTGTTCGATCTGCGCCTGCGCTTTCCGGCGCCGCTGGTGCCGCGGCGCAGCCGGCGCGAGGTGGCGGAGCGGTTACGCGATGACGGCAGCGTGCTCACCGCGCTCGATCTTGCGGGCGCACGCGCCGCGGTCGCCGAGCTGATCGAGGCCGAGAAGATCGAGGCGCTCGCGATCTGCTTCCTGCATTCCTTCACCAACCCCGTGCATGAGGACGCGGCGCGTGCGCTGATCACGCGCGAGTTCCCGCAACTCTTCGTCTCGGCCTCGGGCGACGTTCTGCCGAGCGCGCGCGAGTTCGAGCGCTGGACCACGACGACGATGAACGCCTATGTCCAGCCGATGGTCGATCGCTATCTGACCAGCCTCGAAAAAGGTCTGGCGGCGCTCGGCTTCAAGGGCCGGCTCTATATCATGACGTCCAGCGGCGGCGCGGTGGAGCCGGCGGCGGCACGGCGCTATCCGGTGCGGCTTTTGGAGTCAGGGCCGGCGGCGGGTGTCTTGATGTCGTCGCATCATGGCCGCGCGCTTGCGATCGACAATCTCCTGTCGTTCGACATGGGCGGCACCACGGCCAAGGGCGCGCTGGTGCGCCAGGGCCGGCCGCTCAAGAGCTATGCCTTGGAAGTCGCGCGCGTGCATGAATACAAGCGCGGCAGCGGCCTGCCCGCGCGCATCCCCGTGATCGACATGATCGAGATCGGCGCGGGCGGCGGCTCGATCGCCGAGGTCGATTCACGCGGGCTCATTCGGGTCGGCCCGCGCAGCGCCGGCGCCCGGCCGGGCCCCGCCTGCTACGGCCAAGGCGGCGCGGCGGCGACGCTAACGGACGCCAATCTCGTGCTCGGCTATCTCGGCGAACGCTCGTTCCTCGGCGGCGCCATGGCGCTCGACCGCGCCGCGGCCGAGCAGGCGATCCAGGCCGCGATCTGCCAGCCGCTCGCGATCGACCTCACGCGCGCGGCCTATGGCATCCACACGATCGTGAGCGAGGACGTCGCGCGCGCCTTTCGCATCCACGCCTCCGAGCGCGGCTTCGACTATCGCCAGTCGAGCATGGTGGCGTTCGGCGGCTCGGGGCCGCTGCACGCGCTCGGCATCGCACGCGCGCTCAAGATTCCGCGCGTCATATTCCCGCCGCACGCCGGCGTGATGTCGGCGTTCGGGCTGCTTGTGAGCCCACTCGCGTTCGAGATCGCACGCACGCGCCGCCTCGCGCTCGAGCGCATCGGCCCCGACGCGCTCGAGGAGACCTTCGCGCCCCTGATCGCGCAGGCGCGCGGCTTTCTCGAGCGCGCGGGCCTCAAATCAGCGGAGATCGACATCCGCCTCAAGCTCGACATGCGCTATATCGGCCAGGGCTATGAGATCGAGGTTCCACTGCCGGGCGGGCGCGACTGGGCCGCGATCTTCACTGCCCTGCCGGCGCTCTTCCGCACCGAATACGCCAAGACGTTTCCGCTCGGCGTGCTCGACCACCCGATCGAGATCTTGGGCTGGAAGGCCGAGGCGATTGGCCCAGAGCCCGGGCTCGGCGCGCTTTCGGGCAAGGCCGCAACCAAGGCCAACGGCGCGGATGCGCTGAAGGAGCGGCGCCCGGCCTTCTTCGCCGCGTCGGGCGACTATGTCGACTGCCCGGTCTATGATCGCTATGCGCTCAAGGTGGGCGCGACGATCGAGGGACCGGCGCTGATCGAGGAGCGGGAATCGACCGCCGTGATCGGCCCGGGCGATGCGGTGAAAGTCGATCCGGCGCTCAATCTGATCGCCGAGCTCGCGGCCTGAGGAGAGGGCAATGAACGTACGATCCGGCTTCGATGCGATCGAGCTCGCGATCCTCTGGGACCGGCTGATCGCGATCACCGACGAGATCGTCTCGACGCTCGTGCGCACCTCGTTCTCGACCATCGTGCGCGAGAGCTACGACCTCACCGTCGTCGTGGTCGATGCCGAGGGTCGGCTGATGGCGCAAGGCTCGATCAGTGCGCCGCCCTTCATCGGCAGCGCGCCTTTGACGATGAAGCACGTGATCAGGCGCTTCCCGGCCGAGACGCTCGAGCCCGGCGACGTCATCATCACCAACGACCCGTGGCAGGGGACCGGCCATCTGTTCGACGTCAACGTGGTGCGCCCGGTGTTTCGCGGCGGGCGCATCGTCGGCTACACGCTCAGCATCACGCATCTGCCCGATATCGGCGGCATGGGCTTCGGCGCCAGCGCGAGCGAGATCTATCACGAGGGCCTGCGCATTCCGTTGCGCAAGATCGTGAGCGCCGGCCGGCTGGATGAATCGCTGCTTGATCTGGTGCGCGCCAATGTGCGCGTGCCGGATCAGGTGGTTGGCGATCTCATGGCCAACATAACGGCCAACGAGGTCGGCGGGCGCATGCTGACCGAGTTCATGGATGAGCATCGGCTCGATGGTCTGGATGCGCTCTCTGCCGCGATCCGTGGCCAGGCCGAGCGGGTAACGCGCGAGCGCATCCGCCAGTTCCGCCCCGGGCGCTATGCCAATCGCATTCAGATCGAGGGCATCGATGGGCCGATCACGATCGCCTGCGCGGTCGATATCGTGGGCGACGATGTCACCATCGATTTCGCGGGCACGGGCGGGTGCGTAAAGCGCGGCATCAACGTGCCCTATTGCTACACCAACGCGATGTCGCTCTATTCGATGAAGTGCCTGACGAGCTGGGACCTGCCCAACAACGAGGGTGCGACCGCGCCCATCAAAGTCGTGGCGCCCGAGGGCTGCATCCTGAACGCGCAGCCGCCTTGGCCGACTGGCGGGCGCCATTCGACCGGGCACTGGGTCTCGCCGCTGGTGTTCGGCGCGCTGAAGGACGCGGCGCCCGACCTCGTGCAATCCGACACCGGCATGATCGATATCCTGAACTTCTGCGGCACCAACCGCCACGGCGGTGAGTTCTCGACCATGTGGTTCTCGGCCGGCGGCTTCGGCGCGCTGAAACATCATGACGGGCCGGAGGTGACGCCCGGCCCCTCCAACATGTCGGTCGTGCCGACCGAGGTGTGGGAGGACGTGACCGGCATGATCATCGAGCGCAAGGAGTTGCTGGTCGATTCCGGCGGGCCGGGCGAGGCGCGCGGCGGGCTCGGCCAGGAGATCACGTTCCGCAATGACAGCGGCACGCCGATCACGGTGTTCTCGATGGCCAACCGCACCGAGTTTCCGCCCTTGGGATTTTCCGGCGGCAGGAATGGCGCGCGGCGCGAGCATCGCATCAACGACAAGCCGATCCACCCAAAGGGGCAATATGTGCTGGAACAGGGCGATCGCATGACCCTGGTGCAGGCCGGCGGCGGCGGCTTCGGCGATCCCAGGCGCCGGCCGCGCGCCAAAGTGCTGGCCGATCTGAGCGAAGGCTTTGTCAGCCGCGAGGGTGCCGAGCGGGACTATGGCGTCTCGCTCGCGGAGATCAAGGCGGCGGAATAGGATTGTCGAAGCAAGGGCGCGCGGCGCCGACAACAGGGAGTCGAAGGCATGGCCAGCGGAAATGACATCTGCCGGATGAGCGCGGTCAAGCTCGCCAAGGCGATCAAGAAAAAGGAGCTGTCGCCGGTCGAGGTCACCAAGGCGATGCTCGCGCGCATGGAGCAGCTCGAGCCCAAGCTCCACGCCTTCAACATCCCGACGCCGGACTACGCCTTGAAGATGGCGCGCAAGGTCGAGAAGGCGATCATGGCGAAGGAGGATGTCGGCCCGGCCGCCGGCGTGCCGGTCAGCGTCAAGGATCTGATCTGCACCAAGGACATCCCGACCACCTCGGGCTCGATCGCGTATAAGGATTTCGTCTCCGACGTCGATGACATCGTGGTCGAGCGCATGAGGAGGGCGGGCGCGGTTATCCTCGGCAAGACCAATGTGCCCGAGTTTGGCTATTCCGGCGCCTCACACAACCCGATCTTCGAGACCACGCGGAACCCGTGGAATTTGGAGCGCTCGCCGGGCGGCTCGAGCGCGGGGTCGGGCGCGGCGGTCGCTTCCGGCATGGGGCCGTGGACGCTGGGCTCGGATGGCGGCGGCTCGGTGCGCATTCCCGCCTGCTTCAGCGGAATCTACGCCCTCAAGGCTTCGATGGGTCGCGTGCCGCTCTGGCCCGGCACCCGCGATGAGCGCTATCCCGGCGTCTCGAGCTGGGAGGCGCTCGAGTGCATCGGTCCGATGACGCGCACGGTCGCCGACGCCGCCTTCATGATGTCGATCATCGCCGGGCCCGACATGCGCGATCAGCGCTCGCTGCCGAAGCTCGAGACGGATTGGAACAAGACCATCAAAGGCGACATCAAGGGGCTGAGGGTGGCCTACAGCCCGGACTGGGGCTATGCCGCAGTCGACCCGCAGGTGCGCGACGTGGTGGGCAAGGCGGTCAAGGTGTTCGAGAAGGAGCTCGGCTGCAAGGTCGAGATCGCGCACCCCGGATTCGAGAATCCCTATGGCGCGTTCTGGGGCCTGGTCGCGTGCGAGACCGACCTGAAAGGCATGCGCGCCATGGTCGCGAAGCACGGCGCCAAGATGACGCCGCACTTGGTCGAGTTCATCACGCGGCCCTGGCAGGCGGAGGACTTCACCAACGCGATCATGGTCCGCAAGGGCGTGGTCAACAAAATGGCCGCGTTCATGCAGAAATACGACCTGCTGCTGACGCCGACTCTGGCCTGCCCGCCGTTCGGGCTGCACATTCAGGGGCCAGAGAAGATCGATGGGCGCATGGTCGATCGCTTCGAGTGGCTCAATTTCACTTACATCATGAACATGACCGGCCAGCCGGCGGCCTCGATCCCGGCGGGCTTCACCAGGGATGGCCTGCCGATTGGCCTTCAGATCGTCGGGCGGCATCTTGATGACCCGACGGTGTTGCGCGCCTCCGCCTGCTTCGAGGCCGTGCGGCCCTGGGCCGACAAATGGCCACCCATGCTGGCCGAGATGGGGTTGTGAGACGAGGGCGCCCTCACCCCAACCCTCTCCCGCGAGCGGGAGAGGGGGTGCGACCCAGTCGCGATCAATTCTTGTCCCCTCTCCCCTCGGGGAGAGGGGAAGGGTGAGGGGGCTAGGCCAAGCGACAACTTCGTCGCGGGAGAGTTGAATTGTGATCAAGAACGGCGCCGCCCATCTGGCATCCCTGCGTGACGGCCGCGAGGTTTTCCTTCGCGGCCAGAAGATCGACGACGTCACGACGCACCGCGCGTTCCGCAACTCGGTGGCCTCAGCCGCGAACCTCTATGAGTTTCAGGCCGACCCGAAGAACGCCGAGTGGATGACTTATGCCTCGCCCGATCGCAATGTGCGGGTGAGCCGTTCGTGGGAACTGCCGGCATCCTATGCGCAACTTCGCGCGCGCCGCACCGCGCTCGAGGCCTGGGCCGAGACTCATTACGGCTTCATGGGCCGTTCGCCCGATCATGTCGCGAGCTGCATCGCCGGCATGGTGATGGGCCTCTCCATGTTCGAGGCCTATGACAGAAAGCGCGCTGGCGCGCTCTACGACTATTACCGCCATGCGCGCGACAACGATCTGTTTCTCACCTATGTCATCGTCAATCCGCAGGCCGATCGCTCCAAGGGCGCTGGCGAGCAGGCCGATCCCTTCTTCATCGCGCGCGAGGTCGATCGCGACCATGAGGGCATCACGGTGAAGGGCGCCAAGATGCTCGGCACGTCGAGCATCATGGCGAACGAGGTGCTGGTCTCGAATGTGCAGCCCTTGAAGGAGGGCGAGGAGGCCTACGCGCTGTCCTATTGCATTCCGATGAACGCCAAGGGCCTGCGCGTGCTCTCCAGGCGTTCTTATGAGGACACGGCGGAATCGGTCTATGACAACCCGCTCTCGAGCCGCTATGACGAGAACGACGCGATCCTCTATTTCGACGAGGTGAAGGTGCCGTGGGAGCGCATCTTCATCGCCGGCGACGTCGCCATGTCGAACAAGCAGTTCCACGGCACGCCGAGCCACATCTACCAGAACTATCAGTGTCAGATTCGCCTGATGGTGAAGCTGCGCTTTCTCGTCGGCCTCGCGACGGCAATTGCCGATACCAACGGCATTGGCGCGATGCAGCCGGTGCGCGAGACCCTGGGCGAGCTCGCGGCCGAGGCCGCCATGGTCGAGGCTTTCGTCGATTCGATCGAGGTTTCGGGCAAGCAGCTCGGGCCCTATTTCGTGCCCGACACGCACAAGGTCTATGCCGCGCAGGTGCTGACGCAGAGGCTCTACCCCAAGGTGATCAGCACGCTCCGCGAGCTCGCGGGCGGCGGCATGATCATGCTGCCTTCGAGCGTCGATGATTTCGCCAACCCGATGCTGCGCGACTATATCGAGCGCACCCAGAAATCGCCGGCGACGTCCTCCGAAGGCCGGGTGAAGCTGTTCAAGCTGGCGTGGGATGCGGTCGGCTCCGAGTTCGCCTCGCGCCACACGCAATATGAGATGTTCTATGCCGGCGCGAGCTTCGTGACGAAAAACAACTCGTACCGCACCTATGATTGGGCGCGTGCCAAGGGCATGGTCGAGCGGATGCGCGGCAGTTACTCGTTGGACGATGAGTTGAAGCGGCGCTGAGGGAGAGAGCATGGCTGTCGAGAAGAAGCATCGCGAGTTTCACACGCTCGACATGAAGAACGGCTGGGTGACCCCGACCGGCTATCCGAAGTCGTTCACCGAGAAGATCCTGGCCGGCAGCCTCGATGAGGCGGGCAAGCGCGGCAGCCGCACGCGGCTCCTGAAGCTCGAGCCCGGCGCCTTCACCACCGTGCCCTTCGTCCACACCTATTGGGAGGAGGTCTATCTTCTCTCGGGCGATCTGATCGTCGGGAACGATGCGAATGGTCAGGGCGGGGAGAAATTCGCGCCGCCGACCTATGCCTGCCGCCCGCCCGGCACGCCGCACGGGCCGTTCAAGTCGGACGGCGGCTGTGTGCTGTTCGAGATCCACTATTTCGATCCCGCTTGAGCGAGGGAGCCGGAGCCATGACCGCCCAATACGCCGTCAATCCATCGCGCATGGCGCTCGTCAACATCGACATGCAGAACGCGTTCGTGGAGGGCACGCCACTCGCGGCGCCGCAAGGCACGCGCATCATCGAGCCGATCAACCGCCTGGCCGAGGCCTGCCGCAAGGCCGGCATCATGGTGATCCACACGCTGCACGTGACGCGCGCCGACGGCTCCAATCTCGGCACCATGGGCGAGCTGATCGAGCCGGTGCGCGCGGGCTATATCCGCGAGGGCTCGGAGACCGCGAAGCTCCACAAGGGCATCAAGGTGGGCCAAGGCGATATTCTGCTCTACAAGCCACGCTACGGCGCCTTCACCGGCACCGACCTCGACCAGCTTTTGCGCGCCAATGGCCGCGACACCATCATCATCACCGGCATTTGCACCAACATCTGCTGCGAGACCACCGCGCGCGAAGCTGGCATGCGCGACTATCACGTCTTCTTCATGAACGACGCGACCGAGACCTTCCCGATCGGCAATGTCGGTGTGGAAGACATCAAGCGCGCGGTGCACGCGACGCTCGGCGCGGCCTTCGCCAATGTCATCCCGCTCGATGACATGGTGAGCCGCATCGAACAGGCCAAGGGCGCCAGGGCCACGGCGGAGTAGGGGCCTCACCACCCTCACCCCGGCCCTCTCCCGCAAGCGGGAGAGGGGGACGCGCGATTGTTGACCCGGTCACGAATGATCCCCTGTCCCCCTCGGGGAGAGGGGCAGGGTGAGGGGCTTCAGACCGAGCCTTATCCCACCACCGGCAGCGGCACGATCGTATAGGTGTGGCTGAGCTTGCGGCCGAGCACCGGGTCTTCGAGCTCGAGCGTGAACTTCTCCGCCGGCTTCACCCCGCCGATCGCGGGCAAGGTGCCGAGGAACATCAGCGTGCCCTCGGGCAGGCGCGGCGCCCCATTGGCGAAACCGCCAACCAGCACCGCCGGCGGCTGGATCGTGCCGAGCGAGCCCTCCTGATAGAGCCGCCTCTTGCCCTCGGCCTCGGCAAAGGAGCGCAGGATCAGCGCATCCCAATGCCCGCTCACCTCGTCGAACGGCCAGAGACTGCCGCCGACCGGCTTGTCGCACATCTGCTTCGAGACCGTGATGCCATAGGCCTCGACCTTCCGATCGGTGTGGTCGGAGCCGAGGCCGACATAGGTGCCGCCGCCGGATTGCACCAGCACCGCCTCGCACTCGCCGCTCGAATCGATGCCCGAGGCCTCGATCGCGCTGCGTTGGTTGAGGCGCGCGGCCGAGACGCGGTAATAGACCGGCGTCGAGGCCGGGCGCTTCACGCCGATCGCCTCGAGCTCCTTCATATGATGCTCCATCGCGGCCTTGTCGCGCCCGGTCCAGCCGGCAATCACCGCGGTTTGGATCGTGGCGACCAAAGGCCGCGGGCCCTCCTTGGCCTCGACCACGAAGGGCAGGGTGACGGCATGCGACATGATTGTTCTCCCGTTTCTGGCGATTGTTCAGCGCTTGGTCCAGGCGATCTCGGGCACACAGTCAAACAACGGACCGAGCTGCTGGGTGCGGGTGACGATCGTGTTGGCTTTGCGTGAGGTCTTGGGTCCGGGCTTGTCAGCCGAGAGCTTGCGTGGGTTGGGCAGGATGGCGGCGAGGAGCCCTGCCTCGCGCGCGCTGAGCTTCGCCGCCGGCTTCTTGAAATAGTGCTGTGCCGCGGCCTCGATGCCATAGATGCCCGGGCCAAACTCGATTTCATTGAGGTAGAGCTCGAGGATGCGGCGCTTGTCCAGCATCAGCTCCATCATGAGCGTGACATAGGCCTCGATCGCCTTACGCACATAGGAGCGGTTGGGCCAGAGGAAGAGATTCTTCGCGGTCTGCTGCGTGATGGTCGAGCCGCCACGGCGCGGTCGGTCGTCGTCCGTTTCGTCGATCACGCGCGTCAGCTCGCCCCAGTCGAAGCCCCAATGCTCACAAAAGTGATTGTCCTCGGACGCGATCACCGAGCGCGGCGCGGCCTGGCCCATGTCCTCGATGTCGACCCAGTCACGCGACAGCCCCTCGCCACCGATGGCGCGGATCACCATGAGCGGCGTGATCGGCGGTGCCGCGACCTCGTAGATCGAGATCAGCGTAACGGGGAGGAGGATGAAGAGGCCGTAGCCGGCAAGCCACGCGAGGCGCACGAGGCGCCACACGACGCGGCGGCGCGTTGCCGGAGCCCGGGCGGTGGCGGCCTCACTCATCGGCCGCGATGTTTGTCACGTCGGGGCGCACCTGTCCACTTGTCGGGCGCTGGAAACGGGAGGCTTGCAATGCTATGTCGACCGCTGAGCAACGATGATAGGCGAGGAGGCAGGCATGGCGGGCAGGTTGAATGGCAAGATCGTGCTGGTCACTGGCGCCGGCGCGGGCATCGGCACCGCTGCAGCCCGGGCGCTGGCGGCCGAGGGCGCGGCGCTCGTGTTGACCGATCTCAACGAATCGGGCGTCAGCGCGCTCGCCGCTGAGCTTTCGAAATCCAACACGCCGGCGATCGGTCTGCGTCATGACGTGACCGATGAGACCGGCTGGGAGGCCGTGTTCAAGGCCGCGCTCGCGCGCTTCGGCAAGGTCGATGTCGTGGTCAATAATGCCGGCATCGCCTTCGTCGGCAAGACCGAGGATACGACGCTCGCCGATTGGCGGCGCATGCAGGCAGTCAACCTCGACGGCGTCTTCCTCGGCACCAAGCATGCCATCCGCATCATGAAGGGCAAGGGCGGCTCGATCATCAACATCTCGTCCATCCTCGGCATAGACGGCACGGGCATGGCGGCGGCCTATTGCGCCTCAAAGGGCGGCGTGCGCCTCTTCACCAAGGCGGTGGCGATCGAGTGCGGCGATGCGGGCTACAATATCCGCGTCAACTCGATCCACCCCGGGTACATCCAGACCCGCATGTTCGAGACCGACATTGAGGCGTTCGGCTCGCTCGAGGCGAAGATGCAGAAAGTCAGCGCGCTGCATCCGATCGGCCGCGTCGGCCAGCCGGAAGAGATCGCGGCCGGCATCGTGTTTCTCGCCTCGGATGAGTCCTCGTTCATGACCGGCTCCGAGCTCGTGATCGATGGCGGCTACACGGCGCGATGACGCAATGAGGCGCGCTACACACAATGTCGTCATGCCCGGCCTTGAGCCGGGCATCCAGACCTCCTAAGAAAGACTGGATGGCCGGGTCAAGCCCGGCCATGACGCTAATTGCCTAACCCTTAGTGTATCGACGTCCGAGGTTCCGCCATGACCGCCGACATCCTCTATGAGAAGCACGGCCATGTCCGCCTGATCACGATCAACCGGCCGGACAAGATGAACTCGCTCGACTTCGCGGCCAATGATCGCCTGGTCGAGGCGTTCGAGAGCTTCAAGCGCGATGATGACGCAAGGGTCGCGGTGATCACCGGCGCGGGCGATCAGGCGTTCTGCGCGGGCGCCGACCTCAAGACCTACACCATGGCGTTCGCCACCACGCCCGCGCCCGCGTTTCGCGAGCGCTACACCGATGGCCACGGTCTCGGCGGCATCACGCGCGGGCTCGAGATCAACAAGCCGATCATCGCCGCGGTCAACGGTTATGCCATGTCGGGTGGGCTCGAGATCGCGCTCGCGGCCGACATCCGCTTCGGTTCGCCGAACGCGGCCTTCGCCTTCCAGGACGTGAAGTGGGGCTTCCACCCGTGCGATGGCGGCTGCGTGCGCCTGCCGCTCATCGTCGGACTCGGCAACGCGATGGAGCTGATTCTCTCGGGCGAGCGCATCGGTGCCGAGCACGCGCATCGCATCGGACTCCTCAATCGAGTCTATCCGCTGGCCGAGCTGAAGGCGCACGCGATGGAGTACGCGCAGATGCTGGCCTCGCGGGCGCCGGTCGCGCAGCGCTTCGCCAAGGACGTGATCCTGAAGTCCTTCGCGCTCTCGATCGAAGAGGCGCTCAGGCTTGAATCGCGTTCCTTCCGCGACCTCGCCCACACCGAGGATTTGGCCGAGGGCACCGCCTCCTTCCGCGAGAAGCGGGACGCGCGGTTCAAGGGAAGATAAACGCGAGACAACGGAACCGCTTCGTTCGTCATCCTCGGGGCGCGCAACGCGCGAACCCGAGGATCCATCGTTCAGCGTGCGCACAACGATGGATTCCACGGTCGACGAAGACGCCGCCGCGGAATGTCGAACAGAAAGGAGTCTTGGACCGGCTCGTGCAGCCAAGGCGCGCTAGGCGCGCCTCGGGCTTCGACCCCACCCAAACCCTCCCCTGTCCAGGGGAAGGTCGTCTCTTTAGGCGACCTTATTCGTCAGCGCGCCGTCGACCAGCAGGTTCGTGCCGGTGATGAAGCTCGCGCGCGGGCTTGCGAGGAAGACCGCGCCATTCGCCACTTCTTCCGCGGTCGCCATACGGCCCATCTTGTTCATCGAGAGGCCGAGCTTGAAGAGCTCGGGGTTGTTCTGCTCGATCTGGTGCCACACCCCGCCTTCGAAATAGGTCGTGCCGGGCGAGACCGTGTTGGCGCGGATGCCCTTCGGCGCGAGCCGGCAGGCGAGGCCCTTGGCGTAATGGATCAGCGCGCCCTTGGTGGAGCCATAAGGCCCCGCCACCACATCGGCCTCGACGCCCGAGACGCTCGAGATCACCACGATCGCGCCCGCCTTGGACTTCTCAAGATAGGGCAGCGCGTGCTCGCAGGCATGGACCGTGCCCATCAGATCGACCTCGAATTCGCGCTTCCAGCTCTCCGGCGTGTTCGGAATCGCGAGCGCGCTCGCGTTCGCGACCACGATGTCGATGCCGCCGAGCGCCTTGGCCGCGTCGTCGACCCAGGTCTTCAACGCGGCCGCATCGGCCAAGTCGAGCGCCGCGCCGTGCGCGCCGACGCCCTTGCCCTTGATGGTCTTTACCGTCGCCTCGACGTCCGCCTTGGTGCGCGCGCAGACCGAGACGTGCGTGCCCTCATCCGCCAGCATCAGCGCGATCGCGCGGCCGATGCCCTTGGTGCCGCCGGTGACGATCGCCTTGCAGCCCTTGAGACCGAGGTCCATGGTGCGTCTCAGGCCACGCGGTTGGTGACGCAGCCGTCGATCACGAGATTGGTGCCGGTGATGAAGCTCGCGCGCGGGCTTGCCAGGAACACGGCGCCATTGGCCACTTCCTCGGCGGTCGCCATGCGTCCGGTCTTGTTCTTGTCGAGCGCCATCTTGAACAGATCCGGCATGTTCTTTTCGATCATCGGCCACACGCCGCCCTCGAAATAGGTGTTGCCGGGCGAGACCGAGTTGCAGCGAATGCCCTTCGGCGCGAGCTGGCAGGCGAGGCCCTTGGCATAGTGGATGAGTTGCGCCTTGGTCGCGCCATAGGGGCCGGCGGCGAAGTCGATCTCGATGCCGGAGATGCTCGAGATCACCACGATCGCGCCCGCCTTGGATTTTTCGAGATGGGGCAGGGCGGCCGTCACCGCGTAATAGGTGTGCATCATGTCGATCTCGAATTCCTGGCGCCACGCCTCTGGCGTGTTGGGAATCGCGAGCGCGCTGACGTTCGGGATCACGATGTCGATGCCGCCGAGCGCCTTGGCCGAGTCATTGACCCAGGCGGTCACCTGATCGCCCTTGGAGACATCGACCGCCGCCCCGCATGCGTTGACCCCCTTGGCCTTCAGCGCCTTGACCGTGGCATCGACGCCCGCCTGATTGCGTGCGCAGACGCCGACATGAGCGCCCTCTTCCGCCAGCATCGTGGCGATGGCGCGGCCGATGCCCTTGGTGCCGCCGGTGACGATGGCCTTGCAGCCCTTGAGCCCGAGATCCATGGCGCAGTCCCTCCCATTTCATGGTGCCGCGTGCGATCCTCTTGCGCTCCTGGGGGAAAGACAATGGCTTTGTCGCGATCAAATCCAGTACACGGCGCGACTGCGTTGCGCGCCTTGGTGCGCGCCGGCACGCGACGCCACGTAAGTGGCGAAAGCCAAGCGCGCGGATGCGCGCGCCCGGCGTTTGAGGGCGCTTCGATGATCGCTTGCGATCGTCGAGGCATGACATGACACCCCCCCGCCTCAAGACCGAGATCTGGTTCCAGGCGCAGCTCAGGGTGTGCGACTTGAACGGCATCTCAATGATGGTGCTGCGCAAGGGCGACCGAGAATCGGGCGCGGTGCTCCTTAAGCTCCTGCGCCCAGGGGAGGCGCCGCGCGTCTATGCCCAGACCCGCAAGATCGACGGCGAGCGCGCCTGGATGAAGGCCAAGCTGCCCGAGCCCGCCGGCGAGGTCGAGGCGGACGCCTATCTCGCGCGAGAGGTGAAGCGCGACCCCGATGTCTGGGTGATCGAGATCGAGGACCGCGCCGGCTCTTACGAGCTCGACGCGCCGGTGGTGTGAGTGGCGCCCGAGGCGGCTTGAGATAGGTCCGTCGCTTGCCCCGTCATACCGGCGAAAGCCGGTATCCATCGCGCCACGGCCCCGCATGCTTCCATGATGGATTCCGGGTCGCAAGCCTCGCAACCGAACGCTGGACGGCGTTCGGGCTCGGCCAGCGCCCGGAATGACGATCAAACAAAGGTGCGATCGCCTCGCACATCCTGGTCGCTAACTCCCCGCCGGTTTCTCGATCTTCTGCTCCTTCTTCTCGACCGGGCCGCCGGCCTTGACCCAGGCGGCGAAGCCGCCGGCGATGTGCGCGACCGGTTTCAGCCCCATGCGCTGCACCGATTGCGTCGCAAGCGCCGAGCGCCAGCCGCCACCGCAGAAGAAGACGAACTTTTTTCCCGAGCCGAAGATGTCCTTGTAGTAGGGGCTCTCGGGGTCGACCCAGAACTCCAACATGCCGCGATTAGCGAGGAAGGCGCCCGGCACCGTGCCCTCGCGCCAGATTTCGCGAATGTCGCGCAGATCGACGATCACCGTGTCGGGCTGGCCCACAAGCTTGAGCGCCTGGTCGATCGGGATGGTCTCGATCTCGGCCTCGGCCTCCGCCACCAGCGCCTTGTAGCCCTTCGTGATCATCGTGCTCGCTCCCTCTGTCGCCCATTTTGCCGCGGTTCGCGCGACAGCCACCGGCGTTACGGTCTGTTCGGTCCGATGGTCCTCACTCCGCCACGCGTGCGCAACCCTGATTCATGCGGCTCCCCGATCCTTCCCCCTGTCGTCCCGGCGAAGGCCGGGATCCAGGTTTGAGAAAAAGCTGGATCCCGGGTCGCGGTTCGCAGGGCGACCGCGCCCGAGATGACGGGCGAGACTCCTGGGACCACCGGCAGGTCACGCCCGCAGCGCGAATTCCGCGTGTCATCGAGAGGGTGCGCCACTATCCTCAGGCCCGCCAAGTGGGGCGCCAAGGACAGGGGGAGACCATGATCGTCGAGGAGCGCATCTACACGCTGCAGGTCGGCAAGCAGGCGGAATACCTTTCTCTCTACGAGAAGGAAGGCATGGCGGTGCAGAAGCGCATTCTCGGCATGATGGTTGGCTATTACTCGACCGAGGCCGGGCCGCTCAACCAGATCATTCACATGTGGGGCTATGAGAGCTTCGAGGATCGCCTGCGCCGTCGCAAGGAGCTGTTCTCGAATCCCGAGTGGCTCGCCTACCTCCAGAAGGTGCGGCCGCTGATCGTGAGCCAGAAGAGCAAGATTCTCTTGCCCGCGCCGTTCTTCACGCCGAAGGGCTGAGTGACGCGACCGGACCCGGAGCGCCTCGCGGAGACGCTCGCCGAGCTCATCGCGCGGCCCTCGCCTTTTCCGCCGGGCGACTGCAGCGCGATCGCGGCCTATTTGGCCGAGCGGCTGAGGGCCGCAGGCTACAGGGTCGAGACGTACGCGCGCCAGCCGGGCGTCGACAATGTGGTGGCGCGGCTGGGTGAGGGCGCGCCCGTGCTCGTCTACTCTACGCACATCGACACGATTGGGGTGTCATCGCCCGAGGCGTGGGCGAGCGACCCGTTCGTCGCACGTCGCGACGGCAATCGGCTTTATGGCCTCGGCGCGGTCAACGCCAAGGGCTCGGCCGCGGCGCAGCTTTGGTTGGCGGAGGAATTCGCCCGCGCCGGTGGGCCGGCCAACGGCACGCTCGTCTTCGCCTTCGTCGGCGATGAGGAGCGGCTCGGGCCCGACGGGCTGTCTTATCTGCGCGACATCGACGCGGTTCACCCGGAGATCCTCGTGCTCGGCGGGCCGAGCGCGAACCAGCTGATCACCGCCGAGCGCGGCGTGCTCTGGGCGCGTGTGACCGCGCAGGGGCGCACCGCCCATGCCGGCGACCCCTCGGCCGGCGACAGTGCGATCAAGCGCATGCATCGTCTGATCACCGCGCTCGAGCGCGACCTCGCGCCCCGCCTCGCCGCGCGCCACGACGGGCCGATGCAGTCGACCATGAACATCGGGCGCATCGGCGGCGGCCACAACACCAACGCCGTGCCCGAGCAGTGCTGGATCGAGGTCGATCGGCGTCTGTTGCCCGACGAAACGGTCGAGGGCGCGTTCGAGGAGATTCGTGATTGCGTCACGCGCTCGGGCGAGCCGGCGGACCTCGTGAAGGTGGAGCACCTCACCGGCACGGTCGGCTTCAAGGGCCGGGCGGACGGTGCGGGCGTCAGCGCGTTTCGCGCGGCCATCGAGACCGTGACCGGGGCGCCGATGCGCGAGCTCACCGCGCTCGGCGTCAGCGACGGGCGCTATTTCGCGCGCGACGGCATCGAGATTCTGAACTTCGGCCCCGGCGACGGCGCGCTCGGCCATGCGGCGAACGAGTGGATCGACGTCAGTGACCTCGCCGCCGGCGCCGAGATCCTCTGGCGCGCCACCGCCGCGTTGTTGGGGGTGAAGGGGCGGTAGTGGCCCTGGTCCCGGTTCGTCATTCTCCGGCGCGCTGGAGGCGCGACCGGAGAATCCATGGTGCAGCGTGCGCGGAGCCATGGATACCGGGTCGCAAGCCTCGCAACCGAACCCCTGCGGAGTTCGGGCTCGGCTAACGCCCGGTATGACGACGAAAGGGGCGCGCGCCGCATCCTCACTTGTCATCCCGGCCGCGAAGCGAGCCGGGAACCATCGCGCAGTGAGCGCATGGCCGGCATGGATGGCCCGGTCGTCGAAGCGACGCCGGGCCATGACTCGAAGATGTGATGGTGCGGCGGCTCTGGGTCCCCCGGTCAAGCCGGGGGACGACGAAAGTGTGGAGCGTCTCGACGAAGCCCCCTCTCCCCTTTGGGGAGAGGGTAGGGTGAGGGGCGACAACTGAGGCGCGCGCGCCTTGGGTCAACCTCCACCCTCAATCCCTCCTCCAATCATGGAGGAGGGACTTATCGAAGGTGGCGCCACGTTGGTGGGTTCCGCGTTCTTCTATTCGCTCGGGACCCTGCCGTCGCTCACCGCGCGGCCCCAATCGGCGTAATGCGCTTCGGTCTCCAGTGACGTGTCCGGCACCAGGCGATCCAGCACCGGCTCGAAGTCGGCGCGTCGCAAGGGGCGAAGCTTGATCGTGTGGGCCTGGATCGCGGCCAGACCCTTGTCGACCAGGGAGGGGATCTCGGGGTTCATCTCGGCGACCATGCGGCTCGTGACCTCCTTGCACAGGCGCGCGATCTCGCGCCCGGTGAGCCGCTCGGTGGCCTTAGCGAGGCGCTTGTAGTTCAGCGTGCGTGCATCGATCGGGATGCCCTTGGCCTCGAGATGGATGCGGAAGATCTCGGCGCGTGCGGCGGAGTCAGGCAACGCAATGAGGATCCGCCGCTCGAAGCGCGAGAGCACCGCGGCATCAAGATCCCATGGCCGGTTGGTCGCGCCGATGGTCATGACGAGATTGCGTCGGCCCTTGCTCGCGAAGCCGTCAATTTCCGAAAGGATCGCGGCCAGCATCTGCTGGTGATAGAGCTGGCCCTCCTGGCCCCGACTCTTGCACAGCGCGTCGAACTCGTCGATGAACACGATCGAGGGCCGGCCATCGTTCGTGAGCTTCCGCGCCACGCGATAGAGCATGCTGATCAGCTTGCCCGACTCGCCCACCCATTTGGAGACGATCTGGCTCGACTTCACGTTGAAGAAGGTGGCGTTCAGCCGGTTGGCGATGGCGCAGGCGAGCAGCGTCTTGCCGGTGCCGGGCGGGCCATAGAACATGATGTTCTGCCAGCCCTCGATGTCGACGCCCTCCGGCAGCTTCGCCATCGCGAGGCCGTAGTGGAACTTCAGCTCCTCTTTCAGCGGGTCGAGCCCGCCGATCGAATTCCAGTCGATCGAGCGCGGGCGGTCGTCGATCAGCAGCAGGATCTGCTGCTCCTGCGCGTCGGCCTCCTCGTCGGTGTAGACCTTGTCGTCCTGCTCGTGGTTCTCGGTCGGCTTGATGCGACCCATGTCCATGCGGTTGGTGAGATGGAGCGCGCGCGAGCGCTGGCGAAATTCATTGGCGCGCACCTGAAGGGCACGGCGCTCCTCGGGGTCGTCGATCAGCTCCATCAGCTGTTCGGCGAACTGCCAGGCCTTTTCATAGGAGCGCGAGGCTTCGACGGTCTTGCCCACCGTGAGACGGGTATTGGCCTCGGTCAGCATGCGATCGATCGATTTCTTGAGGGCGTCGGCACCGGGTGCGTACATCAGAAACGTCCGAACATCAGAGGGGCGCGAGATCGATCAGCCGGTCGCCGACCCTGAACCTCGTCGTCGAGCTTTACATGGATTTTGGCGACCCTGCCGGCGGCCGGTGCCGTGATCTCGGTCGCGATCTTGTAATATTCGAGCGTCGCCAGCAGCTGGCCGGCCTCGACCGTGTCGCCTTCCTGCACCTCGATCGCGGCGACCTTCAGGTCATAGGCATTGCGCGAGCGGCAGGACGCGTTGACCGCAATCAGCACATTGGCGCGTTTGGCCTTGGCAGTGCGTTTCGGCATGGTGGACGCTGAGGACTGGCGGGAAGGATCGGCCTCATCCTTCGACAGGCTCAGGATGAGGCCGTATGAAGATGCCCTCGTCCTGAGCTTCCTCACCCTGAGCGCGCCGCACCTCTCCTTTCGACAAGCTCAGGATGAGGTGCGGCGCAGTCGAAGGGCGAAGGATGAGGTCGCTCGTTGTTGCGCCGCGTCTCAACCCTTCAGCGGCTTGATCTTCGCGCGCTTCGGTGGCATCGGCGCCTTCGCGGTCTTGGCCTTCTCGGGCTTGTCGTGATCGCGCGTCAAGGTCTCGACATGGTCGCGCGTGCCCTCAGGGTCGTTGATCCACGAATGGTAGAAGTTGAACGGGTTCTTGGCGTGCCCGCCGGGCTCGGAGGTGAAGCCGCGGTGGAGCAGGTTGTAGAGGTGGTTCTCGGCCGTCCAATTGCGCCGCGCGTCGCGGAGCGTCGTGAGCGAGAGCGTCGCGTAGGTCGCCTCGTCGGGCCCGGTGCCGCACTCGGCGAGCACGCTGCCGTCGAAGTCCACGATGTTGGAGTGGCCGAAATAGGAATAGACGAGGTCGCGGCCCGCCATGTTGGCGACCGCCATATAGGCCAGATTCTCCCACGCGCGCACCTGCGCGATCATGCGCTGCTGCTCCTTCGCGGGATACATGTAGCCCTGAATGCGCACCACGAGCTCGGCGCCCTTCATCACGGTGTCGCGCACGATCTCGGGCATGTTGCAGTCATAGCAGATGGTGCCGCCGACCATCAGGCCCTTCGGGCCCTCGGCGACCGCGGTCTCATGGCCCGCGGTCCACGGCTCCTGCGGGCACCAGGGGAAGATCTTGCGATATTCCATGACGACCTTGCCCTTGTCGTCGATCATGATCAGCGTGTTGTAGGGGTTGAGCCCGTCCGGATGCTCTTCGCCGGTGAGCGAGAAGATGCCGTAGACTTTGTTCTTCTTGCAGGCCTCGGCGAAGATCTGCGTCTCGTTGCCGCCGATCGTCGTGGTCAGGTCCGCCCACTTCAGCGGGTGGAAGCCTTGGGTCGAGTATTCGGGAAACACGATCAGGTCGAGGCCGGGATAGCCGCGCTTCATGCCCTCGACGAACTGGGCGATGCGCTTGCAGTTCTTCTCGACCTCCTTCTTGGTCTCGACCACCGGCACCTGATAATTGACCACGGCGACGCCAACGGCATCATCGCTCGACGAAATCGAACCCTGAGGCATCGTGCTCTCCTTCCCTCCTGAGGTCGCGGCGCTGGCGGCCGCGTCATGGGTCTGGGACGCCGCGCACATGCGGCGACCGGCCGGGCGCCATCATCGCAGAATGGCGGGCGCCGTCACGGGGGAAAATCGCTGGTGAAAGGCCGGCATGTCGGACCCTCACCCTCGCCCTCTCCCGCAAGCGGGAGAGGGGGCAGTTGTCGGTTGTTCTTGCGCCGTCCGAGCCCCCTCTCCCCAGCGGGGAGAGGGTGGGGTGAGGGCTGGCCGAACCTACACCCGCCCCGGCACCCAGTTGGTGCCGGCCAAGGGCACGCCGGCCATGGCGGCGGCCTCGATGGTGAGCGCCGCCATGTCCTCGGGCTCCAGGTGCAGCACGTGCGACTTGCCATTGGCGCGCGCGACGGTCTGCAATTCGAGCGTCAACGCGGTCAGGTAATTGCGCACGAGGCGCGCGCCGCGCTCAGGGTCGAGCCTGGCCTCGAGCTCGGGCCGCTGGGTCGTGATGCCGACCGGGCAGCGCCCGGTCTGGCAGTGATGGCAGAAGCCGGGCCTGGTGCCGAGCGCTTCGTAATCCTCCTCGTGCACCGGCTTGTTGCAGCCGAGCGCGATGAGCGCGCCCATGCCGATGGAAACCGCGTCCGCCCCCATGGCGATCGCCTTCGCCACGTCGGCGCCGGTGCGGATGCCGCCCGAGACGATGAGCTGCACCTTGCGATGCATGTCCATGCTCTTGAGCGCCTCGACGGCGAGCTTGAGCGCGGGCAGGGTCGGAATGCCAACATGCTCGATGAAGACATCCTGCGTTGCCGCGGTGCCGCCCTGCATGCCGTCGAGCACGATCACGTCCGCGCCCGCCTTCACGCACATCGGCACGTCATATTGCGGGCGCGAGGCGCCGATCTTCACATAGATCGGCTTCTCCCAATCGGTAATCTCGCGCAGCTCGTTGATCTTGATCTCGAGATCGTCCATTCCGGTCCAATCGGGGTGGCGCGATGCGCTCCGCTGATCGATGCCGACCGGAAGCGTGCGCATCTTGGCGACCCGCTCGGTGATCTTCTGGCCGAGCAGCATGCCGCCGCCGCCCGGCTTCGCGCCCTGGCCGATGACCACCTCGATCGCATCGGCCTTGCGCAAATCATCCGGGTTCATGCCATAGCGCGACGGCAGCACCTGATAGACGAGGGTCTTGGAGGACTGGCGCTCCTCCTGGGTCATGCCGCCATCGCCGGTCGTGGTCGTGGTGCCCATCGCGGTCGCGGCGCGGCCGAGCGCCTCCTTGGCGTGGCTCCCCAGCGCGCCGAAGCTCATGCCGGCAATGGTGATCGGCGTTTTCAGCTCGATCGGCTTCTTGGCGAAGCGATCGCCGAGCACGACGTTGGTCGCGCAGCGCTCGCGATAACCTTCCAGGGGATAACGTGTGGCCGAGGCGCCGAGGAACACGAGGTCATCAAACGTGGGCAGCTTTCGTTTGGCGCCGAAGCCCCGGATGTAATAGAGGCCCTCATCGGCCATCCGCTGGATCTCGGCGATGATGTCCTCTGGGAAGGTGTGCGACGGGCGCAGCTTCCGGGCATCGAACGGCAGCGGCGCCTCGGCCTTGGCAGCGGCGGGCGCGGCCTGTTTGCGGGGGACGGCTTTAGTAGGCATCGGCGTGATCAATGTGGAAGTTGTAGAGCTTGCGCGCCGAGCCATAGCGGCGGAATTCGCGCGCGCTGGCGTCGACGCCGGCGTCCTTGAGCAGCTGGCCGAGCGCCTCGATCTCCGTGGCGTCCATGTCCTTCTCCACGCAATCGGCGCCGAGCGAGCCGACCGAGCCGCGCACATAGAGCGCCGCCTCGTAGATCGAATCGCCGAGCGAGTGATCCGCGTCGCCGCAGACGACGAGGCGCCCCGCCTGCGCCATGAAGGCGCTCATATGGCCGACCGAGCCCTTGACCACGATGTCGACGCCCTTCATCGAGATGCCGCATCGCCCCGCCGCATCGCCCTCGATCACGATCAGCCCGCCATGGCCGGAGGCGCCGGCGCACTCGGAGACATTGCCGGTGACGCGGATCTCGCCCGACATGATGTTCTCGCCCAGGCCCTTGCCGGCCTGGCCGCGCACGGTGATTCGCGCGTTCTGGTTCATGCCGGCGCAGTAATAGCCGACGTGCCCGTCGATCTCGACGTCGATGGGCTGGGTCAGCCCGGCCGCGATCGCGTGCTTGCCGCGCGGGTTGACGATGCGCCAGTGGCGCTCATTGCTGCTCGGCGTGATGCGGTGCAGCGACTCGTTCAGCGCGCGCACCGAGGTGGTGTCGAGATCGACGGCCATCACGCGTGCCCCGCCCGGTGCCAGACATAGACCGTCTCCGGTTTCGGCTCCCAGACATGCGCCTGTTCGACGCCCGGCAGGCGCGCGAGCGAGCGGTACTCGGAGGCCATGGCGACATAGTTGTCGGTCTCGGCGATCACCGCCGGCTTGCAGGCAAAGGCGTCGCGCAGGACCGCGAAGCCGTCCTCGGTGCCGACGCAGAAGGTGTAGAAGCCGTCGAGGTCTTCGAGGCCGGCTTCAAGCGCCTCTTTAAGGGTGGCGCCTTCCTTCATCCGATAAGCGAGGTATTTCGCGGCGACCTCGCTGTCATTGTCGCTTTCGAAGCTCATGCCGCCATGGCGGACCAGCCATTGGCGCAGCGAGTGATAGTTCGAGATCGTGCCGTTGTGGACCAGACAGAGATCGAGGCCGGCGGCGAAGGGATGCGAGTGAACCGTGGTGATGCCCGATTCGGTCGCCATGCGGGTGTGGCCGATGCCATGGCTGCCGCTCATCTGGCCGAGTGAGAATTCATCCGCCACCTTCGCGGGTAAGCCGACATCCTTGAACAGCTCGATGCGCTTGCCAGCGGCCATCACGCGCACGTCTTGCGCGTGGTCCTTCAACCAGCGGAGCGCGCGCTCGGCGCTCGCTTCCACGCTGAAGACCGCGTGATTGGCGCGCACCTCATGGCGCACCTCGGTTTCGAGGTCGCGCCGCAGACGGGCATCGAGCGCCGCCCAATTGAATGTCGAATCAGGATGATAGAGGGAAAGCTTGACCCAATCTCTCGGCGCGTCGTGGCCATAGACCGCGATGCCGGCGCTGTCCGGCCCGCGCTCCGTCATCTCGATCAGCATGGGTTTCAAATGCCGCCCGAGCTCGCCCTCGAGCGCAGGGTTCTTGAGAAACAGCCCGACAATGCCGCACATCATTCACCTCGCGCTTCTGAGGTGTACCAGAGGAAAATTTCCTCCCGGTTATCACCCCGTGCGAGATGAAAATCTAATTCGAGTCGAGCGAATGTTCAATGTCCGTGAATTGAATTTCCTGTGATGA
>VGET01000021.1 GCA_016869195.1 Alphaproteobacteria bacterium | reverse complement strand
CGCTCCAACCTGACTATCATCGAGAGATTTCGACCATAGTCCTTCTCGCCGGCATGGCAGGTACGGCGATAGCTGAAGAACGCTTCAGGCAGCGCAAACGTGTCGTGACCCGTCGCGGCGACGGTGCCGACGCCGATGGCCCTTAAGCGCAACATGCAATAGGCCGGCAGGTCGAACAGAAAATGGCCGGCGCGCGCCGAGGGGCGAAACAAATCCGCCGTTGAAGGATCACGTGCCAGGAAGGGTGCCGGGAACTCGGGCCCGACCTCGTAGGACGCGCCGCCGATCGATGGTCCGAGCACGGCGCTGAGGCGCGATGGTTTCGCGCCGAGCCCGAGCATGGCCTCGACCACCGCTTCGAGCACCCCGCCGAGCGCGCCCTTCCAGCCCGCATGGGCGGCACCGATGACCCCGGCCTCGGGGTCGGCGAGCAAAGTGGGCACGCAATCGGCGGCGAGCACGCCAATCGCAAGGCCGGCGACGTCGGTCGCGAGCGCGTCGGCGTCCGGCGGTTTGCCCTCTGGCCAGGGCGCGCGCACGACAAGCGCGTGCGGCGAGTGCACCTGATAGGGCGTTAGCAGTGGTGTATCAGCGGCGCCGAACGCGGCGATCGCTCGTGCCCGGTTCTCACGCACGAGCGCCGGGTCATCGCGCGAGCCGAGGCCGCAATTGAGCGAGGCGTAGAGGCCTTGGCTCACGCCGCCCTTGCGCCCGAAAAAACCGTGGCGAATGCCGTGGCTGGTTGAGAGCGCGGCGAGCGCGTCGTGTCGAATCGGCTCAACCATAGGCAAGCGCCGGTGCCCGCGCGGCGAAGGCCTCGAACCCCGCCGGCGCCGGCAGGCCTGGCGCGGTCAACGCCATTGCCTTAAACAACTCACCCATGGCGGACGGCGCGGTCAGCCGCTCGAGCGCGGATCGAATCTGAGCGGCTTGTTCCTGTGTCGCTCCCTGCATGAGGCGTGTGGCGCGCGCGTCAATCCCCAGCGCCTGCAGGAACCGGCCCTGCCCGATCGGTCCGTAAGCGCGCGCGCCGGCACGCTCGGCGGCGCGAGCGAGCCTGGCGAAATCGACGTGCGCGGTAAGGTCCGCGTCGCCGAGCTGCGCCAAGATATCGACGCGGCGATGTGCGCGCACGGCCTGAAGCGTGTCGCCGCACGCACTCGCGCCATGACCATAGTCGATGATCAGCGCGGCGCCGCCGTCTCGTGCCAGTCGTTGCCCAATCAACGCGGCGACCTGCTCGCGCTCGGGCGCGTGCTCCGCGATCGTGCCCTCGGGGACGGCTTGGGCCGGCGGCAGCCATGTAGGAAGATTTGTTGCTGGAGACGGGCCCACCCCAAAGCAGAGCGCGCCGCCGTGCGTCGCGACCACGCGCTCGCGCCAACCGTCCGGCGTCGAGACGAGCTGGCCCACCGGCAGCGCGTCGAAGAACTCGTTCGCGATGATGAGGATCGGTCCCGGCGGCATGTCTTCAAGGCGCTCGTGGAAGGACACGGGCTCGGGTGCGAGGCGCGCCGATTGAATCGCACGGAGCCTTGCGCTCGCTTCGACGAGGTGCACCCGACGGGCGGCACAAAAGCGCTCGATGCGTGCGCTCGCCCGGAGCGAGTCCTGCATCAGCGTGCCGCGCCCCGGGCCAAGCTCAACCAGCAGCACGTCGGGCGGTGCACCCATCTGCTCATGCGTCACGGTGCACCAGAGCCCGATCAGCTCGCCGAACATCTGGCTGATCTCGGGAGCCGTGATGAAATCGCCGGCCGCACCGAACGGGTCGCGGGTCGCGTAATAGCCATAGGTTGGATCGCTCAGCGCCAGGCCCATCACGCGCTCAACACTGAGGGGCCCCTCCTTGGCGATCAGCGCTCGCACATGCTCGATCAGGGCAGTCACGACGGCGCCCGCTGGCTCCCCGGCTGGAGCGCCCGAATAAGCAGATAGAGCCCGAAGGCCAGCATCGGCAGCGAGAGCACCTGTCCCATGGTGATGCCGCCGGCGAGGAAGCCCATGAAAGAATCGGGTTCGCGAAACAGCTCGCCGATGATGCGGGCGATGCCATAGCCGGTCAGAAAAATACCTGTCATCAGGCCGGGCCGACTGGGGGCGCGGGTGAGAAAGACGATGGCGGTCAGAATCGCGTAGAGGATCACACCCTCCATCGCCGCCTGGTAGAGCTGGCTCGGATGACGCGGCACGCTCTCGGGGTCGGTCGGGAACACCATCGCCCAGGACACGTCGCTCGCGCGGCCATAGAGCTCGCCATTGATGAAGTTGGCGACGCGTCCGAGAAAGAGCCCGATCGGCATGGTGCAGGAGAGCAGGTCGGCGACAGTCAAAATGCGCAGCTTGCGCACCCGCGCGAAGGCGATCAGCGCGATGATGGTGCCGACCAGCCCGCCATGAAACGACATGCCGCCCTGCCAGATCTGGAAGATCTCCGCCGGGCGCTCGACGAAATAGCTCGGTTGATAGAAGAGCACATAGCCGAGCCGCCCGCCCACGACGACGCCGAGCGTGCACCAGATCAGGAGGTCATCGGCCGCGCGCGGCGGAAATTCGGGGAAACGCAAACGCGCGAGCAGTCGCACATAGCGCCAGCCAATCAGAAGTCCGAGCACATAGGCGACCGCGTACCAGCGCACGACCACCGGCCCGATCTCGAAGACCACGGGATCGATCGTCGGAAATGCGATGGCCAACATCAGCGATAGGGGTCCTTGGCCGTGAGGTAATCGGTCACATAGCGCGCAACGCCCTGCTCGATCGGGGTGAAGGGCGTGTCATAGCCGGCATCACGAAGCCGCGTGACCCGTGCCTCGGTGAAGTACTGATACCGCTCGCGCAACCCCTCGGGCATCTCGATGTAGTCGATCGAGGGCTTCCTGTTCAGTGCCCTGAACAGCGCGGCGATCAAGTCATGGAAGCTCCGGGCCTCGCCTGTGCCGCAGTTGAACAGCCCCGAAACATGCGGCGTGTCATAGAGCCAGAGCATGATGTCGACGCAATCGCCGACCCAGATGAAATCCCTCTTCTGCCAGCCATCGGCTATCCCTGAGCGGTAAGACTTGAAGAGTTTCACCGCGCCGCCGTCGCGCACGGCTGCGAAATTGGTCGCGACGACGCTGCGCATCGAGCCCTTGTGATACTCGTTCGGGCCATAGACGTTGAAAAACTTGAGGCCGGCGCATTGCGGTGGTACCGCGCCACGCTCCGCGATGAAGCGAGCGACGCGGCGATCGAACAGATGCTTGCTCCAGCCATAGGCGTTGAGCGGTCTCAGGCGCTTTAGCGCACTGATCGAGGCGTCATCGTCGAAGCCGGCCGAGCCGTCGCCATAGGTGGCGGCGGAGGAGGCATAGATCAGCCGCACCGCGTTCGAGGCGCAGAAGTCCCATAGCGCCATGCTGAGGGTGAAGTTCGAGCGGATGATGAGGTCGGCGTCGGGCTCGGTGGTCGAGGAGACGGCGCCGAGGTGGAAGATAGCCTCGATGCGCGTGCGCCGCGCCGTCACGTACTCGAGCAGGCGCTCGGGCGGCACGATGTCGGCAAGCTCGTGCTTTGCGATGTTGCGCCACTTGTCGCCATGGCCGAGCGTGTCGCAGACGATGAGTTCCTTGATGCCGCGCTCCTCGAGCCCCGCCACGAGGTTCGAGCCGATGAAGCCGGCGCCACCGGTGATCACGATCATGGCGCGGTTATAGGCGTGCGCCTGAGTCGCGGCAAGTTGCGGTTGCCGCGTCCTTCGGGGCTTCGCATAGTGTCAGAGTTGGATGGCGCGCTGTGCGCCGGGCCATGAGGACCGCCATGCAGATGGACAGCCGCTTGCTCGACGACCTTGCCCGCCTCATCGGCGGCGCGATGGGAACGGCGCAGGGCGCGCGCCACGAGGTCGAGGCGGCGTTGCGCCGTCAGCTCGAGCGCGTGCTGGCGCGGATGGAGCTGGTCGGTCGCGACGAGTTCGAGGCGGTCAAGGCCATGGCGGCCAAGGCCAGGGTGGAACAGGAGGTTCTTGCCGAGCGGGTCGCCCGCCTGGAGGCAAGGCTCGCCGAGCTGGGCCAACCCCCATCGTCAGGGGCCTAACCCCCTCTATTTTGGGCTTTGCTTCGCCCCCTACCCATTATATGGTATGCCTTCGTAGATCTATGGGGCCGCTCAAGCGATACCCCTAGGTCTCGGTTGCACGTGGCATGGGACGGGCGAAAGGGCGTCATGGCGCGCGTTCAAGCGGTCCTCAAGGACTTCTACCGGCACCCGGTCGACGTGGTCGAACAGGTCATGTCGAGCATCGCGCTGCCGTTCGAGCGTTGTGGCGAGGATGACCTTGCGGCCGAATATGCCGGGCGCTGGTGCGCCTACCAGCTCTGGTTCGCCTATCGTCCGGATATCGAGGGGCTCCACTTCTCTTGCTCCTTCGACATGCGGGTGCCGCGCCAGATGCGCGAACGCCTGTTCCCGCTGCTCGCCCAGATCAATGAGCGGCTCTGGCTCGGCCATTTCGATTTGTGGCTCGATGAAGGCCAGCCCGCCTTCCGCCACGCCATGCTGTTTCGCGGGGGCGAGCCGCCGGTTGCCGGCCAGATCGAGCACATCATCGAAACCGCGATCACCGAATGCGAGCGCTTCTACCCCGCATTCCAGCATGTGCTCTGGGCTGGCAAGAGTGCGTCGGAGGCGATCGCCGACGCCGTGTTCGAAACCGCCGGCGAAGCCTGAGCGATTGACATCGGCTGGCGCTCGCGCGTTCCTGATTGCTCGAACCAATCAGGGAGAAAAAAGTGGCCGCCTATCTTATCGCTGGCAATGACGTCACTGATCCGAAAATCATGGAGAAATACGTCGAGGTGGCAGGCCCGACGCTCGAGCCCTATGGTGCCAGGCTGCTGGCGCCATCGATGACCAATATCGTGATGGGCGGGCCGGTGGCCCACAAGGAAGGGCCGTGGAAGCCTTCTCGCGTGGTCATCATCGAGTTCCCGTCGATGGACAAGGCGCTCGCCTGGTACAACTCGCCGGCCTATCAGAGCGCCATGAAGCTGCGCCTGAAGGGATCGGTCGGAAGCCTGCTGTTCGCCGACGGCGCTTGAGCCGAGAACCGGCGCCATGAGCTCCAAAGCGAAGTTACCGCGCGGAATCGTGTTGGTCGGCGGCGGCAAGATGGGCAGCGCGCTGCTCGCGGGCTGGCTGAAGGGCGCGGTCAAGCCAGAGGACGTGATCGTGGTTGAGCCCGAGCCAGGCTCGGCCGCGCGATTGGCCGCGCTTGGCGCCACGGTCATCGATTCTGCCGCCAAGCTGCCGCCGAGCCTCGATGTCGGCGTGCTCGTGCTCGCGGTCAAGCCGCAGATCATGGATTCGGTGCTGCCGCACTATCGGGCGATCGCGGCGTCGGGCGCGCTCGTGCTGTCGATCGCGGCCGGGCGCACCATCGCTTCCTTCGAGCGCAGGCTCGGGCCGTGCGCGCTCGTGCGCGCGATGCCGAACACGCCGGCGGCGATCGGCCGTGGCATCACGGTCGCCTGCGCCAATGGCGCGGTCTCGGGCGCGATGCGGAGCAAGGCGACCAAGCTGCTCGGCGCGGTCGGCGCGGTCGACTGGATCGAGGACGAGGCGCTCATGGATGCCGTGACCGCGGTCTCGGGCAGCGGGCCGGCCTATGTGTTCCTGATGATCGAGACGCTGGCGGCGGCGGGTGTCGAGGCCGGGCTCTCGAGCGCGCTCGCGGCGCGGCTCGCGCTTTTCACCGTCGCGGGCGCGGGTGCGCTCGCGCTCGAATCGGGGCAGAACCCGGCGGAGCTCCGGAGGAACGTCACGAGCCCCGGCGGCACGACGCAAGCCGCACTCGACGTGCTCATGGCGGGCGACGGCCTCGCGCCCCTGATGACCCGCGCCGTCGCCGCCGCCACGCGCCGCTCGCGTGAGCTGGCGAAATAGTGGTGTGGCGATTTGACCGTTCCGGGCCGGGCGCCTAGATTCAAGCCATGCCCAAGAAGGCACCGAAAAAGAGCAAGGCGAGCGGTCCGAGTGACCCGATTGACGCAGCCCTCGCATTGGCCGCGGAGATCGGTTGGCGCAAGGTGACGCTCGGCGCGGTCGCGGAGCGATCCGGCGTCGCGCTTGGTGCGCTGCTTGAGCGCTACCCGAGCAAGACGGCGCTCCTGATCGGCTTTCAGCGGCGCCTGGACCAGGCGGTGCTGGCCGGCATCGACCCGGCGCTCGGCGATCGGCCGGCACAGGAGAGGCTGTTCGACGTCGTGATGCGCCGGCTGGATGCGCTGACACCGCACAAGGCCGCGATCTCATCCATCGTTCGGAGCGGCGCCTACGACCTCGACGCCTTGGTATGCGGGGGCATGAGCGGGCGGCGCTCGCTGTCGCTGATGCTCGAGGCGGCGGGCCTGTCCTCAAGCGGGCCCAAGGGCGCGCTGCGCCGCGAGGGCCTTGCGCTCATCTATCTCGACACGATTCGGGTGTGGCTCCGCGACGACAGCGCGGACATGGCGGCCACCATGAAAACGCTCGACACCCATTTGCGCCGGATCGCGCGGTTGATTGATCGGGTCAAACTGTGGCGCGGTCGCGCTGGCGCCTGGGGTTCGAAGTCTGAAGGGTCTGCGCCATCCTAAGCGTCGAGGAGTTCCTGAAAGTTGACGTGCGGGCCGGCACGATCGTGCGGGCCGAGCCGTTTCCCGAGGCGCGAAAGCCGGCGATCAAGCTCTGGATCGATTTCGGCCCCGAGCTCGGGCTGAAGAAAAGCTCCGCGCAGATCACCGAGCACTACAGTCCCGCCGGCCTGATCGGGCTTCAGGTTGGCGCGGTGGTCAATTTTGCACCGCGCCAGATCGGGCCGTTCCTATCAGAGGTTCTCGTGTTGGGCTTTCCCGACACCGAGGGCCGGGTCGTGCTGATCGAGCCGAACCGCGCCGTGCCGAACGGGGCACGGCTTTTCTGATCAGACGGGAAGCCGCAACACCGCGCGTACGCCGCCACTCGTGGCTTCGCTCAAGGTGAGATCGCCGCCATGGCCGCGCGCGATGTCGCGCGCAATGGTGAGGCCGAGCCCAGCGCCGCCGCGGTTCGGGCTCCGCGCCGCGTCGAGCCGCACGAACGGGCGGAACACGCGCTCGCGCTCGGCTTCCGGGATGCCGGGGCCGTCATCCTCGACTGCGACCTCGATGGCGCCGCCGCGCCGCGCCGCCGCGACCTTGACCGCGGAGCCATAGCGCACCGCGTTGTCGATCAGATTGGTCAGGCAGCGCTTCATCGCGCCGGGGCGAAGCGTGACCGCGAGCGGTCGCTCGGTCTGCAACTCTACGCCCGCGCCTTGACGGGCGACGCCGGCCACGACGTCCTCCAGCAGTTGCGCGAGATCGATTTCGAGCGGTGCTTCGCCTTCCTGGCCGCGTGAGAAGGCGAGGTATTCGTCAATCATCCGCTCCATCTCGAGCACGTCGGCCTCGAGCGCCTTGACGTCGGCCTCGAGCTTCGGATTGGCGCGATTGCTGCCCAAGAGCGCGAGCTCGAGCCGCATGCGCGTCAATGGCGCGCGCAGATCATGCGAGACGCCGGCGAGCATGTCGGTGCGCTGCGAGATCTGGCGTGTGATGCGCTCCTGCATTTCGACAAAGGCGGCGGTTGCCTGACGCACCTCGGCCGCGCCCGAGGGCTTCAGATGTCCGATGGGGCGGCCCTTGCCGAAGGCTTCGGCCGCGCGGGCGAGGCGCGTGATCGGACGGAGCTGGTTGCGCAGGAAGATGACCGCGATGCTGGTGACCAGAATCGCGGCACCCACCATCCAGACGAAGAACAAATAGGTCGTCGGATTCTGCAGGCGCTTGCGCGCAATGCTCAACTCGACGACGCCATCGGTCGTAGCGATGCGGGCGACATAGCGCGCCTCATCGAGCCGCTCATGAACCTCGGTCGGATCGCGCAGGCGCTCCTGAAGAGCAAGGTGAAGCGCCCGTGCGGCCTGCCCGCCATCGACCCCGTGGACGACTGGAGCCGGCGGAGCGTCGCCCCTGGGCTGCAGCGAGATCTCCATGTCCTCGCGCGCGCGCGCGATGAGCATGGCCTGCGTCGCTTCATCACTCACCCGTGACAGCGCATCGAGCAAATAGGAAATGTCGCCCGAGACCGCGATGGCGAGCCGCCGGCTGTAATTGTCGATATGCCGCTCGATGAAGACGAGCGCAACCGCACCCTGCAGCAGCACGACCGGGATGAGCACGATCAGGAAGGAGCGCCAGAACAGCGTGCGCGGCAGGATCCGCTTCACGAGCGGAAAACGGGCGCGTCGGCCGCGGCGCGTCACGTGTCAGCCTTCGCGGTCGGGGCGGAGCACATAGCCTTCGCCCCAGATGGTGACAAGATAGCGCGGCTCGCTCGGCTTTGGCTCGATCTTGCGCCTGAGGCGGGTGATCTGAACGTCGAGCGCGCGCCCATTGGGGTCCGCGCCGATTTGCGCGCAGAGCGCGTCGCGATTCTGGGTTACGCCCGCCCGCCGCGCGAAGAGGCCGAGCAGCTCCGCTTCCGCCGTGGTGAGCTTGATCGTCTCCTTTCCCTTCATGAGCGCATTGCGCGCAAGGTCGAAGGCGAACGCCCCCAGCTTGACGGCGCTTGGTCGCTGCTCGGGGCTGCCGCCGGCGCGCGGGCCAGTGCGGCGCAGGATGGTCGCGATGCGCAACAGGAGCTCGCGCGGCTCGAAGGGCTTGGCGAGGTAGTCATCGACACCGGCTTCGAGCCCGGCGATGCGGTTCTCGGGCTCCCCCATCGCGGTCAGCATCAGGATCGGCAAATCGGTCGAGGCACGAAGGAACCGGCTGAACGCAAGGCCGCTCTCGCCCGGCATCATGACATCGACAATCACAAGGTCGAACGCGATGCCGGCCAGCTTGGCACGCGCGTCTGTGGCGTCGCTCGCGCCGGTGACCCGATAGCCCTGGTCGCCAAGATAGCGCCCGAGCAGCGCCCGCAGCCGATCGTCGTCATCGACCACCAGGATGTGCCGAGCCTCATCGCCGGCACCCGCCACGCCGCCCGAAACCGCGCTGTCGGTCTTCATGGCCTGAAACTATAGGGCGAGCCGGGTCACCATCCTAGGCGCCGCGCTCGAAGCGCTTGCGATCGTCGGCGTTCAGAATGCCGAGCATCACCTTGCGAAAGCCCGCCACGGCCTCGCCGCCGGCCTCGCGATAGGCCCGCGCGATGCAGGCCCGCTGCACGGTCGAAAGCCGACTTTCGAGCTCCCGGCCTGTCTCGCTCAGCTCGAGCATGCGCCGACGCTTGTCCTCCGGGCTCGGGCGCGAAGAGATGAATCCCTGCTCAACCAGCTCGCCCAGCACGCGCGACAGGCTCTGCTTGGTGATGCGCAGGATTCCGAGAAGCTCGCTCACCGAGAGTGAGGGATAGCGGCCGACGAAATAAATCACCCGGTGGTGCGCTCGGCCGAAGCCATAGGTGGCGAGGATGGCGTCGCATTCGGCCGTGAAATCACGATAGGCGTAGAACAAAAGCTCCATGGCCTGGTGCAGCTGGTCCTCACGCAGGAACAGCGGATTCGGCCCGGCATTTATGTCAGCCATGTTGACATAAATACGCGTCACTGTTAGTCATGGCAATAGTAATCCGCGTTAGGTTAGAGCCTCTGAACACCGCGAGGTCCGCGCCATGGCTGCTGGTTTGGTTCCGTATGACGATCGCGACGGCATGATCTGGTATGACGGCCAGCTCGTGCCCTGGCGCGACGCCAAGATCCACGTCCTGAGCCATGCGCTGCACTATGCAAGCGCCGTGTTCGAGGGCGAGCGCTGCTATGTGGGGCGCATCTTCAAGCTCCGGCCACACACGGAACGCCTGTTTTTCTCGGCCGAGCAGCTTGGCTTCACCATCCCCTACACGCCCGAGCAGATCGACGCGGCCTGCAATGCGGTGATCAAGGCCAACAAGATTGTCGATGGCTATGTCCGCCCGATCGCCTGGCGCGGGCCGGAGCAGATGGGTGTCGCCGCGCAGCAGACCAGGATCCACGTCGCGATCGCGGCCTGGCAATGGCCGGCCTATTTCGGCGATGAGGCGCGCACCAAGGGCATCAAGCTCACGATCTCGGACTGGAAGCGCCCGGCGCCCGATACGGCGCCGGTCAAGGCCAAGGCCGCCGGCCTCTACATGATCTGCACGCTCTCGAAGCACAAGGCCGAGGCCAAGGGCTATCACGACGCCCTGATGTATGACTGGCGCGGCCAGCTGGCCGAGGCCACCGGCGCCAACGTCTTCATCGCGAAGAACGGCGCGCTGCATACGCCGACTCCGGATTGCTTCCTCGACGGCATCACGCGCCGCACCGTGATGGACCTCGCGCGCAAGCGCGGCATCGCGGTCACCGAACGCGTAATCATGCCAAGCGAGCTCGCGACCGCCGATGAGGTGTTCCTCTCCGGCACCGCGGCTGAGGTGACGCCGGTCGGCGAGATCGATCAGTACAACTATCAGGTCGGTCCGATCACGCGCACCCTGATGGACGATTACCAGGCCATCGTGCGCCAGCCGAGCTGATTCGCGCCTCGATCGAAACAACTTGTCGGCGCTGATGTGCGTCGCCTGAGCGGGCGGCGGCGTACTATGCTGTGCCCATCCTGGCACGTGGAGGGCACCATGGCGCTGCACGACGAGCTGATCGTGTTCGACGGCCTGATCGTCTCGAATTTCAGGCCGGACATCTTCCGCGCCATGAAGGCGGGCGGCATCACCGCGGCCAATTGCACGTGCTCGGTGTGGGAAGACTTCCCGACCAGCATGAAGGCGCTCGCCCAATGGAAAATCTGGTTCGAGCAAGAGCGCGCCACCCTGCTTCAGGTCTACCGCGTGTCGGACATCAGGCGCGCCAAGCGCGAAGGCAAGGTCGGCATCGTGCTCGGCTGGCAGAACGCGACAGGCTTCGGCGATCATTTGCCATTCGTCCGCGTCTACAAGGAGCTCGGCCTCGGCGTGGTGCAGCTCACCTACAACACCGCGACCACGGTCGGGTCCGGTTGCTACGAGAGCACGGACCGCGGGCTCACCGATTTCGGCCGTGAGCTGATCGCTGAACTGAACCGCGTCGGCATCCTGATCGACCTCAGTCATGTCGGTTCGCAGACTTCGGACGATGCCATTCGGACCTCGACCAAGCCGGTGACCTATTCCCACTGCTGCCCGTCGGCGCTCAAGGCGCACCCGCGCAACAAGTCGGACGAGCAGCTCCGCTTCATCGCCGAGCGGGGCGGCCACATCGGGGTCACGATGTTTCCGCCGTTCCTGAAACGCGGCGCACAGTCAACGCTCGAGGACTATGTCGATGCGATCGAGCACGTCGTCAACGTCGCGGGCGAAGACCAGGTCGGCATCGGCACGGATTTCACGCAAGGCCATGGTGACGAGTTCATGCGCTACATCACCCATGACAAGGGCTATGCCCGTCAGCTCGTGACGTTCGGCGAGATCAAGATGCCGGCCGGCCTTGGGCGCATCGAGGAGTTTCCCCAACTGACGGCGGCGCTCGAGCGCAGGCGCTGGCCCGCCGCGCGGATCGCCAAGATCATGGGCGAGAACTGGCTGCGTGTGCTCGGCGAGGTGTGGGGCGAGTCATGAGGCAGGCTGAAACACCTGATCGATCGCGCCGAAGAGCGAGCGGCCGGAGGCGTCGAACAGCTCGATCCGGATGTGATCGCCGTGTTTCATCAGGTCGGTGATGATCGCGCCTGAATCGACCTTCTCGATCATGCGCCGCTCCAAGAGGCAGGAGGAGCCGGTCGCGCGGTCCTTGTTCGAGACCGTGCCGGAGCCGATGATGGTGCCGGCGCCCAGGGCCCGAGTCTTCGCGGCGTGCGCGATCAGATCGCCGAAGCTGAAGTGCATCTCCCTGCCGGCGTCGGGCGCGCCGAAGCGCTTGCCGTTGTAGGTCGAGACGATGGTGCCATGCAGGCGTTGGCCGTCCCACGCGGACCCAAGAGACTCAGGTGTCACGGCGACGGGCGAGAACGCGCTTGGCGGTTTGCCGTGGACGAAGCCGAAGCCCTTGGCGAGCTCGGGCACGACGAGGCGTCGCGCCGAAACATCGTTCATCAGCATCACGAGCCTGATGCGCGTCGCTGCGTCCCTCGGCGAGACACCCATCGGCGTGTCATCGAGGATCACAGCGACCTCGGACTCGAAATCGAGGCCCCAGCTCTCCTCGCCCGGAATCGGGTCGCACGCACCTAACAGCTGGTCGCTGCAGCCCTGGTACATCAGGGGGTCGGTCTCGAGCGTGTCCGGCAGCTTGTCGCCGCGGGCGCGACGCGCGAGCTCGACATGGTTGAGATAGGCGCTGCCGTCAAGAAAGCCGAAGGCGCGGGGCAAAGGCGCGGCGCACGCCCTTGGGTCGAACGCGAAACTGCCCGAAAGGTGGCCGCCTTCGAGGCGCTCGGCCAAGGTCGCGAGCCGGGGCGCGCACGAGGCCCAATTCTCGATCGCCTCGCGCAGAGTCGCCGCAATTCCATCCGCCCGCACGGCGCGCGCCATCGCGCGATCGACAACGATGAGCGTGCCGTCGCGCCCGCCCGCCTTCAAGCTTGCCAGCCTCATGCCTTCAGCGTCCCCCGTGCGATCTGATCCTGTTCCATGGTCTCGAACAGCGCCTTGAAATTGCCCTCACCGAAGCCCTGATTGCCGCGCCGCTCGATCAACTCGAAGAAGATCGGGCCGATCACGGTCTCGGTGAAGATCTGGAGCAGCAGGCCCTGGCCGGGTGCGCTATCGACCAGCACCTGGAGCGCCTTCAACCGCCCGAGGTCCTGCCCGTGGCCGGGCACGCGCGCGTCCGTCCCAGCGTAGTAGCCGTCAGGCACGGTCAGGAAGCGCACGCCCTTGGCCCTCAGTGCATCGACCGACGCGAGAATGTCGCTCGTCGCCAACGCGATGTGCTGGATGCCCTCGCCGCGATAGGCACGCAAATACTCCTCGATCTGCGATTTGTCGTCGGATGACTCGTTGATCGGGATGCGGATCTGTCCGCACGGGCTCGTCATCGCGCGGCTCTTGAGGCCTGTCAGCTTGCCCTCGATGTCGAAATAGCGGATCTCGCGGAAATTGAAGAGCCGCTCATAGAACGAGGCCCACACGTCAAGCCGGCCGCGATGGACATTGTGGGTCAGGTGATCGACCAGCGTGAGCCCGACGCCCATGGGCTTCTGTGACACGCCCGGCACGGCCACGAAATCCACGTCGTAGATCGAGCGCTCGCCATAGCGATCGACCAGATAGATCAGGCTGCCGCCGATGCCTTGGATGGCCGGAATGTTGAGCTCCATCGGCCCGACCTTGCTTTGGTGCGGCCGAGCGCCAAGCTCGATGGCACGCTTGTATGCCTTGGCGGCGTCCTTCACGCGAAACGCCATGGCGCAGGCCGAGGGCCCGTGCACCCGCGCGAAGGACTGGCCGAAGCTGTCAGGCTCCGCGTTGACGATGAAGTTGACGTCGCCCTGGCGAAACAGCGTCACCTGCTTCGAGCGGTGACGTGCGATCGCCTGAAAGCCCAGCCGCTCGAACAGCGCGTGCAGCTCGGCCGGCTTGGGCGCCGTGTACTCGACGAACTCGAAGCCATCGGTGCCCATCGGGTTGTCCCAGAGATCGGGCATGGCGGGCCTCCGTGCAAAGCTCTTGATGCTTTCATAGAGTATGGGTGCGAAGGTGCGGCGTCGAGGGCAGGGACATCTCCAAAGGGTAATGGCTTAGGTCGCACATTCGCGGCCATTCTTTTTCCGTCATGGCCCGGCGGTGTCCACACCGACCGGGCCATCCACGGCGGGGGCGGAGTCGGTCGAGCGATGGATGGCCCGGTCGTCGAAGCGACGCCGGGCCATGACGAAAAAAGTAAGGCCGTTGCCGCGCCTCTACGCCGTCCGCCCCGGATTGAGCATCGGGCCGAGGCCGTAGGAGCCGAGCACCTGCTCGGTATAGGCATCGACATCGCGCCACGGCGCCTCGCGCAAATTGTGCGCGCGCACGATGTAGGCCGGGCCCATGTAGAACTTCTCGTATTGCGAGTGGCGCGAGGCGAACTCGCTGGCCAGCACGTCCCAGGCGAGCTTGTGCACCTTCATCCGGTCGAGCGCGCTCGCGGTCTGACCCTGCCAGAGCGCCTCGAAGGTCGCGCGCGTGTCCGGGTTGTCGAGCACCGAGATGTCGGCCGGGAACTGCAGCACCGTGCCGCCGGCGAGCTCGCGCACCTTGCCGACGAACTGGTCGTAATGCTGGTAGGCGAAGTAGATCGAGGCGTACATCAGATAACGGTTGTAGTTGAGATAGCCATTGCCGAGGTCCTCGTGGCTCTGGATCTGGCCGTCGACCATGCCGCACATCTGGCCATAGAGTGCCGCGAGGTGGCCGAGCTCGTCCATCACCGCCGGCACCTTGTCGGTGCCATTCACCTGCACGATGCGCTTGGCGAGGCCGAGAAACAGCTTGAGCTTGGTTCGAAACCGTACCGCGGCCTGGTGATTTGAGAGCGTGTGGGTCGGCGTCTCGAAGTAGATCGCGCGTGAGAGCGGAATGTCATCGATCGTGAACACGCACTCCCACGGCACGCGCACGTTCTTGCACACGACGATGCAGTCGCTCTCGTCATAGCGGTGCGTCACCGGATTGTCGAACTCGCTCACCGCATAGCGCTCGAACGCCTTGCGCGACCAGAGCTCAAGACCGGGCGCGTTGTTGGGGATCATGCAGGTGATCGATTCTTTCTCGTGCCCGGGCGCGAGCGGCTGGATATTGCCGATCCAGATCTCATGGCTGAAGGCCGCGCCGGTCGCCAGCAGCTTGATGCCGCTGATGACGACGCCCTGGTCGTCCTCCTTCACGACCGCGAGCTGGGGCGTGTCGATCGCCTCGCGGCCGGCGAACTTGACGTCCTTAGAGCCCTGGAGGGGAGTCACCGCGTGGGCCAGGAACAGGTCCTCGCGCCGGCAGCGCTCGAAATAGGCGAGCACGTTCTCGGAGAACTTCCGCCTGCCCCGGTCATAGACCTCGGGCTGCATCACCGCGCCGGTGAGATAGCCGCCGAGGAAATCGGGTGAGCGGCCCATCATGCCGAGGGTCAGCTCGGCGATCGCCGCGCTGCACCGACTGCGATGCTCAAGGTCCGCCTTGGTGCGCGGCTTCAAATAGTACGCGGCGTAGCGCTCGCCGTTCTCTTCGTAGGTGAGGTCATCGCGATAGGTCGGGTCGTTGCGGGCGTCGTAGAGCCGCGCATAGGAGTGTGCGCCGTTGCGAAACGCCGGGTGCGTCGTGACGTCGGTGATCTTTTCGCCGCCGAGATAGATCACCCGCCCGTCGCGCAAGGACTCGAGGTATTCTGAGCCGCTCTTCAGCATGAAAGACTACCCGGATGAGCCTCATGCTTCGACAGGCTCAGCATGAGGGAATCTTGAGAGGGCGCCTCATCCTAAGCTTGTCGAAGGATGAGGCCGGTATGCGCTATTTCAGCGGCGGCTCGTGCGAGTAGGACTTGTTGATGATCCGCCAGGCGCCGTCGAACTTTAGAAGCGTCAGATAATCGACGAAATAGCGGTTGAGATAGAGGTCGCGCACCTTGACGACCGCCGCGTCGCCCGCGAGATCGATGTTCACGATCGCCATGTCATAGGGCACGCCGTTCTGGGCGGGCGGTGGCACGGTCGAGACGAACTCGGCGAAGCCATCGCGCGTGCGCCGGCGATATTTGCCGTCGAAATTGCCGGCGATCACGGCGTCCGGGTGGAAGGCGCGCTCGATCAGCGCGCGGTCGGAATGGTGCATGCCTTTGAAATAGTCATCGATCGTCCGGGTGATGGCGGCGATCTCATTTGCGTCGGCGGTCATTCTCTATCCCCTTATCCTCATGCTGAGCTTGTCGAAGCATGTGGCCTCATCCTTCGACTGGCTCAGGATGAGGCCCGCTGCTGGTGCTTGCAATGCACTAGCGAATAAACTGCTTCACGTAATCAGCGCCGAGGCCGATGGCGGCGAAGTGTCGGCGCGCCAGCTCGATCTTGGTATGCACGTCGTCATAGCCGATCTGGCGGCCATCCGGGTCGACGAAGATCATCGCGCCATTGACCTGGAAGTAGGTGATCATCTCGGGCACGTCGTCCGGCACGATCAGGGTGTGGGTCTCGCCCGGTGGCTCGTAGACATAGGAGCCTTCCTCGGCCACCCAATCGTGCTCGAGATAGTGCCAGCGCCCCTTGAGCACGAAGCCGTGCACGGGGCCGGGGTGGCGGTGGCGGGTCAGCACGCCCGCCTTGCGCACCCGCAGCAGCACCATCCAATAGCCGGCCGACACGTTGAAAAGGAGCGGACGAATCCAGACGCTCGGCGCCTGCTCGATCCAGAGCCGCTCATCGCCCGACGCGGCCTTCGGAATCACGATCTCGCCCTGCACGTTGGGCGGGAAGGGCAGGCGATAGGCGACGCGCTCATCCGCGCGACCGTGAACCGCGGCTAGTCCTGACATGGGCTTGCTCCGTTGCGTGGGGCCTCGGGCGGTCAGGCCGCGAGGCCGGAATGGTCGCCGCGCGCGCGGCGCTCGGCGGCGGCGATCGCGGTGCGATGGACGATCGAATGGCGGCGCGCGAGGGTGTCGAGGTCGGGGCCATAGCCGCCGCCGACCACGCAGGCGATCGGCACACTGGCGTCGAAGCAGGTCTCGATCACATGGCGGTCGCGCGCCCGCAGGCCCTCGTCGCTGAGCTTAAGCTGGCCAAGCTGGTCATCGACATGCGGGTCGACGCCAGCGTTGTAGACCACGAGGTCGGGCCGGTGGCGCGCGATCAGCGGCCCGAGCACATCGCGCACCAGCGCGAGATAGGCGTCGTCGCCGGTGCCCGGCGGCAGGCCGAGATCGAGGTCGCTGATGCCCTTCTGGATCGGGTAGTTCGCCTCGCAATGGATCGAGCAGGTGAAGACGCTTGGATCATCAAAAAAGAACGCCGCGGTGCCGTCGCCTTGATGCACATCGAGATCGAACACGAGCGCGCGACCCTGCCAGCCCTCGCGCTGCAAGGCGCGGAGCGCGACCGCAACGTCGTTGAACACGCAGAAGCCGGCGCCATGGTCCGGATGCGCGTGGTGGCTGCCGCCGGCCATGTTGCACGCGAGGCCGCGCTCAAGCGCGAGCCTCAGTGTCAGGAGGGTGCCGCCGACCGCCGCGCGTGCACGCCTGACCAGGGCTTCCGACAAGGGCAGGCCAAGCCGGCGCTCCGCCCGCCGGTCGAGGCTCAGGCTCAAGACTGCGTCGACATAGGCCGGCGTGTGAGCCGCCTCCAGCAGCTCGCGCGCGATCGGCTCGGGCTGTTGGAACGCCTCGGGCCCGACCACCCCGTCCTCGATCAGCACCTCGCGGATGCGCCCGAACTTGCCCATGGGAAAGCGGTGCCACGGGGGCAGCGGGTAGGTGTAGTCAGGGTGGAAGACGAGCGGAGGCGCCATGGGATTTCAGAGAAGGTCCAGCACGGCCTCGGGCGGGCGCCCGATCACGGCTTTGTCCCCGCGCACCACGACCGGTCGCTCGATCAAAATGGGATGGGCGACCATGGCCTTGATCACCGCGTCCGCCCCCAATTTCGGGTCGTCGAGCCCGGCTTCCTTGTATTCCGGCTCGCCCTTGCGTAGGAGGGCACGCGGCTCAATCCCGAGTTTCTTCACGAGGGCCTTCAGCTCTGCAGCGCTCGGCCGGGTCTTCAGATACTCGATAACAACCGGCTCGACCCCGTGTTCGCGCAGCAGCGAAAGCGTTAACCGCGACTTTCCACAACGCGGGTTATGATAAATGATGGTCTGTTCCGACCCCATCAAATGCTCCCAGAGCGGCACCGCGACGATTGCGGGTTTACTGTCGCACCGCCCCTGGGGGCTGTAAAGCGAGCCTCCAGGTTCCCTCAACGCCCCCATGAGCGAAACCGGATCGAGCCGTCATCCATGAGACTTTGGCCCGCATTTCGGCAAGGCCAGGGCCGCACGCGCCGCCTGGGCGTGCTGCTCATGCTGGTGCTGGGCGTGCTGCTTTGGCTCGGGTCGGGGGCAGCGCTCCGGGCTGAGACCGCCGGCGTTCCCGTGTCGTCCGATGCCGATCTCGCCAAACTGGTACAGACCCTTGAGGACCCCGCCGAGCGCGAGCGACTGGTCGGCCAGCTCAAGACGCTGCTGGCCGCGCAGCAGCCGGAGCCCGAGCCTGCGAAACCGCTCGCCGGTGCCGCGAGCCAGAGCGCTTCGGCGATCAAGCGCATGTCCGACACCATCGGACGGCTCGCCGGCCACGTGGTTGAGCTCGGCAAGGGTGTCGCGCAATTGCCGCATGCCTTCTCCTGGCTCGGCGAAGAGTGGGGCAATCCGACGCGTCGCGAGGTCTGGTACGCCTTCCTGTGGCGCCTCGCGGCGGTGATCGGCGGGGGGCTGATCGCCAGCCAGATTGCCTCGTTCATCTTGCGTGGCGTCCGCCGGCGCTTCGAGCTGCGCCCACGGCCGAAGCCCTATCTCCGCCCGCCGCTGCTCCTGACCTACAACATCATCCGGCTGGTGCCGGCCCTCGCGTTTGTCGGTTCGGGCTATGGCCTGCTCGCGCTGCTTGACCCGAGCGAGGTGACGCGGCTCATCGCGCTTACCGCGATCAACGCGCATCTGATCGCGAGCATCGTGAAGACGGTCGGCTATCAGGGCCTCGCGCCATGGACACCCAATCTCCGCGTCAGCGGCTTCAAGGATGAGACCGCGGCCTTCTGTGCGCGCTGGTGGATCCGGCTCGTCTCGATCGCGGTCTATGGCTATTTCTTCTGCCAGGCCGCGCTGTTGCTCGGCCTGCCCACCACCGGCTACGCCGCGCTCACCAAGCTCCTTGGCATTGGTGTGGTCAGCCTTTTGACGGTCCTGGTGCTGCGCGTCCGCCCGAACGTCTCGGGCTTCCTGCGCGCAGCGGCCGCCAACCGCAAGAGCCCGTTCATCGCCATGCTGGCGCGTCGGTTGGCCGACGTCTGGCACTTCATGGCGATCGGCTATGCGCTCGCTGGGGGACTTATCGCCGCGATCGGCGGGCTCAACGGCTTTCTGTTCTTCCTCAAGGCCTCGGCCGCCAGCATGGCGATCATCTGGGCGGCGGGCTTCGCGCTGGCCGGCATTCCGAAGCTCTGGCGCGCCGGCATCCGGCTCAAGGAAGGCGCGGGCCCGGCGCAGATGGAATATGCCGGGCGGCTCGAGCGCTATCTGCCCACCTTGCGCATCGCGCTGCAGGTCATCGTCGGGCTGCTCGCCTTCGTGCTGATCCTCGAGGCCTGGCACGTCGATGTGCTGACCTGGCTTGCAACCGACCTCGGCGCGCTCATCTTCGGGCGCATCGCGGCGGTCGTGGCGATCATTGCGATCGCCTTCGTGGTGTGGGAGCTGATCAGCACGCTGATCGACCGGCACCTAGCCAAGCTCGAGCGCAACAGCCGCGAGACCGACAGGCGCCAGCGCGCCCGTACCTTGCTGCCGCTCGCGCGGAACGCCGTGCGCGTCATCGTCGGCGTGGTCGCGGCGTTGATGATCCTGGCCGAGCTTGGCATCAATATCGGACCTATCCTTGCGGGTGTCGGCGTGGTCGGCCTCGCCATCGGCTTCGGCGCGCAGTCCCTCGTCAAGGACGTGATCACCGGCGTGTTCATCCTTTTGGAGGATTCGATCGCGATCGGCGATGTGGTGACCTTGGCCGGCCATTCCGGCGTGGTCGAATCGATCACGATCAGAACTGTCAGAGTCCGCGGGCTCGATGGCAGCGTGCACACCGTGCCGTTCAGCGCGATCGACACGGTCACCAACCTGACCAAGGATTTTTCGTTCCACGTCGCCGATATCGCGGTGCCCTACACCACCGATATCGACGAGGCCTCCGCCGTCATGCGCGGCGTGGTCGACGACATGCGGAAGGAGCCGGAGTTCGCCACGATCATCCCCGAGCCGCTCGACATTCTGGGCGTGAACTCGTTTGCCGATGCCAGTGTCGTGATCCGTGCCCGCATCAAGACCGTGCCGGCCAAGCAATGGGCGGTCGGGCGCGCCTTCAACCGGCGCCTGAAGCTCGCCTTCGAGGAGCACGGCATCGAGTTTGGCCCCACGGGGCGCAGCATCATCGTGAAACAGGACCCGACCGCCCCCAAACCCGACACGCCTTCCGCCCCGGCGCGCGATTGGCGCGCGCGCACCTCGGGCAGTGATTGATCCCCTCTCTCGGAGATTCCCTTTGATCGCGATTGAGCCGACGGCCGCGCCCCGCCCCCGGCGCGGCTTTCTCGGCGACACCAACTGGATCGGCACCTGGACCCTGATCGAGAAGGAGATCAGGCGGTTCCTGAAGGTATGGACGCAGACCTTGGCAGGCCCGATCTGCTCGGCGCTCCTCTTCCTCGGCATTTTCGTCGTCGCGGTCGGCCCGAGCGCGCCCGTCATCAGCGATCTGCCCTTTGTCACCTTCATGGCGCCCGGCCTCATGATGATGACGATCGTGCAGAACGCCTTCGCCAACTCGTCGTCGTCCCTCATGATCTCGAAGATCCAGGGCAACATCGTCGACGTGCTGATGCCGCCCTTGACGCCGCTCGAGATGATCACCGGCTATGTCGGCGGCGGGCTTGCGCGCGGACTCGTGCTCGGCCTTGCGCTCGGGCTCATCCTCTGGCCGATCGCGCACTTCCACGTGCACGACTTCGGCTTCCTCATCCTGCACATGGTGGGCGCGTCGGTGCTGCTCTCGATCCTCGGCCTGATCGCCGCCATCATCGCCGAGAAGATCGATCACCTCGCCGCCTTCACCAATTTCGTGGTGACGCCGCTCGCCTTCCTCTCCGGCACCTTCTATTCGATCCACCGTCTGCCCGAGTGGCTGCAGGTGCTTTGCCAAGTGAACCCGATCTTCTACATGATCGATGGCTTCCGCTACGGGCTTACCGGCCATGCGGACGGGCACCTCTGGGTCGGCGCGCTCGTGGTCTATGGCCTCATCGCGGTGCTCGGCCTCATCTGCCACCGCATGATCCGGACCGGCTACAAGCTGAAGCCCTGAGTGGTCGCCCACCGCAAAGAACACGTATCGCGCTGGCGGATACGTGCAGATCGGTCGAGAACCGCCCTTAATGCTGTGCTAGGTTTTCCCCGAGGAAGCCAAATCGTCGGGGAGGGGAGCATGTCACGTAGGGTCGTGCCGTGGACACTCGCGGCGTCACTGGTTGGATCGATCGTCCTGTCATCCTGGCCTGCGGCAGCCGATGACGCTGCGCCGGCGAACAGCGGCGACACAGCGTGGATGCTGGTCGCCACCATCCTCGTTCTCTTCATGACGCTGCCAGGCCTCGCGCTCTTCTATGGCGGGCTCGTGCGCTCGAAGAACGTGCTCTCGGTTCTGATGCAGACCTTTGCCATCACCTGCGGCGCGTCGACGCTCTGGCTGATCGTGGGCTATGGCCTGTCGTTCGCCAATGGCGGCGAGGCCAATCCGTTCAGCGGCGGTTTCCACAAGATCTTCCTGGATGGCGTCGGGCTGACCGACCTCTCCGGCACGATTCCGGAAACCGTCTTCTTCATGTTCCAGATGACCTTTGCGATCATCACGCCGGCCCTGATCGTCGGCGCCTATCCCGAACGCATGAAGTTCCCGGCGGTCTTCCTGTTCAGCATGCTCTGGCTGCTCGTGGTCTATACGCCGGTGGCGCATTGGGTGTGGGGTGGCGGTTGGCTCGCCGAACTCGGGGTCAAGGACTTCGCCGGCGGTCTCGTCGTGCATCTGAACGCGGGCGTCGCGGCGCTGGTCGTCGCCGGCGTGCTCGGCCGGCGCAAGGGCCACCCGCAGGACCTCTCGACGCCCCACAACCCCGGCATGACCATGGCCGGCGCCTCCATGCTCTGGGTCGGCTGGTTCGGCTTCAACGCCGGCAGCGCGCTGACCGCCGGCGGCAATGCCGGGATGGCGATGCTGGTGACGCACATCTCAGCGAGCGTCGCCGGCCTCACATGGATGGCCGTGCAATGGCGCCATCGCGGCAAGCCGACGCTGGTCGGCATCGTCTCGGGCAGCATCGCGGGCCTCGCCGCGATCACGCCGGCATCGGGCTATGTCGGCCCCTATGGCGCGCTGACCATCGGCGTCGGCGCCGGCGTCGTCTGCTATTTCGGCTCGGAGGTGGTGAAGCGTTTCATCAAGGTCGACGATTCGCTTGATGTGTTCGGCGTGCATGGCGTCGGCGGCGCGCTCGGCGTGATTCTGACCGCGTTCTTCGCCTCGACCAGCCTCGGCGGCCTCGGCCAGGACGCCTCGGTCTGGCACCAGCTCTGGGTTCAACTGGTCGGCGTCGCGGTCGTCGCGCTCTGGTCGGGCGGGCTCAGCTACGTGATTATCAAGCTGGTCAACGCGGCGGTTGGGCTGCGCGTTAGCGGCCAGCATGAGGACCACGGGCTCGACATCACGCAGCACGGCGAGACGGCCTACAAGCTCTGAGGGGCTTCTAGCGCGCTAGAGTTGTTTCCGCGCTGACGCGAGCGAAAGGGAGAGGGGTTCGGCCGACGCGCGTTCACGCGCGCTGTTCAAGCAATGTGGGCGAATCCCTCCCCACCCCGTTTCCCCCACTCTTATCCACCCCCCGCATCATGACGAGCGGGCGGGTGGCGAAATCGACCCGGCCGGAGCGTATCTGTAGTTCCGCGCCGAGCGCGCGGTCGAAGACGGACGTCGTCGGCATATAGCGGCAGACGAAGCCGGCGCGGCGCTTGGGTGAGAGGTTCGGCTCCGAGCCGTGCACGAGATAAACGTCATGGAGCGAGAGCTGGCCGGCCTCGAGCACGATGTCGGCCGCGTCGCGCTCGTCATATTCGCCTTGGTCGAGCTCCTGGTTGAGCGCGAGTGTCGGGCTGTCGTTCTGCTGATGGTGGCGCACCTTGCGCTCCCGGTGGCTGCCGGGAATGACGCGGAGGCAGCCGTTCTCTCGTGTCGCGTCGTCGAGCGCGATCCAGGCGGTGCAGGTCGCGAGCGGGCGGATCGGCCAGTATTCGCCGTCCTGATGCCAGGGGATGCGCTTGCCGGAACCC
>VGET01000020.1 GCA_016869195.1 Alphaproteobacteria bacterium | reverse complement strand
GACCTGCACGGCTTCGGGGCGCAATTGGTGGCTGGCACGGCGCTCACCGTCGAGCTCGCTCTGGCCTCGGCGGCGTTCGGCCTCCTGGTCGGGCTCGGCATGGCCGCGCTCAAGCTCTCCAAGTCGCGCGGCGCACGCATCATCGCGGACACCTACAGCACGATCTTCCGCGGCGTGCCCGAGCTGATCATCGTGCTGATCGTCTATTTCGGCGCGAGCATCGTGCTGACCTCGATCGCCGAGGCGTTCGGTGGCGAGGAGCCGATTGAGCTGCATCCCTTCATCGCGGGCACGCTTGCGCTCGGTCTCGCGTTTGGCGCCTATGCAAGCGAGGTGTTCCGCGGCGCGCTCCAGGCCGTGCCGCCTGGGCAGGTTGAGGCCGCGCGCGCCTATGGCATGTCGCGTTGGCTTGCCTTCCGCCGCGTGGTGCTGCCGCAGGTCTGGCGCTTTGCCCTGCCGGGCCTCGGCAACATCTTTCTCGTGCTGCTGAAGGACACCTCGCTGGTCTCGGTGATCGGTCTCGAGGAGATCATGCGCAAGACCGCGATCGCGGTCGGCTTCACCAAGGAGCCGTTCACCTTCTATCTCGCCGCCGCCGTCATTTACCTCCTGATGACCATCGTCTCGATGATTGGGCTGCAGCTGCTCGAACGGCACGCGAGCCGCGGCGTGCGGAGCGCCACGACATGAATTGGGAAGTGATCGGCGCCAGCATCCCTAAGCTGCTGGCCGGCGCGGGCCTCACGCTTGAGCTTGTGGGACTCGGCCTCGCGATCGGTTTGATCATCGCGATCCCGCTGGCGCTCGCGCGTGTCTCGGGGCGCTGGTGGCTGAATGGCCCGGCCTATGGCTACATCTTCTTCTTCCGTGGCACGCCGCTCCTGGTTCAGATCTTCCTGATCTATTACGGCCTGTCACAGTTCCAGGGCATCCGGCAGAGCGCGCTTTGGCCCATTCTGCGCGAGCCCTTCTGGTGCGCGATCATCGCCTTCGCCCTGAACACGGCGGCCTATACTGGGGAAATCATCCGGGGCGGCATTCGCGGCATTCCGCATGGCGAGATCGAGGCGGCGCGGGCCGTCGGCATGTCGCGGCTCCTGCTGTTCCGGCGGATCATTCTGCCGCGCGCGTTTCGTTTGGCGCTGCCGGCCTATGGCAATGAGATCATCATTCTGCTGAAGTCGAGCGCGCTCGCCAGCACCATTACGCTGCTCGATCTGACCGGCGTCGCGCGTACGATCATCGCACGCACCTATATGCCGATCGAGCTGTTCGTCATGGCCGGTGTGATCTACCTCGTGATCACGTTCCTCATCACGCGCGCCATCCGTGCGCTCGAATACCGGCTGAGCCCCCACACCCGCCCGCCCAAGCCGGCCTGACCGACCTTACATTCCGTGCCCGCATGCTTCGACAGGCTCAGCATGAGGGCGCACTGAAAATGCCTCATCCTGAGCCTGACGAAGGATGAGGCACGAAAATTGCGGGTCTCATGTTGATTACGAATGGTTGGCAAGGGGCGGCCGCTCGGCTCTAATCGCCCGCGTTCACGACCGGAGCCCTGCTGTTCATGGATGCGATTGAGGCGATCACCTCGCGCCGCTCGATCCGCGGCTTCCTGCCGACGCCGGTGCCGATGGAGACCGTGCGGCACCTGATCGAGGTGGCCGCGCGTGCGCCGAGCGGCAGCAACATCCAGCCCTGGCACGTTCATGTGCTCGGGCCGGAGACCCGGGCGCGCCTGAGCGCCGCGGTGCACGAGCGTCGCGCGGCGCAGCCCGGCTTCGAGTGCTCGCAGTACAAATATTACCCGGTGAATTGGCGCGAACCCTACATCGGGCGGCGGCGCAAGATCGGCTGGGACCTCTACTCGCTCTGCGGCATCCAAAAGGGCGACACCGAGAAGATGGCGACCCAGCACGGCAAGAACTTCGACTTTTTCGGCGCGCCGGTCGGCCTGATGCTCACCGTCGAGGCCGACATGGAGCTCGGCAGCTGGATCGACTGCGGAATCTTTGTGCAGACTCTGATGATCGCGGCGCGTGGCTTAGGGCTTCACAGCTGCCCACAAGCCGCCTGGGCCTATCACCACGATCTGGTGCGCCAGGCGATTCCGCTGCCCGACAACGAAAAGGTCGTCTGCGGTGTCGCCATCGGCCATGAGGACACCGACGAGCCAGCCAATCGCCTGCGCACCGAGCGCGAACCGCTCGAGCGCTACACCACCTTTCACGCGTGAGCCCGATGACAGCGTCGTTCAGCTTCGCCCCGCCGCGTCTGCCCGAAGGAGCCGAGGCGCTTCGCGCCGAGGTGCGCGCCTTTCTTGGCGAGAGCCGGCGGACGCTCGGCTGGGAGCCCAACTCCAATTTCATGGCGAATTTCTCCGCCGAGTTCAGCCGCTCGCTCGGCGCGCGCGGCCTGCTCGGCATGACCTGGCCCAAGGCCTATGGCGGAAGGGTGCGCTCGGCGCTCGAGCGCTTCGTCGTGACCGAGGAGCTGCTCGCGGCGGGCGCGCCGTGCGCCGCGCATTGGATCGCGGACCGTCAGAGCGGCCCGCTGTTGCTGCGCTTCGGGACGGAAGAGCAGAAGCGCGACATCCTGCCGCGCATCGCGCGCGGCGAGTGTTATTTCTCCATTGGCATGAGCGAGCCCGATTCGGGCTCCGACCTTGCCTCGGTGCGCACCCGCGCGACACGTACGCCAAATGGCTGGCGCATCGAGGGTACCAAGGTGTGGACCAGCAATGCGCACCTGAACCACTACGCGATCACGCTGGCGCGCACCGGGCCCGCGGGTCAGAGCCGGCATGAAGGCCTCAGCCAGTTCCTGATCGACCTCAAGGCCGATGGTGTCGGCATTCGGCCGATCGTCAACATGCTCGGCGATCACGAGTTCAACGAGATGGTGTTCGACGGTGTCGAGATCGCGGAAGATCGCCTGCTTGGGCGCGAGGGTGAGGGTTGGAAGCAGGTGACGAGCGAGCTTGCCTTTGAGCGCAGCGGACCCGAGCGCTATTTCAGCACGTTCCATTTGCTCGACGCCGCGATCACGGCCCTGAGCGGCCAGGTGGACGCGACCGCAAAGGCGCAGATCGGCCGGCTCATCGCGCATTTCGTTTCGCTGCGCAGTCTTTCGCTTGCCGTCGCCGGCAAGCTCGATGCCGGCGAGAACCCGGGCGTCGCGGCCGCGCTGGTCAAGGATCTCGGCAATGCCTTCGAGCGCGAGGTGATCGAGGTGATCCGCGGACTCGCGCCGTTCGTCGCTTCGCGCCCGGAGCCGGGCGGGGCGGAGGACGTGAGCGCCGCGCTCGGCCGAGCGGTGTTGCAGGTGCCGTCCTATGGCCTGCGTGGCGGCACGAAGGAGATCATGCGTTCGATCATCGCGCGGGAGCTCGGCCTCCGATGAGCACCAACGACAGTCTGATCGCAGAAACCGCCGAGCGTCTGTTCGCAGACGCTTCGACTGGCGAAATTGCGCGCGGTGCCGAAGCAGGCCGTTGGCCCGAGGCGCTGTGGGATACGGTCGAGGCCGCTGGTTTTGCCGATGCGCTGTTGCTCGAAAGCGGCGTCTCGCTGAGCGAGGCCATGACGATCGTGCGCATTGCGGCGCGTCATGCCGCGCCGATCCCGCTCGCCGAGACCATGATCGCGCGCCTGGTGCTGGCCGGCGCCGGACTCGCCGTACCGCGCGGGCCGCTCACCATCGACGCAAACCGGGCCAGCCTCGGCGGGCTGACAGTCTCGCGCGCCGCAAACGAGTGGCGCCTTGACGGTGCCCTGCAGCGCGTGCCGTTCCTGCGCGACACCGGTCGCGTGTTGGCCCATGCTTCGACTCCCTCGGGGCCGATGATCGTGATCGCCTCAATCGCGACCGCCGCCTTGACACTCGGGCGCAATCTTGCCGGCGAGCCGCGCGACGACGCGCGTTTCACGGCGCACACTTTGGCGCCGGGTCAGATCACGCGCTGTCCCCCCACCCTCGATCGTGACGCGCTCTATCGCTGGGGCGCGCTGGTGCGGAGCGCGCAGATCGTTGGTGCGCTCGAGGCGGCGCTCGAGATGAGCGTGCGCTATGCCAATGATCGCGTGCAGTTCGGCCGCCCGATCGGCAAGTTCCAGGCGATCCAACATCAATTGGCGCTGCTCGGTGGTGAGGTTGCGGTCTCCGCAGCCGCGCTCGACCGGGCGATCGAGGCGCAGGAGCGTGATGCGCCGTCCGCGCCGCTCGCGATCGCCGCGGCCAAGTCGCGCACCAGCGAGGCGGCTGGCACCGCCGCTGCCATCGCCCATCAGGTCCATGGCGCGATCGGCTTCACCCATGAGTTCGCGCTCCAACTCCTCACGCGGCGCTTGTGGTCCTGGCGTGACGAGTTCGGTGCCGAGGCCGAATGGAACCGTGTGCTCGGCGAAGCGGTAATGGTGCGCTCGGAAGCGGGCCTATGGCCCGCGCTCGCCGCGCTCTGATTCCGCGCGATGCCGGATCTTGACCGCCTGTTCCGGCCGCGCGGCATCGCGGTGGTCGGTGCCTCGCCCGACGCGACCAAGATTCGCGGGCGCATTCTGGCGGCGTTGAAGGAGGGCGGCTATCCAGGCGCGCTTGTGCCGGTCAATCCGAGCCATCGCGAGGTGCAGGGGTTGCGGGCGGTCGCGCGAGTTTCTGACGTTGCCGGCGCGATCGATCTCGCGATCCTGGCCATTCCGGCGGAACATGTTTCGTCGACGCTGATCGAATGTGCGGTCTCAGGCGTTGGCACGGCGGTTGTGCTGAGCTCGGGCTTCGCCGAGGCCGGGCCGGAGGCCGCAGCCCTGCAAAAGAAAATCACCGCGATCGCGGCCGAATGGGACCTCGCGCTGCTTGGCCCCAACTCGGTCGGGTTCCTGAATGCCGACGCTTGCATCCGGGCGACGTTCAGCCCGGGCGCGCAAAGCGCGCCGGTGCGCGCGGTCAAGACGCCACGCCGCGCCGCCATCGTGTCACAGAGCGGGGGCATCGGCTTCGCGATCTTCAACCGGGGCGTGGCGCGAGGCGTCGGCTTCAACCTGGTCGCGACCACCGGCAATGAGGCGGGCGTGACCACGCTCGATGTCGTCGACTATGCGCTGAAACTGCCGGATACGGGGGCGATCCTGCTCTTCGTTGAAGGCCTGCGCGCCGGGCGTCGCTTGGGACAGATTGCGGGCGACGCGGCGGAGAAGGGCGTTCCGCTCATCATCGTCAAGGTCGGGCGCTCGGCGGCTGCGCACCGCGCGGCGATCTCGCATACCGCGAGCCTGACCGGCTCGGAGGCGCTCTACGCCGCAGCGTTTGGCCACCACGGGCTCCTACGTGTCGAGGAGCAGGACGAGTTGATCGATCTCGCCGCGGCGTTCACCGCATGCCCGCCGGCCGGTGGCAAACGCATCGGCATTGTCACGATCACCGGCGGCGGCGGCGCGTGGTTGGCCGATCGCCTCGAGGCGGGTGGCCTCGAGGTGCCCGAGCTTGATCGCGCAACGCAGGATGAGGTGCGTCGCTTCATCCCGGCCTATGGCAGCGCGAGCAACCCGATCGACACGACCGCCCAGGCGCTCGAAACCGGCGGGCGGATCAAGTCGATCGAGGCGCTCGATCGGGCGGCCGATATCGATCAGATCGCTGTGGTCGCGAGCCTCGCCGATGTCGGTCATCTGGCGCCCGAGCGCGAGGCCTTGATGGCGCTCAACCAACGGCGCACCAAGCCGCTCGTCTTCGCGTCCTATACCTTGCCGAGCGCCGACAATCTGGCGGTGCTCGATGAGGCGGGCGTGCGTTGCTACACGAGCTTCGGTGGGGTCGCCCGTGGCCTCGCGGCGCTGGCTGATTATCCGACCACGCGGGCGCGGGTGCTGGCCCGCCGGGCGCGTCCCACCCCTAAGCCTGTTTGGTTCGAGCTGCCGCAGGGCAAGGGCGTCGTGCCGGAATATCTGGCGGCGCCGGCGCTGGCCAAGGCCGGCGTGCCGTTTCCGCCCGCGCGGCTCGCGCGCGGCCCACACGAGGCGGCGGCCTTGGCCGACACCATCGGCTACCCGGTCGCGCTCAAGGTTCAGTCGCGTGGGCTCGCCCATCGCGCGCGCATCGGCGGGGTCGCACTCGGGCTTCATATCCGGCCCGAGGTCGAGGCGGCCTATGGGCGCGTGACCGAGGCCGGCCAGCGTGTCACCGCCGAGCCGATCGACGGCGCACTGGTGCAACGCATGGCGCCTGCGGGCCTCGAGATGATGATCGGCTTGATCGGCGATGCGGAGCTTGGGCCGTTCGTGGTCGCAGGATTTGGCGGTGGCCGCGTCGAAGTCGAGCATGACGTCTTCACGGCGCCGGCGCCGATTGATGATGTTGAGGCGCTCGAGCGCCTTCGTGGGCTGAAGGGGGCCTCGCGCCTGTTTGACGCGCCGGAGCCACTCGATCTTGTGGCCTTCGCCCGTTTGGTCGCGGTTGTGTCGGCCGTTGGCGTGGCTCATGACGGGCGGCTGACCGAGATCGATCTCAACCCTGTCGTCGTATACCGCGCGGGCGAGGGCGTACTCGCACTCGACGCGCTGATGGTCTTGAAGGAGGACTGAGCGATGTATCAGCCGATCCTGTTCGCGGTGAATCAGCGGATCGCGACGATCACGCTCAACCGGCCCGACAAGCTGAACGCCTTTACGATCGAGATGGTCGACCTCTGGGCCGATCGGCTGGAAGAGTCCATCGCGCGCGACGACGTGCACGTCATCGTGGTCACCGGCGCGGGCCGTGCCTTTTGCGCGGGTGGCGATATCAGCCTCCTGATGCAGGCGCGCTCGGGCGGTGGCGCGGTCGAACGGCGGGCCGAGCTTGCCGAGCACGTGCACCGCATTCCGCGCGCGCTTGCGCTCACCGACAAGCCCGTGATTGCCGCCATGAACGGAGCGGCGACTGGTGCCGGGCTCGACCTCGCGCTGATGGCGGATATCCGCTTCGCCGCGGCCTCGGCCAGGTTCGCCGAAACCTATGTGCGCCTCGCGCTCACCCCGGGCGCCGGCGGTGCCTATTTCCTGCAGCGGCGGGTCGGCATCGCCAAGGCATTCGAGCTGTTCTGGAGCGGCGATTTCATCGATGCCGCCGAGGCCGAGCGCATCGGCCTCGTCAATCGCGTGGTGCCGGACGCGGAGCTGATGGCTCACACCATGAAGTTCGCCGAGAGGCTCGCCTCAGGGCCAACTTTGGCGATTCGCGCGACCAAGCGACTCTTGCGTGAAACCGCGGAGGGTGACGTGCTCGCCGCCCTCAATCTGTCATCAACGACCTACGGCATGCTCGCGACCAGCGCCGATCACGCCGAGGCGATCGACGCGTTCCTAGCCAAGCGCGAGCCGAAGTTCTCGGGTTGCTGACGGTTGATCAACCGGGCAGGTTGCGTTCGCGACGACGCTGCAGGAAGCGCCGGACCGCCGGGTCGGGCTCGAGGCCGATCGCCAATTGATAGGCCTTGTCCGCTTCGATCGCTTCGCCAGCGCGTGACAGCAATTCCGCGCGCGCTGCCCAATAGGGCTGATAATCGATCAATCGCGGATCATCAGCCAAGGTGGCGAGGACGTTGAGGCCAGAAGTCGCGCCCTGGGTCTCTGCGATGGCGATGGCACGGTTGATCGTGACCACGGGTGAATCGGTGATCGCAGCGAGCGCGGCATAGAGCCTCTCGATCGCCACCCAATCGGCTTTTCCGGTGCGGCGACGCACGACGTGGGCGGATTGGATAGCCGCTTCGAGCTGAAATCGACCGATGGCGGTGAGCTTGCTTGCGCGCAGCAGCTGCCGCTCGGCCTCGTCAATCAAGCGCCCGTTCCAGGTGGCGGGATCCTGTGCCGTGAGGGGGACATAGTCACCCGCCTGATCGCGGCGGGCAGCACGGCGTGCCTCGGCATGGAGCATGAGAGCGAGGAGGCCAAGCGCCTCAGGTTCATTCGGCAGCAGCGAGACCGCCAGCCGTCCGAGCCAGATGCCCTCTTCGGCAAGATCGCGGCGTCGACTCTCTGTGCCTGCAGGGTCCGTCCAGCCCTCGGAGAACGTCGCATAGATCGCTTCCAGCACTGCGTCCAGGCGGTCCGCCAGATCGGCGCCATCGGGTACGCGGAACGGAATGCCGGCTTGTCTGATCTTGGCTTTCGCGCGCACCAGACGTTGCCCCATGGTCGCTGGAGCTACCAAAAAGGCCGAGGCGACGGTTGCGGCGTCAAAGCCGAGGATAGTCTGGAGAATGAGGGGCGCACGAACGCCGGCATCGATCGCCGGGTGCGCGCAGGCGAACATCAGGGCGAGCCGGTCGTCGGGGATGTCGGTGTCGACATTCGCCGCCGCTTGCAGCTCTTCCGCCATGAGTTGAATCTGGGGGCCGGCCTCGTCGCCAGCCCGACGTCTTCGGGCGGCATCGACCAATTTGCGCCGAGCCACCGCGATCAGCCAGGCCTCTGGATTTGTCGGAACGCCACTGCCGGGCCAGGATTCGAGCGCCGCAGCAAACGCCTCTGACAGGGCATCCTCGGCACCGGCGACATCTCGCGTTCGGGCCACCAGGAAGGCGACGAGCTTGCCATAGTTGCCCCGAGCAACACGTTCGGCGGTCAGATGGGCCTGCTCGTCTCCCTCCTGCGGCATGTCGCCGTTACATCGGCCAGTCGGGGCGGACTTCGACAGCGCCATAGCTTGCGCCGGGGCAACGGGCGGCCCAGGAGAGCGCCGCGTCAAGGTCAGGCACCTCGATCACGAAATAGCCGCCGATCTGCTCCTTGGTCTCGGCATAGGGGCCGTTCAGCACCTTGGTCTTGCCGTTCTCCGCGCGAACCGTGGTCGACATGCCCGACGGACGCAGGCCCCGAATCACGCCGGCCTTCTGCATGGCCTCGGAATAGGCGTTATAGGCCGCGAGAATGTCATCCCTGTCCTTCTTGCTCGCGTTCTGCATCGCGACCTCGTTCGAGTAGATCAACAGTGTGTACAGTGTGTATTGCATGAGTGTCCTCCCTTGGGTTGTCGGCGGCGCATTGGCACCGCTGACTTAAAGACGTTCGAGCCGGCCCGATTTCGACGGGGTCGACCGGATTCTTTTCGCGCAAGGGAGAGCTGGCAAGGGGAGAGCACGCGGCGCGGGGGTCAGCGGCCGGTAAACCTGGGCTTCCGCTTTTCCATGAAGGCGCGACGGCCCTCGACATAGTCGGCGCTGTGGAAGCAGCGCTCGATCAGCGCATCGCAGGCGGTGCGGTCGGGGCCGTCGGGGGCGCCAAGCGCCGCGATCATTTTTTTGGCGGCGTCAATGGTGAGGGGGGCATTTGCCCCAATGGTCTCGGCATAGTGCCGAACCAATGCTCCAAGCTCGCCGGCCGGAACCACGCGATTGACCAGCCCCATGGCAAGCGCTTCGGCCGCATCGAAGCGGCGCGCGGTGAACAGGATCTCCTTCGCGAAAGACGGGCCGACGAGCGCCACGATGGTCTCGACCGCCGAGAGGCGATAGCCGACACCGAGCTTGGCCGCGGGAATCGCAAAGCCTGAATCATCGGCCGCGAGTCTGAGATCGCAGACGGCGGCGAGGGCTAGGCCGCCGCCCATGCAGTGTCCGCGGATCATGGCGATGGTCGGACGTTCACAGCGCGCGAGAGCGCCGAGCGTATCGTCGACCATGACGTCATAGCGGTCGACAGCCTCGGGCGTCGCGCGCTCGGTCTCGAACTCCGAGATGTCGGCGCCCGAGATGAAGGCGCGCTCGCCGGCGCCGCGCAGCACGATCACGCGCACCGTCGGATCGGCAATCAGCGCATCGAGGAGCGGCGGCAGGCCCTCCCACATGTCGCGCGAGAGCGCGTTGTGGCGGTCCGGCTTGTTGAAGACAAGCCAGCCGATCGAGCCTTCGATGGAGCCGAGGAGACGCGGCGTGGGGCTGGCCACCGGGCGACCCGGCGGCGGATCAGCCTGCACCATCAGACGACGTTGCTGCCGCGCAGCTGCTCGATCGTCTCGTCGTCGAAGCCGATTTCCTTCAGGATCGAGCTGGTGTGCTCGCCGGGCTCGGGCGTCGCTGATCGAATATGGAAGTGGTGCCGGCTGAGCGAGACGCCCTGGCCGAGCAGATTGATCCTCCCGAGCGTCTTGTGCTCGACCTGCTGCGCCATGCCCAGATGACGGACCTGCGGATCGTCGAACACCTGATCGATGGTCAGCACCGGACCAGCCGGCACCCCGGCGCCGTTCAGAATATCGACCCACTCACTGACCGTCTTCTCGGCGAGCTTGGCCGAGATGCTGGCGTTCAGCAGCATCCGGTTGCGCGCGCGCGAGGTCGCGGTCGAGAAGGCCGGGTTGCGCGCCAGCTCCGGCGCATCGATGGTGCGGCACAGGCGATCGAAGATCTCGGGGCCGGCAGTGCCGATATTGAGGTAACCGTCCTTGGCGCGGAAGCAGCCGGTCGGAATGATGGTCGGATGATCGTTGCCGGTCTGCACCGGGCGCTCATGTTTCATCAACCAGCGCGTCGCCTGGAAATCCAGCATCGCGACCTGGGCCTGGAGCAGGGAGGTCTGCACCCATTGGCCCTGGCCGGTCATCTCGCGCTCGAGCAGCGCCACCATGATGCCGAGCGCGCAATAGAGGCCGGCCGAGAGGTCGGCAACCGGAATGCCGGTGCGCATCGGGCCCTGGCCGGGCACGCCGGTGACCGACATGAGGCCACCCATGCCCTGTGCGATCTGATCGAAGCCCGGCCGGTCACCATAGGGTCCGGTCTGGCCGAAGCCCGAGATGCTGGCATAGACGAGGCGCGGGTTGATCGCCTTCAACGTCTCATAGTCGATGCCAAGCTTGTGCTTGACCCTGGGGCGGAAGTTTTCGACCAGCACGTCCGCGCTCTTGACCAGCCGGAGCAGGATTTCGCGGCCCTCGGGCTGCTTGAGGTCGAGCGTCAGGCTCTCCTTGTTGCGATGGAGGTTCTGAAAATCCGGGCCGCTGCGATCCTCGCCGAGGACGTCAGCCAGCGCGGCCTTGCGCGGCAGCTCGACGCGGATGCAACGCGCCCCCCAGTCCGCCATCTGGCGCACCGCGGTCGGCCCGGCGCGCACGCGCGTCAGGTCGAGCACGACAAAGCGGCTCAGCGGCCCCCGGGGGGCCGCTTCCGCTGTGCTCTGATTGGCGGGGTCACCGCCAATCTCACCGTTGCGAAGGGCGCTATCGGTCATGGCTCAAGGAACATTCCAGCACATCAACACAAAAGACATTCTAACCGGGCAAGAGCCGCGGTGTCAGGGTCCGCCGACGCCCGCAAAGCTGGTACGGGCAACACACCCCTATGGAGCGTCCGATCGGTAAACAAAACCCCAACAACAACCCTTACCCAACCTGCAAGCTGCGAAAGCGACGTGAAAACTTTGTGGCACTGGCTACGCGGCGGCCATGGTTGATCAATTGCACAAGATGTTAGCTGGGAACAATCCGACGCGGCATCAAGACATTCGAGGTGCGATTTCCTTGGCTAACGAACGCTAACCACTGGCTTTGTCCGAGGTTCGTGGGCCTGCGGCCGATCGTCGCTTAGGTGGCACTTCCGTCCGAATATCGCAGGGGCGGGACGAATCGATGGACGGCGCAAGACAATGCGCTATGCTGACCTAGACTGGCGCGACGCAGCGCCGGGAGGAAGTCGTACGACCGGCGGGCAGCCCAGCAGCGCCCGGCGAGTGAAGGGGAATTCGAGGAGGAGAAGCCGCCCATGAGACTTGCACTGTTCATGATGCCGATTCACGACCCCAAGCGTGACTACCACACCACGCTGATGGAGGACGTGGACACCATCGTCCTGGCGGACAAGCTCGGCTACAACGAGGCCTGGGTCGGCGAGCACTACACCTCTGGGGCCGAGCAGGTGACCAGCCCGCTCATGTTTCTTTCGGCCTGCATCTCGCGTGCGCCTCGCATCACGTTCGGCACAGGCGTGATCTGTCTTCCGCAGTACAACCCGGTCACGATCGCGGGCCAAGCGGCGATGTTTGACCATCTGTGCAAGGGCCGGTTCATCATGGGCGTTGGGCCCGGTGGCCTGCCCTCCGACTTCGAGATCTTCGGCACGCTTGAGTCCGATCGCATGGCCATGATGACCGAAGCGATGGACATGATTCACAAGATCTGGGAGGCCAAGCCGCCGTTCGAGTTCAGCGGCAAGTTCTATAAGGCCTCGGTCAAGACCTGGGTCTATGACGACATCGGCATGGGTCACCAGGCAAAGCCGTTCCAGAAGCCCTATCCGACGGTCGCGGTCTCGGCCATGAGCCCGTTCTCGAGCTCGATGAAGCTTGCGGGCGCGCGCAATTGGGATCCGGTCTCGGCGAACTTCATCGGCAATTGGTCGGTCAAGTCCCACTGGGATGCCTATGCCGACGAAGCGCGCAAGCACGGGCGCACGCCTGATCCGGCGCGCTGGCGGGTCGCGCGCAACATCTATGTCGCGGACACCGACAAGGAAGCAGAGAGCTTCGTCAAGAAGCGGAACGAGTCCTACGATTTCTATTTCGAGTATCTCTTCAAGATCTTCGAGCGCGCACAGATGAAGGCACCGTTCGTCGTGCGCAAGGGTGACGATCCGGCGAAGCTCACCTATGAGTCGATGCGCGACGAATACACGATCTTCGGCAGCCCCTCGACGGTGGCGCGCAAGATCCTCGAGTTCCGCGAGGAGGTGGGTGCGTTCGGGACGCTGATGCTGACCGCGCAGGACTGGACCAACAAGGCAAAGATCCGCAAGTCGATGACGCTGCTGGCCAAGGAGGTCATGCCTCAGGTCAATGCCAAATTGGGCGAGCGGCAGGCGGCGGAGTAGGCCTCGCAGCGCAAAGGTCTCCGAAAAAGGGGCCGGGCCCGCGAGGGTCCGGCCCCGTTTCTTTTGTGTTTCGATGGGATTGACGGCTCATGGTTGAGAACGCGGCATCGGTGGGTCAGAAGGCGGGGCGGCGCGAGTGGATCGGGCTCGCGGTCATCGCCTTGCCGTGCCTCCTGTACTCGATGGATCTCACCGTTCTCATTCTTGCGGTGCCGCACCTCGTCGCGGACCTCAATCCGAGTGCGACGCAGCTTCTCTGGATCGTCGATATCTACGGCTTCCTGTTGGCGGGCGCCTTGATCACGATGGGCACGCTCGGCGATCGGGTCGGGCGGCGGCGGCTCTTGTTGATCGGGGCGGCGGCGTTCGGCGCCGTGTCGATTCTGGCGGCATTCTCGGTCAGTGCGGAAATGCTGATCGCGTCCCGTGCGCTGCTTGGGCTCTCGGCCGCCACGCTCGCGCCGTCGACGCTCTCCCTCATCCGCAACATGTTTCTCGATGCGAAACAGCGATCATTCGCGATCGGCCTCTGGGTCGCCAGCTTCTCGGCCGGTGGCGCCGTCGGGCCTCTCCTCGGGGGTCTGATGCTCGAGCATTTCTGGTGGGGATCGGTGTTCCTGCTCAACGCCCCGGTCATGCTCTTGATCCTCGTGCTCGGGCCAATCTTGTTGCCGGAGTTCCGTGACCCGCACGCCGGACGCCTTGATCTGTTGAGCGCCGGGCTGTCGCTGGTTGCGGTGTTGGCCGTTATCTTCGGGATCAAGCGGATCGCCGAGCTGGGGCTTGGGTGGCCACAACTCGCAGCAATTGCGGGTGGGCTTGCGGTCGGGGCGGTCTTCGTGTGGCGGCAATTGCGGCTCGAGGATCCGCTGTTCGGTGTCTCGCTATTTCGCCAGCGTGCCTTCAGTGGCGCCTTGGCCATCAACATCCTGGCGATCTTCGTCGCGTTTGGCTCGTTTTTGTTCGTCGCGCAGTACCTGCAGCTCGTGCTTGGCCTCGGGCCCCTTGAGGCCGGCCTGTGGACCGCGCCCTCGGGCCTCGTCTTTGGTGCCGGCTCCATACTGGCGCCGCAACTGCTCAAGTGGATCGCGCGGGTCCATGTCATCGTGGGCAGCCTTACCGTTTCCGCGATCGGCTTCGTGCTTCTGACACAGGTGTCCGCCGCCGATCAGCATGCGCTGTTCATGACGGGCTTCCTGCTGTTCTGCCTCGGCATGGCCCCGGTCGGCACGCTGACAACCGATCTTGTGATGGGCAGCGCGCCGCCCGAGCGGGCTGGCGCCGCCTCGGGTATTTCCGAGACAAGTTTCGAGTTCGGCGGTGCGATCGGTATCGCGGTGCTCGGCAGTATTCTGAATGCGGTTTACCGTGCCGGCATGAGCAATGATGGACCCGGTGGCGAGGTCGCGCGGGAATCGCTGGCCGACGCGGTTGGGCTTGCCGGCGAGGTCGGGGGTGAGGCGGGCGCCGCGATCCTCGTGGCCGCGCGCGAGGCCTTCACCCAGTCGCTCAACGTGACGGCGACGATCTGCGCTGTGATCGCGCTCGTCGCGGCCCTGCTCGCGTCATTCCTGCTGCGGCGAGCGCGGGCGGCCGCCTAGATGTGGAGCGTCAAAAAGGCGGTGTTGCCGTCGCTACTCGACGCGCCGTACGCGGAAGCCCGCATCCTCGAGCAGCCTCAAAATGCCGCGCTCGCCCGAAAGATGGAGAGCGCCGACCGCCACAAAGGCGCCGCCTTGGCGAATCTCGGGCATCATTCGCTCGGCCATGCGCGCGTTCCGCGCATCGATCAGCTCGCGCTCGAACAGGTCGTTGAGGCGGGTGTCTTCGCCGGCCGCAAGCTCCTGCGACATGGCATGCAACCGATCGAGATTGCCCTTCAAATAGGCCTCGCGGATGTCGTTGAAGACCTGTTCGATATCGGCGTGATGCAGCAGCGTCATGCGCAGCATCGCGGCCTGGTCAGCGTCGGGCAGTCCTGAGAGGAAGCGAGTCAGCTCCTCCGCCTGCTCAAGCCCGAGCACCAGCTTTCCCTGCTTGGTGGCGTAGTTCTGGAGCGCCTCATCGAGCTCGCGTTGGCCGGAAAGCTCGCGCTCCATCTCGCTCTTCGGCACGCTGAACATGAACATGATGGCCCAAGGCCTTGAAAGCTTGAGGTTTTCGGGCGGCAAGCCGTAGTCCTTCGCGGCCTCGGTCACCTGCGCCATGAGCTCCGACCCGATGACATCGGGAAGGGTGCGCCCATCGTTCAGCACCATTTCCCGGGCGAGAGTCGAATCGAGCGCCTCGTTCTGAACGACTTCGACCAGCAGGGCACGACTCGCCTTCAAGGCTTTCGTCACGGCGGGCGAGAGTTTGAGCACGCTCGGGTGACTCGAGTGCATCGTACCGAACACGTGGCTCGGCGCGACGCCCGCGCGCAAGATTTCGAACAGCCGGCCCTGACCGTGCACGCGCGGGGCATCGGCGGCGTTCGCACCGGTCGAGAGGATAAGTACGAGCGCAAGGGCCAGGACGGCCCAGCGCCCAAAGCCTCGGACCACCAGCCCCAACGCCTCAACCATGGCGGCCTCCAAGCCGTATCGGGGCGCGATTCGTATGGATCCGCCCGACTCAACGCCGATGATAGCCGAAGGTTGGCGGCCCGCGCGTGACAATCGGCCGGGCGCCCGGGCCCGCCGATGGTCAGTGCACGCGGCGGACGGTGAAGCCCTCGTTCTCCAGCAGACGGAGGATGCCGTGCTCGCCCGAAAGGTGCGCGGCGCCGACCGCGACAAATGCGCCGCCGCGCTCGAGCTGAGGCTTCAGGCGTGGAATCCAGCGGTGATTGCGCACGGAGAGGAGCTCATGGTCGAACCTCTCCTCGACGTCCTTGAGTTTCTCGTTGCCGATCAACCCAAAGCTATGAAGCGTGTCGAGGTCACCCTCCAGATAGGCTTCCAACATGGCGTCCAAGGGACGTTCCTGCCGATTGTCATCGAACGCGTCGCGAAGCAGGGCGACCTGGTCCGCCTCCGAGAGACGCTTGGTGAAGAGGGCGAAGATCTCTCTCGCCCGATCCAGCTGGAGCACGGGAATCTCGCGGTTGATCGCGAATTCGAGGAGCAGCGCATCCAGCACGGGGCGTCGGCTGATGCTCCACGGGTGATAGGACTTGGCGCCTCCCACGAACATAAGGAGGGCGCCCGGTTTCAGCCGGTCGATCACACCCCTGGGAAGGCCGGTCGATAAGGCGGCCTGCATCACCTCGGTATAGAGCTTGCCCTTGAGGACGTCGCGCAGCGTTCGGCCGTCGCTGAACATCATGCTGCTCAATGCGGCACGCGGATCGATGGTCTCGGTTCCGGACTCAAGGAAGACCGTTCGGCTCTTGCGCAGCGCCGTGGCGATCGGCCCGGGCAATTTGAGCACCCGGCGATCATTGATATGCATGGTCCCGAAGACGTAGTTGGCGGGCACGCCCTCGCGACTCACTTCGAAGAGCCGCCCTTGGCCATGAATCCGCGCGGTTTCCGCGAAGGCCTTCGGTGCGGCAGCCAGATTCCACAGCGCGAACGCAAAAAGCAGGTAGAGCAGGGCCTGCCAGGGATGAAGCCGTCGCACAAATGCGCGCATGGCACATACTCCGAAGGAACGAAACAACCGAGCGAGCTGACGCCGCGCCTGCAATTTCAGGCCCAGGTTGTTGAACCCTGGTTTGGAAACATGGTTGATGTCGGATTAAGGTTCGCGGCGTTGGGGAGGGCTGGGGCAAGTCACGCGCGGCAATGGATAGAGGAAGCGGCATGAATCGCATTCTGGTAACCGGTGGGGCGCGTGGCATCGGGCGCGCAATCGCCGAACGTTCGGCGCGCGACGGCTATGACGTGCTGATCTTCGATCGCGAGACGCCGGCAAGCCCATCGCCCGGCCGCCACGTCGTCGTCGATCTGGCGGACGAGAGCGCCACCGCGTCAGCGCTTGCCGCCGAACTGACACGCGGGCCGATCACGCGCCTTGTCAATAATGTCGGCGTGGTCAAGCCGGCGCTCCTCGATGATACGAAGCTCGAGGACTTTGATGCCGTGATGCGGCTGAATGTACGGGTGGCCATTCAGTGCGCCAAGGCGTGCCTGCCGGGCATGCGGGCGGCACGCTTTGGTCGCATCGTGAGCATTGCGAGCCGCGCGGCTCTGGGCAAGGAACTGCGCACCGCCTATGGCGCGAGCAAGGCGGCTTTGATCGGCATGGGGCGTTCCTGGGCGCTCGAATTGGCGCGCGACGGCATCACGGTCAATACGGTCGCGCCGGGGCCGATCGCGACGGAGCTCTATGCGGCGGCCAATCCGGCGGACAGCCCGCGCACGAAGGCCGCCATTGCCGGCATCCCGATGAAGCGGCTGGGCCAGCCGGCCGACATCGCCCACGCGGTCAGCTATTTCATGACCGCTGACGCCGGCTTCGTGACCGGCCAGACCCTCTATGTTTGTGGCGGCACCAGCGTCGGCTACGCGGCAGTGTGAGGCCGCCTATTTCCCCGGGATGTAGCAGGGACCGGGGACGGCGGGGTAGGCCTTGAGCACGGTCTCATTCACCTGGATCCCGAAGCCCGGCGCGTCCTTGGGCTCGATATAGCCATTGACCACGCCGAAGGGCTCGGTCGCAAGATCGGTCCGGAACGGATTCACCTTGGCGACGTCGGCCTCGTAGATCAGCGCGTTCGGAATGACCGAGAGAAGGTGCGCGTTGACCGCGGCGCTCAGCACGCTGTGGCTGGTGTGCGGCGCCATATGCAGGTGCCAGGCCGCGGCCATGTCGGAGATCTTCTTAAGCTCGGTGAGGCCGCCGGCCTTGGTCGGATCGGCCTGACAGATCACGATCGCGCGGGCCTCGAACAGGTCGCGGAACGCTTGGCGGGTGTAATGATTCTCGCCCGCGGCGATCGGGATCGCGGTGCGTTTTCTCAGCTCCGCATAGGCGATGTGATTGTCAGGCGTGAACGGCTCCTCGAGCCAATAGACCCGGTTGGCTTCGCAGTATTTGATGACCTCGGGCAGATCGAGCTGGGTGTAGCGGGTCGCGGCATCGACCGCGATGTCGAGCGTGTCGCCGAAGATCTTGCGGATGTGGCCGACGCGCTCGGCATCCTTTTTCACCGTGTCGCCGACGCGCATCTTGATCGCGGTGTAGCCCTCGCTCATGAGCTGGGCGACCTCCTTCTCGAGTTCACCAGGATCCTTGAAGCCGAGCGAGAGGCCGCCGGCATAGGCCCGCGTGCGCCGCTTGGAACCACCAAGCAGGCGATAGACCGGTTGACCAAGGAGCTTGCCTTTCAGATCCCACAGCGCGTTGTCGATGCCGGAGAGGCCGATCACGCTGCCGGCGCCGAGGCCGTGGGTCACCACCTGCTGGCGGCTGAGCTTCGCCCAGATGCCCTCACTGTCGAACGGGTCATCGCCGACAATCAGCGAGCCGAGACCCTTCTCGATGATCTCGGCCATGGCGGTGAGGTTCTGGCCGTGATGGGCCTCGCCGATGCCCTCGGTGCCGTCATCGGCCCGCACCCGAACCAGCACGAAATCGCGCTTGATGTTGCCGCCGAGGCCCATGCGCACGATCGGGCCCTCGAACGGGCAGGAGTGGGCGCTCGCCTTGACCGACGCGATCTTCACCATGATTTCCCCCCAGGCCGTACAGACCGGGCAGGTTAGACGGGGTGGGCCCGGTTTCCAAGCGGCGCTTCGGCCTTGCATGCCCGATCGCCCCGGTCTACATCGGGCGCAACGCCCGCTGAGGGGGTAGGAGCAGGGATATGGCGAAAAATGGCGCCGGCGCGGCCGAGGCGGTCACGCGCGAGATCATCCGCGGCAAGCTGCTCGCGACGGTCGATGAGATGGGCATCGTGCTCGCGCGGGCGTCCATGAGCCCGGTGATCTACGAGGTGCTCGATTTCGCCTGCGGCATCCTCGACGCCGACGGCCAGCTGATCGTGCAGACCAACGGCATCACGCTCTTTACCGGCACGTTCGGCGAGCAGCTCGCCTCGATCCGCAAGCGCCACGGCGCCACCATGAAGGATGGCGACGTGTTCATGACCAACGACCCGTTCGAGGGCGGCACGCATACCTGCGACATCGCGCTGATCAAGCCGATCTACGTCGGCGGGCGGCTCGAGGCCTATGCGATCGCGGTGGCACATTGGGTCGAGGTCGGCGGCTCGGTCGCCGGCAGCATCTCGCCGGATGCGCGCGAGATCTATCAGGAGGGCGTGCGCTTTCCCGGCGTGCGGGTTTGCCGCGACGACAAGCTGCAGCAGGACATCGTCGAACTCATTCGCATCAATGTACGTCTGCCGACCATGGCGCTCGGCGATCTGAATGCCGAGCTGGCGGCGGTGCGCATCGCCGACATGCGCCTCAAGGAGGTGTTCGCGAAATACGGTGCGAATGTCGTACACGACACCTTCAGCCACATTCTCGAGAGCAGCGAGAAGCTGAGTCGCGCCGCGGTGAAGGCGCTGCCCGACGGGCGCTATCGCGCCGAGGATTGGATCGACGGCGATGGCATCACCGACGAGCGCATCAAGGTGTGCGTCGAGGTGGCGATCGCAGGCGATCAGATCACGTTCGATTTCACGGGTTCGTCGGCGCAGCGGCCTGGGCCGATCAACTGCGCCTATGGCGCGCTGCTCTCCTCCGCCAAGACGATCTTCAAGGCGCTGGTCGACCCCCAGGCACCGTCCAATGACGGCTGGTTTCGTCCGGTCACGATCACCTGCCCGCCGGGCACGGTGTTCACCGCAAGGCCACCTGCGCCGACCGGCTGGTACTATGAGGGCTCCGCACAGGCCTCCGAGCTCGTGTGGAAGGCGTTGGCGCCCTTGGCGCCCGAGCGCTTCAGCGCCGGCAGTTATATGAGCCTGTGCGGCACGTATCTCGGCGGTCGCAACCCCGCGACCGGCGAGATGTTCGTGCACATCGAGCCCGCGGTCGGCGGCTGGGGCGCGACCGACGCGCGCGACGGCACCTCGGCGCTGATCGCCACGACCGATGGCGACACTTACAATTATTCGGTCGAGCTGATGGAGGCGAAATATCCGCTGCGGGTTCGGCGCTACGCGCTCAACACCGAGGGCGGAGCCGGCGCCGGTCGCCATCGCGGCGGCTATGGCGCGATTCGCGAGTTCGAGATGCTGGGCGATGACGGCTTCTTCTACACCGGCATCGGGCGCTCGATCGAGAAGCCCTGGGGCCTAAACAACGGCGGCGAGGGCTCCAACAATTATCTCGAATGGCGCAGCAACGGCACGCGCCAACGCGTTTCGCGCGTGCCCTACCAGGCGGTGAGGAAGGGCGATCGCGTGGCGGTCGTTACCGGCGGCGGCGGCGGCTTCGGTGATCCGAAGACGCGGCCGATCGAGGAGGTCGCGGCCGATGTGCGCGACGGCTATCTCACGCCGGATCAGGCGCGTCAGGCCTATCGCGTCGTCGTCTCGGCCGATGGCGCCATCGATCAGCGCGCGACTGCGGCGCTTCGGGCCGGGGGCTGAGATCATGGCGCGCCTGGCCTGCGACATCGGCGGCACCTTTACCGACCTCGCTTTTTTCGATGACGCGAGCGGCGCGCTCGTGGTCGAGAAGTCGCTCACCACGCCGCGTGACCTGACACGTGGCATCGAGGATGCGATAGGCCTTGCCGGCATCAAGACCGCCGGCATCAGCTATTTCGTGCACGGCGGCACGACGGTGATCAACGCGATCACCGAGCGCAAGGGCGTCAAGACCGCGCTGATCACGACAAAGGGATTCCGCGACGTGCTCGAGATCGCGCGCGGCAATCGGCCCGACCTCTACAATCTCCGCTTCGAGAAGCCAACGCCGTTCGTGCCGCGCTATTTGCGCTTCGAGGTGCGTGAGCGCATCGGGCCTAATGGCGCGACCATCGAGCCCATCGTGCTCGCCGATCTCGACGCCATCATCGCGCGTTGCAAGGCGGAGAAGGTCGAGGCGGTCGCGATTCAGTTCCTGCATTCCTACGCCGCGCCGGCGCACGAGCAGGAGGCCGCCGCCTATGTGCGTGAACGCCTGCCCGGCGTGCCGGTGACCGCGAGCCACGAGATCACGCGCGAGTGGCGCGAGTACGAGCGCGCTAACACGGCAGTGCTGAACGCCTATGTCCAGCCGATCGTGCTGCGCTATTTCGACACGCTCGAACGATCACTCAGAGGACGCGGCATCGATGGCTCGCTCGCGGTGATGCAATCGAACGGCGGCACCACGAGCTTCGCCTGGGCCAAGGAACACCCGATCACGCTGGTGGAATCCGGCCCCTCGGCCGGTGTCAATGCCGCGGCGCTGATCGCGCGCCTCACCAGCGAGCCCAATGTGATCTATCTCGATATCGGCGGCACCACAGCCAAGTGTTCGCTGATCGAGGACGGCCATATCAAGGTGACGACCGAATACAAGCTCGAATGGTCGCGCACCAATCCGGGCTATCCGGTCAAGGTGCCGGTGGTCGACATTGTCGAAATCGGCACGGGCGGCGGCTCGATCGCCTGGTTCGATCGTTCCGGCGCGCTGAAGGTGGGTCCGGTGAGCGCGGGCGCGGAGCCCGGACCCGCCTGCTATGGCCGCGGCGGCACCGAGCCGACCGTGACCGACGCCAAGTTCCTGACCGGAGCGCTCGACCCCGATTACTTCGCCGGCGGGCGCATCAAGCTCGACCGCGTGGCTGCGCAGAAGGCGATGCAGAAGATCGCGGACGGCCTCGGCTGCTCGGTCGAGGAGGCGGCGGTCGCGGTGATCCGCGTGGCCGATGCCGACATGATCAACGCGCTGAAGCTGGTCTCGATCCAGCGCGGGCACGACCCGCGCGATTTCGTGCTCGTGGTCGGCGGTGGCGGCGGGCCGATGCATGGCGCCGCGCTCGGGCGCGAGCTTGGCGTGCGCGCGACCATCGTGCCACGCTATCCCGGCTATTTCTCGGCCTGGGGCATGCTGGTCACCGAGCCACGCCGCGATTTCGTGCAGACCGCACTGACCCGCGCGGGCGACATGACGATCGGGCGCATCCGCTCGCTGTTCGATGAGCTGGTCAAGGAGGCCGAGGCCTATTTCCGCGCGGATGAGGGCCTGAAGCCGACCGACCACCGCTATGTCTTCGGCATCGATCTGCGCTATCTCGGCCAGGAGCATTGGGTGACGGTGCCGATGCCGACACTCGAAGGCGCGAGCGTCGAGGGCATTCTGGCGGACTTCCATGCCGCGCATGAGCGCGCGTTCTCGTTCAAGCTCGATGACACGCCAGTCGAGTTCGTGAACTTCCGTCTGACTGCGATGGCGACGATCGCGACGCCGGCGCTGACACCGCTCGACGAGGCGGGTCGATCGTTGAAGTCCGCCCACAAGGGCACGCGCAAGGTCGATCTCGGCGATGACGGGCGCATCGAGGCCGCGGTCTACGCCCGCGATGAGCTGCCGGCGGGCGCCACGCTCGACGGCCCCGCGATCATCGAGGAGGCGTCGTCCACCACGATCGTTCATCCTGGCCAGCGCGTGACGGTCGACAAACTTGGATTCTTGCGTATTCGATAGCCTCCGAGCGCTACATATGCGTGCCTCTGTCATTTGAAAAGCAACTAACACGCGCAATTCGATCTTGCTTTGTTCCATAGTCCCGGCGATCATGCGAACCAAAGGGGCGAGGGGGCGGAAGCCGGGTTTCCAGAAACGGCCGCGCCTGACAATCGCCCGCCAGGGAGATTGTCGATGAAGAAGATCGTGGTCGCGGCGCTGGCGACGGTGCTGCTTGCAGGCTGCTCCGGCGCTCAATACATGCTGCCGCAGCTGAGCGATGCCGATGTTACAAAGGCGCTGCATAGCGTGAACGCTGACACCAGCGCGATTCCGCTGGTGAACCGCAACACAGACGAGACCTACGATCTTCTTCGCCGTATTTCCAATCGTTTGGCACCCGCGTCTCAGGCGCTCTGTGCGCATGCCCAGGTGACGGACTGCCATTTCCCGGTGATCTTCGACAATGACGACAACGTCAATGCCTATGCCAATGATAAGCGGGAGATTCATATCTCGCGCGGACTCCTTGAGCGCCTCGTCAGCGAGGAGGAGGTGGCTGCGGTCATCGCCCATGAGATGGGGCACCACATCGCCGAACACGTGGAGGAAACGCAGCAGAACGTGGCGATCGGGGCGATCGCCGGCGCAATTTTGGCCGGCGCGGTGCTGGCCGCGACGGACCATGAAGGCTCCGCGGGCGAGACCCAGCAGATCATCGGCACAACGATGGGCGCCGGCGCCATGGTTGGCCAGCTCTCCTTCTCGAAGGATCAGGAGCGCGAGGCCGACCTGCTGGCGGCGTACATGCTGAAGCGCTCGAACTACGACCTCCATAAGGCCGGCAATGTGTTCAAGGTGCTGGCCCGGCTCGATGCCGGCAAGGAGCGCTCGACCATGTTCGACACGCATCCTGCTGGGCCGGAGCGCGTTGCCGCCTGGGAGAAGGCGATGGCCGAGGTCGAGGCCAGCCCGGACAAGCTGCCGCGGAATCAGTGAGCGAGGGCACGATCAGGATGGATTTCATGTCGTCGTGACCCGGGCCTGCGACCGCTCGATAGTCAGCCGCACCACACCACGTCGTCATTCTCGGGCGGCGTCTGCGCCGACCCGGGATCCATTG
>VGET01000019.1 GCA_016869195.1 Alphaproteobacteria bacterium | reverse complement strand
AGGCCTATGACCCGACCTTCATGTGGGCCATCGCCTCTGCCATGGCCGGCGGCTCGGCCGGCCCCGGCGAGATTGAGCAGAACAAGAAGGTCGCGGCCAATATTCGCCGCATGATCTATCGCGGCACGCTGGGCACGACGAAGTACTTCCTGCCCGAGCAGGCGGCGATTCCGTATCCGGATGCGACGAAGGATCCTTCGCTCGGCATGCCGCATCAATATCTGCAGATCCAGGACTTCACCAAGGAGCCGGCGCTGATTGCGCCCGCGCCCTACGAGACCTCGACCTTCCAGATGCCGCCCTGGATCAAGGCTTGATCATTTCGATCGCAGTGATGGGGGCCGGCGCAACCGCGTCGGCCCCTCTCTTGTCGACATGAAGGCCCTGTTCAGCCCTTCGGCACGGCTCGGGACACCGGCACCGCTTCGCTTCGATCTCATGGTCGGCGTGGTGCTGCTGGCGGTGCTCGCGGTTCTGCCGTTCCTAGGCCTCTCCAGTTACTATATCGGCCAGCTCATCCTCTTCTTCCTCTGGGGCACCGTTGTCACCCAGTGGAATCTCGTCTAAAAACTCGGTGGCGTGCAGGCGCTCACCACCTCGCAGGGTTCGTCACCGAGATTGCGGAAGCGATGCGGCGTGCGGGAATCGAAATAGTAGGCATCGCCCGGGCCGAGCACGCGGCGCTGATCGCCGACCGTGATCTCGAGCTCGCCCTTGAGCACCACGCCGCCTTCCTCCGCCGCGTGGCGCAGCATGGCCTTGCCGGTGTCGGCGCCAGGCGCATAGCGCTCGTGAAGAATTTGTAGACCCCGCCCCGCGAGGTCATGGCCGACCTGGCGGTAGGAGATCGCGGCGCCGCCGCCGATCTCAAGCAGCTCGTCGCGCCCGAAGAAGATCTTGGGTCGCGGCCCGGTGTTGAGCGCGAAGAAGTCCGCGAGCGACATCGGGATGCCGTCGAGCACTTTTTTCAGCGAGGAGAGTGAGGGGCTGACCCGGTTCTGCTCGATCAGCGAGATCGTGCCGTTGGTGACGCCCGCGCGCTTGGCCAGCTCGCGCTGCGAGAGGCCCTGCAATTCGCGCACCGCGCGCAGCCTGGCGCCGAGGTCGAAGTCCATGGCTGTTCCTCCGGATCAACCCGCGCCGCCACGGCATCATCCTAAGGCTTCGATTTCCTCCTCTCGTCATTGCCGGGCTCGACCCGGCAATCCAGCCCTTCTCACAAGGCCTGGATGCCCGGATCAAGTCCGGGCATGACAAAACGGGGGGCGTCGCTCGCTCATCACGGCGTTTAGATCGTCTAAGATATTAAACGAAAAGCCGCAGAATCGCAAGAAATGGCGTCGATATTGGCGAAAACGGACCCCTCTTGTCTAATTTCTTGCGCCATGTTATTGTGATCACGCCCTAACCCGAACCGGAGGTCGTCATGTCCGAGCGCTCTGCCGCCGCCCGCTATGAAAGCATGCCGAACGACCTCGAGCCCTATTGGATGGGCTTCACGCCCAACCGGAGTTTCAAGAAGAACCCGCGCCTTCTGGTCTCGGCCGAAGGCATGCACTACACGACCGTTGACGGCCGCAAGATCATCGACGGCACGGCCGGGCTCTGGTGCGTGAATGCCGGCCACGGCCGGAAGGAGATCACCGAGGCGGTCTCGGCCCAGGTCGGGCGAATGGAATATGCGCCGGCGTTCCAGATGGGCCATCCGGCCGCGTTCGAGCTTGCCGCCCGCCTCGTACAGCTCATGCCGGGCGACCTCGACCATGTGTTCTTCACGAACTCGGGCTCCGAATCGGTCGACACCGCACTCAAGATCGCGCTGGCCTATCACCGCGCGCGCGGCGAAGGCACGCGCACCCGCCTCATCGGCCGCGAGCGCGGCTATCACGGTGTCGGCTTCGGCGGCATCTCGGTCGGCGGCATGGTCGCCAACCGCAAGTTCTTCGGCGCCATGCTGCCGGGTGTCGATCATCTGCCGCACACCTATGACCGCTCCAAGATGGGGCACTCCAAGGGCCAGCCCGAGTGGGGCGCGCATCTGGCCGATGATCTCGAGCGCCTGGTCGCGCTGCACGATGCCTCCAACATCGCGGCCGTCATCGTCGAGCCGGTCGCGTGCTCGACCGGCGTGCTGGTGCCGCCCAAGGGCTATCTCGAGAAGTTGCGGGCGATTTGCGACAAGCATGGCATCCTGCTCATCTTCGATGAGGTGATCACCGGCTTCGGCCGCCTGGGCGCGACCTTCGCCGTCGACTATTTCGGTGTGCAGCCCGACCTCGTGACGGTGGCGAAAGGGCTGACCAACGGCGCGATCCCGATGGGCGCGGTGTTTGCCCGCAAGAAGGTCTATGACGCCTTCATGCAGGGGCCGGAGAACGCGATCGAGCTGTTCCACGGCTACACCTATTCAGGCCACCCGGTGGCCTGCGCCGCGGGCCATGCGGTGCTCGACGTCTATAAGAAGGACGGCCTGTTCGAGCGCGCCAAGGAGCTCTCGCCCTATTGGGAGCAAGCGATCCATTCGCTGAAGGGCGCGCGCAATGTGATCGACACGCGCAATCTCGGGCTCATTGGCGCGATCGAGCTTGAGCCCCTCAAGGACAAGCCGACCGCGCGTGCCTTCGACGTGTTCCTGCGCTGCTATGACAAGGGCGTGCTGATCCGCACCACCGGCGACATCATTGCGCTTTCGCCGCCCTTGATCGTCGAAAAGTCCCACATCGACCGCATTGTCGAGACCATCGACACGTCGCTGAAGGAAGCGGCCTGAGCCGAGGCGCGCGCCAACACGTCGACGGGGCCGATCACCGGTAGATCGGCCCCGACGTCTTTCACCCACGAACGCTCTCGAATCGGAACCCATCCGAGTAGAGCCAGTCTGAGGAGCGAGTAATGCTTGTAGGTGTTCTGAAGGAGATCAAGGTTCACGAGTACAGGGTCGGACTTCCGCCCGCCGGTGTGCGCGAGCTGACCAATCGCGGCCACAAGGTGATGGTGCAAAAGAACGCCGGCACCGCGATCGGCTTCGACGATGCGCACTACCAGGCCGCGGGCGGGAGCCTTGTCGACACGGCGGACGAGATTTTCGCCAAGGCCGACATGATCGTGAAGGTGAAGGAGCCGCAGCCCAATGAGTGGAAGATGCTGCGCGAGAACCAGGTGCTGTTCACCTACCTTCACCTCGCGCCGGACCCCGAGCAGACCACGGGCCTGATCGCGTCGGGCTCGGTCGCGATCGCCTATGAGACCGTGACGGATGCGCAGGGCGGCCTGCCGCTGCTTGCGCCGATGAGCGAGGTCGCGGGGCGCATGTCGATCCATGCCGGCGCGAATTCCCTGGAGAAGGCGAAGGGCGGCCGCGGCGTGCTGATCGGCGGCGTGCCCGGCGTCGCGCCGGCGGATGTCGTGATCATCGGTGGCGGCGTGGTCGGCATGCAGGCGGCGCGTATGGCGGCCGGCATGGGCGCCAATGTCGTGATCATCGAGCGCTCGATCCCGCGCATGCGTTATCTCGACGACGTGTTCGGCGGCCGCGTCACCACGATCTACTCGACCGCGCAGGCGATCGAGGAGCAGGTGACAAACGCAGACCTCGTGGTGGGCGGCGTGCTGATTGCGGGCGCGGCGGCGCCGAAGCTGGTGAAGCGCGACATGCTCGCGCGCATGCGCCGCGGCGCGGTCGTGGTCGACGTCGCGATCGACCAGGGCGGCTGCTTCGAGACCTCGAAGGCGACGACCCACGCGAACCCGACCTACGAGGTCGACGGCGTGATCCACTATTGCGTGGCCAACATGCCGGGCGCGGTGGCGCGCACCTCGACCCTGGCGCTCTCGAACGCGACGCTGCCCTTTACGCTCGCGCTCGCCGACAAGGGCTATAAGAAGGCGCTGCTCGATGACCCGCATCTGTTGAACGGGCTCAACGTGCACCGCGGCAAGGTGACGTTCGAGGCGGTCGCCCGCGACCTCGGGCACAAATACACGGCAGCCAAGGAAGCGCTGGCGGCGTAGTCATGTCCAACCCTTCCTTCCAACCACCCCATCGGCGGCGATCCGATGGCTCAGCTCGCACGACGGTCTGGGCCGCTGCCGATGGCAAAGAATCATGGAAGGGTTGGGATGGGGGTTGAAGTCCGGCGCTTTGTCTCCGGGCGAGTCTCCCCTCGACATCAGCCGGCTCCGCCGGCTTAGATACCACCCCCCAACCCCATCCCCTTCCTCCCGCTTGCGGGAGGAAGGGGTGACCATGGGAGCTTCTTATGAAATCAGTCCAGCATTTCGTGAATGGCGCGCGCGTTGCCGACACGAGCGGGCGCAGCGGCGAGATCTTCAACCCCGCGACCGGCGAGAAATCCGGCACGGTTGCGCTGGCGAGCGAGGCCGAGGTCGACAAGGCGGTGAAGTCTGCCCTGGCGGCTGCTCCCGGCTGGGCCGCGACGCCGCCCATTCGCCGCGCGCGCGTGATCTGGAAGTTCAAAGAGCTGGTCGAGGCGCGGAAAGACGACATCGCCAAGCTGATCGTCGCCGAGCACGGCAAGGTGCATTCGGATGCGCTCGGCTCGATTCAGCGCGGGCTCGAGGTGGTCGAGTTCGCCTGCGGCATCCCGCATCTGCTGCGCGGCGATTACACCGAACAGGTGGGCTCGGCGGTCGATTCCTTCTCGATGCGCCAGCCTTTGGGCGTATGCGCCGGCATCACGCCGTTCAACTTCCCCGCCATGGTGCCGATGTGGATGTTTCCGCTCAGCCTAGCCTGCGGCAACACGTTCATCTTGAAGCCTTCCGAGCGCGACCCCTCGGCGCCCCTGATGCTGGCGGAGCTGATGAGCGAGGCGGGCGCGCCCGAGGGCGTGATGAACGTGATCAATGGCGACAAGGTCGCGGTCGATGCCATCCTGCATCACCCGGGCGTCGCGGCGATCTCGTTCGTCGGCTCGACGCCGATCGCGGAATACGTCTATTCAACCGGCTGCGCCAATGGCAAGCGCGTGCAGGCACTAGGCGGTGCCAAGAACCACATGGTGGTGATGCCGGACGCCGACCTCGACATGGCGACGGATGCGCTGATCAGCGCGGCCTATGGCTCGGCCGGCGAGCGCTGCATGGCGGTGTCGGTGGCGGTCGCGGTGGGCGACAAGGCAGCCGATGCTCTGGTGGGCGCAATGAAGCCCAAGATCGAGCGCATCAAGGTCGGCCCCGGCAGCGACCCGCAGGCCGAGATGGGCCCGCTCGTCACCAAGCAGCACTTCGACAAGGTGCGAGGCTATATCGACCTCGGCGTGCAGGAAGGCGCGAAGCTCGTGGTCGACGGCCGAGGCTTGAAACTGCAGGGCTATGAGGGCGGCTACTATGTTGGCCCCTCGCTGTTCGACCGGGTCACGCCCGAGATGCGCATCTACAAGGAAGAGATCTTCGGCCCCGTCCTCTCGGTCGTGCGCGCGAAGGACTATGAGCAGGCGGTCAAGCTGGTGAACGACCACGAATATGGCAATGGCACCGCGATCTTTACGCGCGATGGCGATGCCGCGCGCGACTTCACCAGCCGCATCAACATCGGCATGGTCGGCGTCAACGTGCCGATCCCGGTGCCGGTGGCCTATCACTCCTTCGGCGGCTGGAAGCGCTCCCTCTTCGGCGATCACGGCACGCACGGCATGGAAGGCGTGCGCTTCTACACGCGGCTCAAGACCGTGACCTCCCGCTGGCCGACGGGGATTCGGAGCGGCGTCGACCTGTCATTCCCGATGATGGGGTAGCACATGCCTAACCCTTCCTCCCTCCAGAGGAGGGAGGAAGGGCTTGGGATGGTGGGTGGGGATACCGCAAGGTTCTTTAACGAGCAAGCCAAAGGGTTCGGTAGACTATGTTTGTTGCCCTTAGGCCATGTCGCGTGATTTGCTTTTCAGGTTCGTGACGACCGGCCGACATCCCCCGTACGGCCATCGCACGGGTGTGTTTCAGATCGCTTACGATCTTCGGCGGAACAATGTTTTTCCGGGGTCCGAGCACGTTCAGCTCGATCAGCTCCTAAGATGGTTTGGCGACAACCTCGCCGAACCCACGCGGCTTACCGTATCGCGCAATCCCGGGGCGGATAGCACCGCTATCAGTTGGATACGGGCTTCAGCACATGATCATGTCAAACGTCTACGCAGTCTCGCTGCGTTGGTCGAGTTCTCCGGAATACCCGTCGTAGAACTTAAGACGCGTCGACCAGGCTATATTGTCTTCGAGGATGAGCACCAAGTAGTCGCTCTTCCATTCGCTGACACCCCATCCTGAATGCAGCTCCTCCTCTCCCTCGAGGGAGAGGGACTTTCGGCTAATCGCACCAACTCCTGCCACACCTGTTCATCCCAGAACGCCCCCGCGCGGCCTGAGGGCGAGGTGAGCACGAAGAGCCGCGTCGCGCCGATCGTCGCGTCCTGCAGGCCATAGGCGGGTGGCTTCTTCCCCGCCCCCAACGCACGCAGCACGACGGCGGCCGGGCGCTTTGCGGTGAAGGCGAGCACCCGCGGCCGATAGCGCCTGATCTTGCGCAGGAGCCCGGCAACATCGTCGTGTGCGGGGTCGAGCTCCACGTCGTTGCCGAAGCCGGTCTTGCACAGATCGGTCAGCCCGATCCCAAGTTCGAGCACGGCACGATAATCAGGCGGTGCGATGAGTCGTGGCGTGAAGCCGACCCGATGCAAGGTCGGCCAGAACTTGTTGCCCGGCCCGGCATAGTACGCACCGATGCGCGCTGATTTGTGCCCCGCCGCCGAGCCACAGAACACGATGCGCAAGCCCGGCGCGAGCACGTCGGGGAGGATGTGGCCCTTCTCACGAGTCATTTGCCACCCGCATGCCCCCTTTCGAGTCATGGCCCGGCTTGACCGGGCCATCCATCGGTCAGGCCACTCCGCCCCATCCATGGATGGCCGTGTCAAGCCGGGCCATGACCAAATAAGAAAGCCGGGAGGATAACGATCGAGCGGTGGATCAGCACCCGCCTCTCACGCCTTCAATCCGAGCCCGCGCAGCACGAGCGCGCTCACCGTCTCCGCCGCTTGGGCAAAGTCCGCCTCGCCGAGCGATCTCTTGCCGAGCACGGCCGTGATCTGCGCGTCGAAATCGGCATAGGTTTGGGTCGCGGCCCAGAGCACAAAGAAGAGATGGTGCGGATCGATCGGCTGAAGCCGCCCGGCGGCGATCCAGCCCTCGATCACCTTGGCCTTGTCATCGACCAGCCGCCTCATCGCGCCGCCAAGGAAGCCCTTCACCGCGGGCGCGCCGTGCAGCAGCTCGTTGGCGAACACTTTCGAAGCGAAAGGCCGCGTGCGCGAATAGGCCATCTTGGCCTCGATATAGGCACGGAGCGCGGCTTTCGGCTCGGCCTCCGCCACGATGGACGAAGTGGCGTCGAGCCAGAGCGTCAGAATGTCATCCAGCACCGCGCGGTAGAGCGCCTGCTTGGTGCGGAAATAATAGTGCAGGTTCGGCTTGGGGATGCCGGCACGCTCGGCGATCTCTGCGGTGGTCGCGCCGGAAAAGCCCCTGGTCGCGAACACCGCCTCGGCGGCTTCCAAAATGCGCGCGACGTTCTCGCGTCGGATGGCCAGTTTCTTGGCCGTCGGAGGCGGCCCAGATCGGCGCTTAGTGGCCCTCTTCTTTTTCTCAGTCCTCATGCTTCGACAGGCGCAGCATGAGGACTGGCGTAAATCGCCTCATCCTGAGCCTGTCGAAGGATGAGGCGCCGGGATCGAGCTGTCGTTCGTATCTTGACCATTTGGTCAGGATAGCATTAGGCTTCGACCGTGGCGAGGCCCGAACGGGGGGCAAGGCGATGAGCGGATCAGGCACTGAAGCGCCGGACGTCAAACCAGGGCGGCTCGAAAAAGGCGCCTACCAAAACGTGTTCGATGACATCGCGCCGCCGCTTTCCGCGCGCGAGGCGCTGATCGAGGCGGCACGCTGCCACTTCTGTTACGACGCGCCGTGTGTCGAAGCGTGCCCGACCGGTATCGACATCCCCTCCTTCATCGGCAAGATCCGTACCGGCAACCTCAAGGGCTCGGCGATCGACATTCTCTCCGCCAACATCTTCGGCGGCACCTGCGCGCGCGTGTGCCCGGTCGAGGAGTTGTGCGAGGAAGCCTGTGTGCGCACCGCCGGCGAGAACAAGCCGGTCAAGATCGGCATGTTGCAGCGCCACGCCGTCGATGCGCTGATGGCGGCCGGCCCGCAGCCGTTTACGCGCGGGCCCGAGAGCGGCAGGACGGTGGCGGTTGTTGGTGCCGGGCCGGCGGGGTTGGCTTGCGCGCACCGGCTCGCCATGCTTGGCCAAAAGGTTGATGTCTATGAGGCGCGCTCTAGATCGGGCGGGCTCAACGAGCACGGCATCGCGGCCTACAAGGTGCCTGACGCCTTTGCCCAAAGAGAGGTCGCGTGGCTGATGGGCATCGGCGGCATCGCGATCCACCACAACAAGGCGCTCGGCCGCGATGTGACGCTGGCAGAACTGCGGAAGCGCTATCCCGCCGTGTTTCTCGGCGTTGGTTTGCAATCGACCCAGAAGCTCGGCCTCGCCGATGAAGCACTTGACGGCGTCGAGGACGCGGTCGCCTATATCGAGCGGCTGCGCCAAGCGAAGGACTTGGGCACGCTGCCGGTGGGCCGGCGCGTCGTGGTCATCGGCGGCGGCAACACGGCGATCGATATCGCGATCCAGTCGAAGCGGCTCGGCGCCGAGGACGTGACCATCGCCTATCGCCGCGGACCCTCGCAGATGGGCGCGACCGATCATGAGCAACATCTCGCGCAGATCGAGGGCGTGCGCATTAGGCACTGGGTCGCGACGACCCGTCTGATCGGCTGGAAGGGCCGCGTAAAAGAGATCGAGCTCGCCTATACGCGGCTCGATGAGGCGGGCAAGTTGGTGCTGACCGAGGCGCGCACCACGCTCCTCGCCGACACCGTGTTCAAGGCGATCGGTCAGACGCTGGTGGCCGATCCCTTCAACGCCGACGCGCGCGAGCCGCTGGCGGTGAAGAACGGCAAGCTCGTGGTCAATGACGAGCGCGAGACCTCGCTTGCCGGCGTCTACGCCGGCGGCGACTGCACCGCGACCGGCACCGACCTCACCGTGCGCGCGGTCGAGGACGGCAAACGCGCCGCGATCGCCATCGATCGGAGATTGCGCGCCTAGAACTCATCTTGGTCCTCATCCTTCGACAGGCTCAGGATGAGGGCGACTTGGTGGCATCCCCATAGCCCTCATGCTGAGCCTGTCGAAGCATGAGGGCGCCCCGCCGACCGAAGGAAGGGAGGCATCCATGGCCGATCTCCGTAGCACCATCGCCGGCGTCAAGTCGCCGAACCCGTTCTGGCTCGCCTCGGCCCCGCCGACCGACAAGGAATACAACGTGGTCCGCGCCTTCAAGGCGGGCTGGGGCGGCGTCGTGTGGAAAACGCTCGGCGAAGACCCGCCGATCGTGAACACCTGCTCGCGCTATGGCGCGATGTCGCTCAACGGCCAGCGCATGGTCGGCTTCAACAACATCGAGCTGATCACCGATCGCCCGCTCGACGTGAATTTGCAGGAGATCAAGCGGGTCAAGCGTGACTGGCCGGATCGCGCGATGATCGTCTCGCTCATGGTGCCGTGCGAAGAGCGGAACTGGAAAGCGATCCTGAAGCGCGTGGAGGAGACCGACGCCGACGGCATCGAGCTCAATTTCGGCTGCCCGCACGGCATGTCAGAGCGCGGCATGGGCGCGGCCGTCGGCCAGGTGCCGGAATATATCGAGATGGTGACGCGCTGGTGCAAGCAGCACAGCCGCATGCCGGTGTTCGTGAAGCTGACGCCGAACGTCACCAACATCCTGGGGCCCGCCCGCGCGGCCAAGGTGGGCGGCGGCGATGCCGTGTCGCTGATCAACACGATCAACTCGATCATGGCGGTGAATCTCGATTCGATGTCGCCCGAGCCCGAGGTCGACGGCAAGGGCAGCCATGGCGGCTATTGCGGGCCCGCCGTGAAGCCAATCGCGCTCCACATGGTGGCCGAGATCGCGCGCGATGCCGAGACGCGCGGCCTGCCCATCTCAGGCATCGGCGGCATCTCGACCTGGCGCGACGCGGCCGAGTTCATCGCGCTCGGCTCAGGCAGCGTGCAAGTGTGCACCGCGGCCATGCACAAGGGCTTCAAGATCGTCGAGGACATGATCGACGGCCTCGCGAATTGGATGGACACGAAGGGCTATCGCACGCTGAGCGATTTCCAGGGCCGCGCGGTCGGCAATGTCAGCGACTGGAAGTTCCTCAACATGAACTACAAGACGGTCGCGGCAATCGACCAGGCGGCCTGCATCAAGTGCGGGCTCTGCTACATCGCCTGCGAGGACACCTCGCACCAGGCGATCTCGAAGGCGCGCGACAACGGCACGCGGCGCTATCAGGTGATCGAGGAGGAGTGCGTCGGTTGCAATCTCTGCATGCATGTCTGCCCGGTCGACCATTGCATCACGATGAAACGCGTCGACCGCGGCTTGCCGCATGTGGGCTGGGTGGATGATCCAAGAAATCCGCAGAGAAGGCAGGCGGCCAATTGAATGAACCCTTTCTCCCCTCTTGAGGGGAGAAAGGGCCTGGGTTAGAGGGGTGGAAGCGAGGCCGCCGGAGGCGGCCTTTGGGTCAACCCCGAACCCCAACCCCTTTCCCCAATCTTGGGGAAAGGGGCTGTTCCGAAGGAGCTCGTTGTGCAGAACCTCAAGGTCAATGCTGACCGTCTCTGGGAATCCCTCATGGAGATCGCGAAGATCGGCGCGACGCAGAAGGGCGGCGTGTGCCGGCTGGCGCTCTCGGATGAGGACAAGGCCGCGCGTGACCTCTTCGTGCGCTGGTGCAAGGAGGCGGGCTGCACCGTCACCGTCGACGCCATGGGCAACATCTTCGGCCGGCGCAAGGGCCGCAACAATGCTCTGCCGCCGATCATGTCGGGTAGCCACATCGACAGCCAGCCGACCGGCGGCAAGTTCGACGGCATCTATGGCGTGATGGCTGGGCTCGAGGTGATCCGCGCGCTCAATGACGCCGGCTTCGAGACCGAGGCGCCGATCGAGGTCGTGTGCTGGACCAACGAAGAGGGCTCGCGCTTTGCGCCCGCCATGACCGCGTCGGGCGTCTTCTGCGGCGAGTTCACGCTGGAATATGGCCTATCGCGCCCCGACAAGGACGGCAAGACGCTCGGCGATGAGCTGAAGCGCATCGGCTATGCCGGCCCGGAACCCTGCGGCGGGCGGAAGGTCGGCGCCTTCTTCGAGGCGCATATCGAGCAGGGGCCGATCCTCGAGGCCGACAAGAAGACGATCGGCGTCGTGCAGGGCGTACAAGGCATTCGCTGGTATGAGCTCGAGGTCATCGGCATGGAGGCCCATGCCGGCACCACGCCGATGAGGCGCCGCAAGGATGCGCTGGTCGGCGTGTCGCGCATGATCACGGAGGCGCACCGCATCGGCCTCGCCCAGATGCCAAATGGCCGCTCGACCGTCGGCATGATGCAGGTGAAGCCAAACTCGCGGAACACCATTCCGGGCCACGTGTTCTTCACGGTCGATCTGCGCCACCCTGACGCCGCGATCCTCGACGGCATGGGCGCTGCATTCCAAGCCTCATGCGAGGCGATCGCCAAGGAGATCGGCCTGACCCTCAACTTCAAGGAGATCTGGTACTCGCCGCCGGTGAAGTTCGACGCGGCCTGCGTCAAGGCGGTCGAGAGCGCGGCCAAGAACCTCGGCATGGCGCACGAGCCGATCATCTCGGGCGCAGGGCACGACGCGGTCTATCTCTCGCGAGTCGCGCCGACCGCGATGGTGTTCATCCCGTGCGAGGACGGCATCTCGCACAACGAGATCGAAGCGGCGACCAAGTCGGACTGCGGCGCCGGCGCGCAGGTGCTGCTTCAGGCGATGGTCGAACGTGCGAACGCCCCGTGATTCCCTTCCTCCCTCTGGGAGAGGGAGGAAGGGCAAGGGTTGGTGGGAGGCGACACTTGCGCGAAGCGCCGATTCAATTGGGATCGAGCGACGAAGCCAACGCGCGGCGCATCTCGTCCGGCAATAGCCAACCGCCCGCGCAGTCGTGGCCCGCGAGCGTGCGGCGCAACGCAGCCGCATCGAAGCCCGCTACGTTTGAAGAATCCTTCGTGTCGAGCGCCCGACGCGTCAGGCCAAATGTGGCCTCGCCCTTGGCGTCGCTGCAGCCGATCGTCGCGAGCAGATCGGTGCGCGCCTCGATGAACGAACCGGGCGCCTCGCCATTCCCGTTCGCGACTAGAGGCAGACCTTTGGCCCGATCGAAATCGTGCAGCACGTCGACCGCGCTGGTCGGCGGATAGACGCAGATAGGCCTGCTCTGCAGTGCCCGATCGAGCACTGCGCCCTTCACGCTGAACGCGCGGGTCGCGGCCTCCTCCGACGCAAGGCGTTCGGAGCGACGCGGCGCGACCTCGATGCCTTCGGGTACAACGTCGTGAGTGGTTGTGAGTGACTCCTGGAAGAAATCGACATCGCGCAAATCGGCCAGTGTGAGGTCGGCGCCGGAGAGATCCGCGCGGGCGAGCCGCGCGCCCCGCAAATCGGCGCCACGCAAGTCGGCATTTCTAAGGTTGGCGCCCTGCAGCGCGGCACCCCGCAGGTCTGCGCCCTGAAGCGTGGCGCCAACCAGGGACGCACCACGAAAGCTCGCCTCCCGAAGGTCTGCGCCACGGAAATCGGCGCCGGTCAGATCGAGCAGCTCGAAACCCTGACCGCGTAGGTCCGCGCCTGCGCCGCCGACATGGGGGATCTCGTCCGCCGCGAAGACCCTCAGTGACGCGAACAGCGTGAAGGCCATCGCGCAAGCGACCATCCAGGACCGTGCCATGGCGGCACGGTAGCGCATCGGCCTGGCATCGTCATGGGCCGGCTTCGCCGGCCTCAGTCCCACCCCCAGCCCAAACCCTTCCCCCTCCATCGGAGGGGAAAGGGCTGGAGCACACGGAATCAGCTCTTCACGAACTTCCCGTGGAAGCCCATGGGCAACGCATAAGGCAGCGCGGCTTGGGCGATGGGGCCGTCCGAGAGCCGCGCGGCCTCGAACACCGAAAGCCGCGTGATCCCCGCTCTGAAATCGAGCGAGGTGCCGACCAGCCAGCCATCGTCCGCGGCCGCGACGGGCGAGTCGGCGTCTGGACCTTCAGCGGTTCCGGTCTATTGCCGTAAGGGCTTGGATGGTAAAGAAAAACGGCCGAGCCACGATGTTAACCGGCTCGGCCGTCAAGTCAGCAAGGGCGACCTCTGGAAAGCTCAGCGGCCGCCACGAGGGCAGTCACCGAGCGAACCGAAGCCTAAAGGCTATACCAATCCGAAGATGTGATCGGTGTCACCCTATGGCTGTGATCATTTGCCGCGCCATGGTCAAGGGCCGACCGGAGGCTGCTAGGCTGGTCGCGCAAATTGGCATCGGCGTCGGGCGGAAATCGGGCTAGAGCGACCATGTCTTCTGGATCAAGACTGCGCAAAGAGCTCGCCCCGCCACACAAATCGGCCACCGGCGTGATCGGGCGTTTCGTACCCTCCATAGGCTGGCTCGCCCGCTACAACCGGGCGGATGCGCTGGGCGACCTGTCGGCCGGCATCATCGTGGCGATCATGCTGGTGCCGCAGGCCATGGCCTACGCCATGTTGGCCGGCCTGCCGCCCGAGGTTGGCCTCTATGCCAGCATGGCGCCGCCCATCATTTACGCGATCTTCGGCTCCAGCCGCACGCTCGCGGTCGGGCCGGTCGCCGTGGCCTCGCTCATGGTGGCGGCGGCGCTTGGCAACTACGTCGCGCAGGGGCCCGCCGCCTATCTCGAGGGCGCGTTCATCATCTCGCTCGAGGTCGGTCTGATTCTGTTTGCGCTGGGGCTCACACGCGCCGGCTTCGTGGCGAACTACTTGAGCCACCCGGTGATGTCGGGGTTCACCAGCGCGGCCGCGCTGATCATCGCGCTGAGCCAAGTGAAGCACCTGCTCGGCCTGACCATGCCGGGCAATCTCGATTTCGGCCATACGCTCTACGCGATCGCATCGTCCATCGGCACGATCAACGGAATGACCGCCATTCTCGGCTTGGCCGCGGTCGTGCTGCTCTTCCTGGTACGCAGCAAATTGGCCGGCGTGCTCAAGCGCCTTGGTCTTCCAGGTGGACTCGCCGCGGCGCTGGCGCGCACCGGACCGCTCTTCGTCGTGGTGATCGCGACCGCGCTGGTTGGCGGCCTTGGCCTCCACGATAACCAGGACGTCGCGGTGGTCGGCACCATTCCCGCCGGTCTGCCGCCGATCGGCGTGCCTTCGCTCGATCCCGCGCTGTGGGGCGACCTCGCCCTCTCCTCGCTTGCGATCGCGCTCGTCTCCTTTGTCGAGAGCGTCGCGATCGCCAAGGTGCTCGCCGCCAAGCGGCGCGAGCGCATCGAGGCCAATCAGGAGCTGATCGGGCTCGGCCTCGCCAACGTGGCGGGTGCGTTCACCGGCGCGAGCGCGGTGTGCGGCGGCTTCGCCCGCTCGGCCGTCAATTTCCAGAGCGGCGCGCGAACCCAGATGGCCGCGGTCATCACGGCCATCCTGGTCGGCGCGTCGACGCTTGCGCTCGCGCCCCTGTTCGCGCATTTGCCGCAGGCGGTGCTCGCCGCGATCATCGTCGTTTCGGTCATCGGCCTGTTCGAGCCACGCTCGTTCGTGCGCGACTTCCGCTACAGCAAAGCCGATGGCGTCGCGCAGGGGGTGACCTTCCTGGCCGTTCTCGGTCTCGGCATCGAGATCGGCATCCTCGCCGGCATCGCGCTGTCGATTCTGTTTCATCTTTGGCGCACCAGCCGGCCGCACATCGCCATCGTCGGCCGCGTCGGGAATACCGAGCACTTCCGCAACGTGTTGCGCCACCGCGTCACCATCAACTCGAACCTTCTGCTACTTCGCGTCGATGAGAGTCTCTACTTCCCCAATGTCGCGTTCATCGAGGAACGCGTGCTGGCCGCGATCGCCGAGCGACCCGGTATCAAGCATTTCGTCTTGATCTGTTCGAGCATCAACGTGATCGACGCCAGCGCGCTCGAGACGCTCGACGAGATGCGCCGGACGCTGAGGGACTTCGGCGTCGAGTTCCACCTGACCGAAGTCAAGGGCCCGGTGATGGACAAGCTCGAGCGCGCCGGCTTCATCGAGCGGTTGGGCCACGATCATGTGCACCTCAGCACCAATGACGCGGTGGTTCGGCTATCGGAACCTACCGGGAACACGGAGGTCGGGCCCAATCTCGCTTCGCTTGGCCGGCGCAATTCGCTCCACTAAGTTGAGAGTGGGAGACAAGACCGGCCCAATGCGGCATGGCGATCACTGAATCCAAGGTCGAGACCGAGCTGAAGCTCCGGCTCTCGACCAAATCCGTCCGAGCGTTGCTCGAATGCCCGTCCCTGAGCGCCACACGGGACGCCGGCGCGGCCACGACAGTGAAGCTGCGCACGATCTACTTCGACAGCCCCGACCGGACCCTGTGGCAAGCGGGCGTTGCCTTGCGCCTGCGCCGCGTTGGCCGACGCTGGATTCAGTCGATCAAGTTGACGAGCTCGGAGCACGCTGGTCTCCACCGTCACGGAGAATTGGAGACGGTCGTTCCCGGCGCGACACCCGCCCTCGATGAATTGCCTGATACGATCCGGACTCTGATCGAGGACCATCGGGCCGATCTGGCGCCGGTGTTTGAAACCGAGGTCCAACGCACCCTCGTTCCGGTTGCGCTCGGCGATGGACAGATGATCGAGCTCGCGATCGACCGCGGCCGCATCAAGGCCAAGGGTGAGAGCGAGGCCCTGTGTGAGGCCGAGCTCGAGATCAAGGAGGGCTCGGCAGCGCGGGTCTTCGAGTTCGCGCTCGAGCTGCATCGCAGTGTCTCCTTTGTCCTCGAGCATCGCACCAAGGCGGCGCGTGGCTACGCGCTGGCCGATGCGCAAGCGCCCAGACCGCGTATGGCTCAAGGACTGGTCCTCACGCCCGACATGCCAGCCAACCAAGCGCTCGCACTCGCGGCCGGGGATGGTCTACGGCAGATGGGGGCGAATGAGGCGATCGCCCGTCTCGGCGAGGACATCGAGGGCGTTCACCAAATGCGCGTCGGCCTGCGCCGGCTCAAGGTCGCCTTCACACTCGCGACAAACGTCCGTTCGGATTTCGCCACTGGCGGGCTTCGCACTGAACTCAGCTGGATTGGCGACGTACTCGGTCGGGCGCGTGATCTCGACGTCTTCATCGATGAAACACTTGAACCTTTGCGTGCCAAGCTCACACCGGCACGGGAGATCGATCAACTGATCGATCAGGCGACGGCCTTGCGTCGCAAAGCCTATGACACGCTAAGGGCCTGCCTCGATTCGCCGCGCTACACCGATCTGCAATTGCGTATTGGCGCCTGGGTTGCGGCGCTGTCGGAGCACGCCACCGACCAACCCGCCTTTCCGCCTTTGAGCGAGGTGGCGCCGCCGCTGCTATCGAAGCGCCGGCGTCAGATCCGGCGGTTCGTGCGCGACCATGGCTGGCAGACCAAAAGCGAGCTCCACGAATTTCGTCTGCACGCAAAGAAGTTGCGCTATGCGGCAACCTTCTTCGCGCCGCTCTATCCACGCAAGCGCACCAAGACGTTCATCGGGCATCTGGCCCAGCTGCAGGACGCGCTCGGCCTCGCCCATGACGGCGAGGTCGCGCGCGCGCTGCTGGCCGAGCTCGGCACCCGCCCGACCATCGACGCACCGCCTGCTCAGGCGTGGCGACAGGCGGATTCCCTGATCGAGGGCTGGCATCTGGCGCGAGCCTCTCACCTGGCACAGCAAATCGAGGAGGCCTGGCACGCACTCGATGAAGCAAAGCGGTTCTGGTAGGGCGACGCTCAGATTTCTTTCGGCACGAAGAACGAGCGGATCTCGCAGGTGCCGGGATTGAGCGCCCGCCAGGAATCGAGATTGGTCGTAAGCACGGCGAGCGCGGCGGTCGGAAACTTTTGCTTCAGCCGATCGAGCATGGGCCCGGACGAGCCTTTCGCCAGCATCAAGGCGAGGCCTGGCAGGCCAGGGTCGTGACCCACCACCATGACGCGCTCGATCTCGCCCGTCAGGCTGCGCAGAAGAGCGAGCAGCGCACGCGGCTCAGCCATGTAGATTACGGCATCGATCCGGGAGTTCAGCGTGCGGCCGAGCCCCTCCTCGACCAGCGCCAGGGTCTCGCGCGTGCGCACGGCGGGCGAGCACAGCGCAAGATCAGGCACCAGGCCGCGCTCCGCCATCAGGCGACCAACGCGAACCGCATCCTTTCGGCCGCGCCCGTTGAGCGGACGGTCGATGTCAGCGAGCCCGGGCTCATCCCTGCTCGATTTGGCGTGGCGCAGCAGGAGAAGCTCTTTCGTCATCCGCTCCCGTCATTCCGTTGTCGTGTCATGCCAGAGCGGTTGCGCGGATCGGGGCTTGTCGGCAGACTTCGCCCCTTGCCGGCACCGTTCGGGCCGGTTGGACTTGCATCATGGAACAAGGCGCGCAGACCGTGAACCCCTATGATCTCGGCCTCGAGCGCAACGCTGCCAATTTCGTGGCGCTCTCGCCGCTCTCCTTCCTGCCACGCACCGCGGCGATCTTCCCCGATCGCATCGCGTGCATCGCAGGCGAACGGCGGCTCACCTATCGCCAGCTCGACGAGCGCAGCCGGCGCCTCGCCAGCGCCCTGAGAGCGCGCGGCCTCGGCCCCGGCGATACGGTCGCGATCCTCTCGCCCAACACGCCCGCGATGCTTGAGGCGCACTACGGCGTGCCGATGACGGGCGCGGTCCTGAACGCGCTCAATTATCGCCTCGACGCCGCTTCGATCGCCTTCATCCTCGACCACGGGGAAGCCAAGGTGCTGTTCGTCGACCGCGCGTACTCAGGCCCGGCGTCCGACGCGCTCAAACGCGCGAGCGTTCGCCCGTTCGTCATCGATATCGACGACGCGCCCGAGGAAGGCGGCGCCTTGATCGGCGAGATCGGATATGAGCGCTTCATCGCGAGCGGCGACCCGTCATTCATCTATGCCGGGCCGGGCGATGAGTGGGATGCGATCGCGCTCAATTACACCTCGGGCACGACCGGCAACCCCAAGGGGGTCGTCTATCACCATCGCGGCGCCTACCTGAACGCGCTCGGCAACGCGCTGATCTGGGGCCTGCCGCAGGGCAGCATCTATCTCTGGACCCTGCCGATGTTCCACTGCAATGGTTGGTGCTTCCCCTGGACCGTGACCGCGCTTGCGGGCACGCATGTCTGTCTGCGCAAGGTGGAGACCCGCGCGATTTTCGAGGCGATCGAACGGCACAAGGTGACGCATTTCTGCGGCGCGCCGATCGTGCTCAACATGCTGATCAACGCGAGGCCGGAGGAGATGACCCGCTTCGAGCACAAGGTGAATGTGATGACCGCGGCGGCCCCGCCGCCGCCTGCCGTGATCGCGCGCATGGAGGCGGCGGGCTTCTCGATCACGCACACCTATGGGCTCACCGAGGTCTATGGTCCCGTCACCTATTGCGCTTGGCACGAGGAATGGGATGAGCGCGCGCCCGATGAGCGCGCCAGGCTACGGTCGCGCCAAGGCGTTCCCTATGTCACGCTCGAGGGGCTCATGGTCGCGGACGGAAAGACGCTGAAGCCCGTGCCCGCTGACGGCGCGACCATGGGCGAGGTCTTCATGCGCGGCAACACGGTGATGAAGGGCTACCTCAAGAATCCCAAGGCGACCGTCGAGGCGCTCTCGGGCGGCTGGTTCCACACCGGCGATCTCGGCGTCATGCACCCGGACGGTTATATCGAGCTGAAGGATCGCGCCAAGGACATCATCATCTCGGGCGGCGAGAACATCTCGACCATCGAGGTCGAGGGCGTGCTCTATCGCCACCCCGCGGTGATCGAGGCCGCGGTCGTGGCGCGCCCTGACGAAAAATGGGGCGAGACCCCTTGCGCCTTTGTCACGCTCAAGCCCGGCGCCGAGGCAACGGCGGCACAGCTCATGGCGTTCTGCCGCGAGAACATGGCGCATTACAAACTGCCGCGCACGGTGGTCTTTGGACCGCTGCCCAAGACCTCGACCGGCAAGGTGCAGAAATACGTGCTGCGCGAGCGCGCGGCCAAGCTCGACACGCCGGCGGGGGCATAACATGAAACGGGTTCTGGTCTTTCAGCACATTTCGATCGAGCATCCCGGCATTTTCCGGGAGTTCATGAAGGCCGACGACGTGATTTGGGACGCGATCGAGCTCGATGAGGGCGAGCAAATCCCATCGCTCGAGCCCTATGACGCGCTCATCGTCATGGGCGGCCCGATGGATGTGTTCGAGGAAGATAAATTTCCCTGGCTCATCGATGAGAAGCGCGCGATCCGCGAATGGGTCATCGAGCGGCGCAAGCCCTATCTCGGCCTCTGCCTGGGCCATCAGCTCCTCGCCGATGCGCTGGGCGGCAAGGTCGGCCGCATGACCACGCCCGAGGTCGGCATGTTGACGGTCGAGACCACGCCCGAGGCCAAAACCGACGCACTGCTCAAGGGCCTTGGGCCGACCATCGACTGCCTGCAATGGCATGGCTGCGAGGTGACCGGCCTGCCCAAGGGCTCGACCGTGCTCGCGCGCTCACCGGCCTGCGCGGTGCAGGCGTTCCGTGTGGGCGATCGGGCCTATGGCCTGCAATACCATGTCGAGCTGACCGATCGGACCGTCGCCGAATGGGGCGCCGTGCCGATCTATGCCGAATCCCTTGAGCAGTGCTGCGGGCGCGGCGCGCTCGGCCGGCTCGATGCCGACGCGAAAACCCGCCTGCCCGCGCTTGCGTCGAACGCGCGTCAGCTCTACGACAATTTCAAGGCGCTGGTGACCGCCAGCAAGAAGAGCGGCAAGCCCTCGCGCTGGCGCACGCGCGTCGGGCCCGAGCCCGATCCTCACTGAGCCCGGGTTTGCGTTTCGACTGGACCACCCGCCCCGCCCTTGGCACCATGGTCACTCCACGGGGGAGGACACCATGTACCGGACGACGTCGGGCGAAGAGATTTTCATCATCGATGGGCATGTTCATTTCTGGGATGCGAGCCCGGCCAATCAGCGCAACATCCATGGCAAGCAGTTCATCGATTGCTTCTTTGCCTATCACAACGCGCTCAGCCCCAAGGAGCAGCACTGGCCCAAGGCCAAGTTCGAGAAATATGACGCGGCCACCATGGTGCGCGATCTGTTCATCGACGGGCCGGTCGACGTCGCGATCATCCAGCCGACCTATTTGAAGGACTTCTACACCAACGGCTTCAACACGACCGGGCAGAACGCGGTCATCGCGAAGCAGCATCCCGAGCGCTTCATCCTGAACGGCGCGTTCGATCCGCGCGACGGTGAACTGGCGCTTGATTACATCCACTATCTGAAGGAGACCTTCAACATCCAGGGCGTGAAGCTCTACACCGCCGAGTGGAAGGGTGCCTCCAAGGGCTGGAAGCTGAACGACGCGGACGCCTATCGTTGCTTCGAGCTGTGCGACAAGCTCGGCATCCGCAACATCCACATTCATAAGGGCCCGACGATTACGCCGCTCAACAAGGATGCGTTCGACGTCAGCGATGTCGACTATGCGGCGACCGATTTCCAGAACCTGAACTTCATCGTGGAGCATGTCGGTCTGCCGCGGCTCGACGATTTCTGCTGGATCGCGGTGCAGGAGTCGAACGTCTATGGCGGCCTCGCCGTCGCCATGCCGTTCATCCACGCGCGCCCGCGCTATTTCGCCGAGGTGCTGGGCGAGCTTCTGTTCTGGCTCGGGCCCGACAAGCTCCTGTTCGCCAGCGACTACGCGATCTGGACACCGCGTTGGCTGGTCGAAAAGTTCCTCGCGTTCGAGCTGCCGGATGACATCAAGAAGGAGCGTGGCGTCGAGCTGACGCTCGAAACCAAGAAGAAGATCCTCGGCCTCAACGCCGCGAAGCTCTACGGCCTCAACATCGAGGCCAAAAAGAAAGCTCTGGCCAAGGCGCCGCTGAAGGCCGCCGCGGATTAAGTTCATGTCCGACCGTTCGCCACACCGGCAGGAGGCGAGGCGCGCTGAGGTTTATGCGCGCCTCGCGACCGTGACCGATCCAGAGCTTGATGAACCGCTGACCGAGCTCGGGTTCGTCGAGGACGTGACGCTCGGATCGGACAGGACGGTCGCGATCGGCTTTCGCCTGCCGACCTACTGGTGCGCCGCCAATTTCGCCTTCCTGATGGCGGATGACATGCGGCGTGCCGTCTCCACCCTGCCGTGGGTGAAGTCGGTGCGGCCGGAGTTGCGCGATCACATGTACGCCGATGAGGTCAATCGCGGTGTCACGCAAGGCCTCGATTTCGGTGCCGCCTTCGGCGATCTCGCGAGCGATGAGCCGCTCGATGCGCTGCGCGCGAAGTTCTGGCGCAAGTCGTTTGAGCGGCGGCAGGAGGTTGTGCTAGCGGCCCTCCTGGCGCAGTCGATCGAACCGGCACGCATTGTCACGCTAACAATCGGCGGTCTCGAATCGATGCAACTGAGCTCCCCCGATTGGGCGCGGGCCAAGGCTCGCTATGTCGCACGACGGCACGAGCTGAGTGATGGCGGCGCGTATCAGGCCGCGGCCTTTGTCGATGCCGATGGTCGGCCGTTGGCGACGAACGAGCTTGCCGCGCGCATGACGGCGTTGCGCGGCGTTCGGCTGAACATGGAGTTCAACAGCGCGCTTTGTCGGGGCCTTCTGGCCGCCCGCTATCAGGAAGGGCCACCGGCGGGCGAGCCGACGCTCGCCGATTTCATGCCGGGCGGCGCGCTGGCGCCGCGCTGATGGCCTAGGCCGCGCTCCGCCCGAGGCAGGCGCCGAGCCACTGCCGGAGAAACCCGTCGACCCACGCGTGCACCCGCGGCAGGTGCGTTGCCGCAGCGACGCGCTGAGCCTCGGCTCTTTGCGCTTCCGGGCGATCGAGCTGGGGCGCGCCTTTTTCCGAGGTGATCCAGCGCTCCATGATGGTGCGCGTCATCTCGGGGTGAAATTGCAGGGCATAGGTCGTTTGGCCTAGGCGAAAGGCCTGATTCGGGAACATGCACCCGGTCGCCAGCAGCTCGGCACCCTCAGGCAGCTCGAAGCCCTCGCGGTGCCAGTGATAGGCGTGGAAGCCGTTATCCAGGAAGCCGCGGCCCGCGCCCGTGGGCTCGACCGGGTGATAGCCGATCTCGCGCAGGCCCGCGGGGTGCGGCCCGACTCGGGCGCCGAGCGCGCTTGCGATCAATTGGGCTCCAAGGCAGATGCCGAGCACGGGCGCGCCGGCCTTCACCAGCGCGCCGATCCAGGCGATTTCATCGCGCAAATACGGGTACTGCTCGATCTCGCTGACGCATTGCGGCCCGCCGAACACGACGACCGCGCTCGCACCGTCCGCCCGGCCGCCTTGCAGCCCCGGCAGCCTGTCGCCCTGCATCGGGCAGCAAATTCGGGTGCGATGGCCCTGGCGCTTCAGGGCCTCGCCAACGGCCCCGGGGTCGGCGTGCTCGGAATGGGTAACCAGGAGGATCAAGGGGCCGCTCATCGGTGATTTTTTCTGCGGAGCAGTCTAACCCGGCCGGCGTTAACCTTTTCTTGAACGCAACCTTGTCAACATCATGGCCGTGCGGGGGGCGGTAACTGACCGCGGGAGGAGCGACATGCTGTCCAAGCGTTCGATCGAGCTTCTGATGGATTTGGCCGAAAACAAACTGAGCGACATCGTCCCATTTGACCGGGATGATGTGCGCGAGATTAAGACCCTTCAGGCGTGCGTCAATGAGCTTCGCGCGCTGCGCGGCATGCCGCCGATCGAGGCGCAGGCCCGCCATGGGGCGCGCACCACGCTCAGAATGACGACGGTTCGGCCCGCGCCCGCCTGAATGCCTTTTTTTTGGTTCTCGGTGACCGGGCTGGCCGGAATCGGTTGGCGGCCGGTCACCCTGCGGGGGTTTTGAGCCGCTCGATCCGGGCCGCTACAATCGGCTGAGGCGACCCAAAGGCGTCGCCTTTGGATCAGACGTCATCATGCCGGCCACCGCCGCCATCTCCTACACGCGCGAGAGCTTCGACACCGCGACAGAGCGCCTGATGGGCCGCCACGCGGCCGGCGAGGCCTTCCTTGAGGCCATGGCGCGCCATGCGGCCGATCAGCCGCTCTATTGCTTCGCCCAGGGCAACGCCGAATTCGAGCATTTTGATCGACAGGTCGCTTCGGTCGGCCATGCCGCGGCACAGCCTCGCCATATCGCGCGAATCGAGGGTGCGCGGCTGAGCGAGCCCGGCTGCCTGTTTGTCCCGAATCCGATTCTGGCAGCACCGGCGTTCGAGCGCAGGCGCCACGGCGCCGCCCGCTACAGCCTGTGCGGCATCACCCACACGGTCGCGAGCCACCAGATCATGGACGGCATCGGCGCCTATCTGACCGCGCCGCTCGAGCCGTGGGATGCCCTCATCTGCACCTCGCGGTGCGTCAAGGCGGTCGTGCACTCCCTGTTTGAGCGGCAGGCGAGCTACCTCGAGGAGCACCTCGGCGTGCGCCCCACGACACCGGTCGAGCTGCCGATCATCCCGCTTGGAGTCAATTGCGACCGCCTGGCGACGTCTGACATCACGGCAGCCCTGCGCGCGAACTGGCGAACGCGGCTCGGCATGAGGGGTTCCGACATCGCCGCGCTGTTCTTCGGCCGGCTGAGCTATCACGCCAAGGCCAATCCGGCGCCGATGCTGCTCGGCCTCGAGGCTGCGCGGCGAACCGCGCCGAATGACGCCCGCGTCTATCTCATTCTCGCCGGCTGGTTCGCCAATGAGACGCTCGAGCGCGGCTTCCGCGAAGCGAGCGCCGCTCTTTGCCCCTCGATCGAGGTCAAGCTCGTCGATGGAAGAACCAAGGAGGCGCGCGACAGTCTTTGGCATGCCGCCGACCTGTTCGTGTCGCTCTCAGACAACATCCAGGAAACCTTCGGCCTGACACCGATCGAGGCTATGGCCGCCAGCCTGCCGGTCGTGGTTTCGGACTGGGATGGCTATCGCGACACGGTGATGCACGGCGAAACCGGCTTTCTGATCCCCACGCTCTCGGCGCCGGCGGGAGCCGGGCGGGACATCGCCGCACGCCATGCGGTTGGTGTCGACAGCTATGACCGCTATGTCGGCAACGCCAGCCTCGGCACCGCGGTTGATGTGCGCGCGACGGCCGAAGCGCTGGGACGACTGATTGGCGATGCAGGTCTGCGTGCGCGGATGGGACGGGCGGCGGCGGATCACGCGCGGCGCGTGTTCGACTGGCGCGTCGTGATCGCGGCCTATCGCACGCTATGGGCAGCGCTAGTGGATAAAATCTGACACAAGAATCCCATAGGGGATTCCGGCCGCACGCGCGATGTGCGAGTCTGTCTGATGCGTCCAGGCATCGCCGTCACCGTATCGCCTGCCGACCGTCGCCGCCTTGAGG
>VGET01000018.1 GCA_016869195.1 Alphaproteobacteria bacterium | reverse complement strand
CCCTCTCCCCCTCGAGGGAGAGGGGGAATAGGCGAGACGGACCGCAACTCAAAGTGTTCTGGAAAAATCCCAACGCGGGCGTATTCGTTTGTTTTCATTTCCCATTCATGTCGAGAAAGGAGATTGCACCATGACCGATATCAAGGGCTTCTTCGAGAGCAAGGCGATCTGGGGCGGATTGATCGCCTTTGGCGCCGGCATCGCCGCGCTGATCGGCTATAGCGTGTCGGCCGAGGATCAGGCGCAGCTGGTCGAGCTGATCGCCGGCGGCGTCGGCGTGTTCGGCGCGCTGGTCGCGATCTATGGCCGCATCAAGGCGTCGAAGAAGATCGCGGTGACGCCGCCCGGCGCTAATCCCTGAAGTTCAGGTATTGTAGCGGCTGCTCGAGCTTCAGGCCCTTCACCAGCTGGATCGCGGCCTGCAGGTCATCGCGGCTCTTGCCCGAGACGCGCAGCTCATCGCCCTGGATCGCGGTCTGCACCTTCAGCTTCGATTCCTTGATCGCCTTGACGATCTTCTGTGCCAGCTCGCGCTCGACGCCCTGCTTGATGACGACCGTCTGCCGCACCGAATTGCCCGCGGCCTTCTCCGGCGGCTTGAACTCGAACGCCCCGCCGTCCACCTTGCGGCGCGCGAGATAGCCCTTCAAGAGCTCCTGCACCTGCTTCAATTTCAGGTCGTCATCGGCGCGGATGGTGAGCACGGTCTCGGCGCGCTCGATCGAGCATTTGGCGCCCTTGAAGTCATAGCGCGTGCCGATCTCGCGCATGGCGCCGGCGATCGCGTTGTCCACCTCGGGCAGCTCGGTGCGGGAGACGATGTCGAACGAGGGCATGGCATGATCCTCCGAAGCGGGCGGCGGCCCGTGGTCCCGATCCAAGGCTTTACAGCCGGGGCCGCGCGCCCTCACTATCCCGCATCGCACGTTGAGGGCAAGGGGACGATCGATGAAGCTGATGCGGGTGGGCGAGGTTGGGGCGGAGCGGCCGGCGGTGAGGCTCAGTGACGGGCGGGTGGTGGACGTGTCGGCCCGCTTCAAGGCGTTCGACGGCGCATTCCTGGGCTCCGGCGGCATCGACAAACTGCGCGACGCACTCGCCAAGGACGCCGGCGCGTTCCCCGCGGTCGATGTGAGCAAGAACCGCATCGGCGCGCCGATCGCGCGCCCCGGCAACATCATCGCGATCGGCCTCAATTATGCCGACCATGCGCGCGAGGCCGGCATGGAGATTCCGAAGGAGCCGATCGTCTTCTTCAAGGCGCCGAGCAGCTATTGCGGGCCGAACGACACGGTGCTCATCCCGCGCACCAGCGTGAAGACCGATTGGGAGGTCGAGCTCGGCATCGTCATCGGCAAGAACTGCGCCTATTTGAAGGACGAGGCGGCGGCTAAGGCGGTGATCGCCGGCTACACAATCGTCAACGATGTCTCCGAGCGCGCGTTTCAGATCGAGCGCGGGCCGACCTGGATCAAGGGCAAGTCCGCCCGCACCTTCTGCCCGACCGGCCCCTGGCTCGTCACCGCCGATGAGGTGGCGGACCCGCAGGTGCTCACCATGAGCTTGAAGGTGAATGGCGAGCTCATGCAGAACGGCAGCACCGGCACCATGATCTTCGGCTGCCACCACGTCGTCTGGTATGTCAGCCAGTTCATGGACCTCGAGGCCGGCGACCTGATCGCCACCGGCACGCCGCCCGGCGTCGGCATGGGCTTCAAGCCGCCGCGTTATCTAAAGGCCGGCGACGTGATGGAGCTGGAAATCCAGGGCCTCGGCACACAGCGGCAGGCGGTCGGGCAGGCATAGAGACCGCACGTCAGGCCGGGGCGGCGCCCTCAACGAGCCCGTCGCTGCCGGCCGGCTCGGCCTGACGGTCGCTCCGCTTGAAGAAGAGGGTGACGGTTGTTCCGACGCCGACCTCGCTCTTGAGGCGCACGCTGCCCTTTTGCAACTCCATCAGCGCCTTCACGATCGAGAGGCCGAGGCCCGTGCCTTCCTTGGTGCGCGCAAGAGTCGAATCGACCTGCTCGAACGGCTCGAACACCTTGGCCTGCCGCTCCGGCGGAATGCCGATGCCCGTGTCTCTGACTTCGATGGCGATCTGATCGTCCGCGCCGCCGAGCATCGCGACTTCGATGCGACCGTTTGCCGGGGTGAACTTGATCGCGTTCGAGATGATGTTGAGCAAAACGCGGGTCACCGCCGTCGGGTCCGCGATGATCCGTTCGCCGCGGACATTCGCCGCGGTCAACGATACCTGCGCCTCCTCGGCGCGTTGCCGCATGATCTGGACGGCGCTCTCGACGCTCTTCTTCAGGTCCAGGTCGCGGACCGAGACGTTATACTTGCCGGCATTCAATTTGGACAGATCGAGAATGTCGGTGATGACTTCCAAAAGATGATTGCCGCTGGAATGGATATCGGTCGCGTACTGCTTATATTCAGGGTCGCCAAGCGGACCGAGCGCCTCGTCGATCATCATGCGGCTGAAGCCGACGACGGCGTTGAGCGGCGTGCGAAGCTCGTGGCTCATCACCGCCAGGAACTCCGCACGAGCTCGCGAGGCATGTTCGGCGCGGAGCCGTGCTTCAAGGTTTTGGGCCGCATTCCGGCGCAGGAAGAAAGCGAACACCCCGAGCAGCACGGCCAGACAAACCGACACGATGATGACCGGCGTGCCGACAAGGTTGAGGAATCGCTCGCTCGGCAGCTTCACGTGCCAGACCAGGTTCGTAAGGAGTGTGCCATCCGGCCCATGAAGGGGCAGGCTGACCAATTCTACGCCGTCCGCGATCGGCGCCGGCGGCGTGGTGCCGCTATCGAGATGCGCCTGGTCGAGCAGGAAGTCCTTGCCGATCGCCGCGGTGTATTCGGGGGTCAGGTCGATCAGCAGGAAAAGCACGCTCGCCTTCCCCGCCTTGACCTTGGCCTCGTACTCCGGAAACGACTTCGCCAGTGGCACCAGCGCCGACATCCCGAAGAGATAGGGAGTCCCCTTGAAGTTGACGATCCCATGCGCGCCCATGAAGTCGCCCGCCGCGATCTTTTCGCGCGTTTCGCTCAGGGCCTTGCCTGCGCCGCCTGAGAACAGGGCCATGATCTCGCTGTTTCTCGTGATCTCGTCCGGCCGGCAGGTCGGCTCGGTGCAGAACGAATGGATGACCACGTTGTCGCCATTGAGCACGAAGGCTGCATTGGCGCCATAGCTGTCATGGAACGTGGAGGTTGCATTGATGGACGCCCATTCCGCGTCGTACTGGACCTCGACGAACTCCACCATGTCGTCCCAGCGCCCATAGTCGCGCGCATTGGCTTGCAGCTGCCTGCCCGCCCGTTCGAGCGCGCTCTTGGCCAGCGAGGTGGTCTTCTCGATTTCCTGCTTGTCGAGTTGGGATGACGAGACGGCGAGGAGGGCGAACGTGACCGCCACGCCAAGCAGGCTCAGCCCCATGAAGCCCCAGATGTTCCAACGGAAAGCGGCTCCGTCGATGCGCCAGAGGTCGCTGAAAGACATTCGCTTCTTTGTGGCGGGAGAACTAGACGCCGGGTGCATGGCATGCCTCGACAAAAACGGTGTTGGTCACCATGCGGTATGTTTTGCCCTTCGCACGTTAAGATCGCCTGAAAAGCGCTAGCGATTAACTTTTTCCGAACACCCGAAGCCTGACTTCGTCTAGGCACTCTTCCGCATGAAACGGAATTGATGCCCCGTGCCGCGCACCTGTTAGTGGTGCGTTAGCACTTATTGGGTTTCATTCGGATAGCACGATCCAGTCCACACGGAAGGGTCGGTCCCGCCTTCGTTCTCGGATGTCGTGAAATCGGTCGATTGAGGAAGGTGGCGAGTGGCCGACAAAACTAATCTAGGAGCTCGTAGGCCTATGCACGCGATCGCAACACGAGCCGTAGACATGATGGGTGAGTCGAGCATGGCGATCGCCGCCACTGGGCTTGCCTCCTCAAGCGCCACGGCCGCCACGTCCGTCTCTGCGGAGCCGGACGGTCTGGCGAAGGCGTTCGGGCGCGCGCCCGTCGCACTGATCGTTGAGGACAACGCGATCAATCAGCGGCTCGCGGTGGCGTTGGTCAAGCGCGCCGGTTGCACCGCGGTTACCGTGGACAGCGGGCCAGCGGCCATCGAGCGCGTCAAGGCTGGGGGCATCGATGTCGTCCTCATGGACATTCAGATGCCGGGCATGGATGGATTGCAGGCCACGCGCGCCATTCGTGCCCTTGCGGGCGAGGCCGCCAGGGTGCCGGTCATCGCCATGACGGCACACGTCTTGTCAGGTGCCGAAGAGCAATGCCGCGCCAGCGGGATGAACGACTACATTTCGAAACCGATCGATCCTGATCGACTCAAGAGCAGCCTGCAGCGCTGCCTGCTGCCGAGGCAGTCCTAAGCGCGCGGAATGTGACGCCCTCTACCAATGCCGGTCGCCGGCGCCTTCGCGGTCCTGCCAGCGCAATAGCCGGCGCGTGACGAGGCGGTAGGCGGGCTTCCAGGTTCGCATCCAGATCCGTGAGGCGAGCGTCGGCGTCGCCAGGATCCTGCGCTGGCGCGCGCTCAGGTGCTCCGCGCAATAGCGCCGCTTGTGCTTCAACATGTGGCGCAGATCTTCGCGCGCCAGCGTGCGGAACCAGCGCGTGCGTCGCCGGTGCACGGTGGCGAGCTGGAAGTCGGTCACCGCCGGATGGTTGTCGGGCGTGACCAGCCAGTTCGGCTGCTTGGCGAGGTCGTTGTGCGCGACGCCCCGGCGGTGAAGCCGCATCAGGAGAAATAGCGCCTCGCGGTAATAGGCCGGGTCGCGCGGCTGGGCCTCCTGCAGCGGGCGGCCCTCGATCCAGCGTCGCACCAGCACGAAGCGATCGTGATAGAGCAGGTCGGTGGTGCCCGCGAGGCCGCTCACCGCGCGCAGCGCACGCGCCTCGCGCCAGTGCAGCGACAGCGCGATCGGCAAGGTCCACCAGCGCGCATAGCGCGTGTCGCGCCGCACCGCCGGCACCGCGACGCCGTCCATCTGATACGTGCCGCGCTCGACCCGGCTGAACAGGTCCGCCTTCAAATAGCCGAGGCGTTGCCAGCCGGCCGGAAAATCGGGCGGTGAGCCGCGCTCAAGCAGCGCCGAACGGTTGGTGTTCTCGGCCATGAGGTGTGGGGCTTCGCGGTTGGCGGCGTTCGGCGTTGCATAGCGCGGAACCGACCCCGCCGCAATCGGCGCTGCGATCGGGCCGGAGCAGCGTGGGCAGCTCGAGCGCTGCCGTGACCTGCAGGTTCCGCAACGCTGACAACGAAGCCGCGCAAGGGCTTGTTCAAGCTCCGTTAACCACGCGTATCGGATGATCGGAGGGTGCGGCGGTCTTGCGCCGCGTAACCTTTTGTCAACGATCACGGTGGTTGCTGCGATGGCGAAGCTCGCTCCCTTGGCCCGGAAGCTCCGGGGGTGGTGGAACGGCAATGCCGCGCCGGCAGACGCCGCGGCGCCGGATTCAGATGCGGCCGACTCAGCGTCGGGCGGTGCGGGCAAGAGCGCGATGCCGTTCAGCCTGCCGCTGCCCGATGGGCGCAAGGCGCAAATCTGGGCCGACCCGCGCATTCGCGTGGTCGAGCGCGTGTTCGGCATGGGCTTTCTCGGGCCAAACAACGAGGCCTGGGCCGAGCAGCTGATCAAGCCGATGATTCTCGACAGCAAGATGTCGGTGATGCATCTGAGCGCAGGCCTCGGCGGCATCACGCGCGCGATCCACAAGATCTCGGGCTCGTGGGTGACCGGCTATGAGTCCTCGCCACAGCTCGCGGCGGGTGCGATGGAGCTCTCCAACCTCGCAAGCATGGCCAAGAAGGCGCCGATCGTCGGCTACAACCCCGAGGAGCCCGAGTTCAAGGCCGAGAGCTGCAACGCCATCGTCGCGACCAAGGCGTTCGCCGCGGTCAACAACAAGCAGGCGCTCTATAACGCCATGTTCAACGCGCTGCGCATCGATGGCCACGTCATGATGACGGAATATCTGCGCAAGGGCTCGGACGCCGCAGCGCCCGCGATCGTCGAGTGGATCAAGGCGGAGCCGCGCCCGATCGAGCTCGCGAGCGCCGAGGAGACCGGGGCAGCGCTGAAGCGCGCCGGCTTCGACATGCGCGTGATGGAAGACGTGAGCGAGGATCTGCAGCGGCGCATCGCCGCGAGCTGGGCCGCCTTCGCGCGCACGCTGGCCGAGGTCGGGCTCGATCGCGGCCTGGTCGGCTCGCTCACCGATGAGCTCGCGCTCTGGATGGCGCGCACCCGGGTGCTCGAGAGCGGCGCGGTCGCCTCCTATCGCATCCACGCGATCAAGAACAAGCGGAAGGCCTGAGGCCGTCGCCCGGCGTGCCGGTGAGGGTGATGGGTCATAAGGCCGACCACCCCCTCACCTGACTTCGGCTAGTCTCGCTTCCAGCTCGCCAAGCCTCCGTTTCCCTCTCCCCCTCGGAGGGGGAGAGGGGAGGGTGAGGGGCGTGAGCACGCGGGTTCAGCTGGGGACAGGTTACTCCGCGTCCTCGGCCGCGGCCTTGGCCTTCTTCTTCTTGGTCTCGCCGGTGATGCGGTCCATCAGCGCCAAGAGCACGCCCGAGATCACGAACGTCATGTGGACGATGACGAGCCACATCAGGTCGTTCTTGTCGACCTGGCCGACGTTCATGAACGACTTCAGCAGATGAATCCCTGAGATCGCCACGATCGAGGCGATCAGTTTCAGCTTGAGGCCCGAGAAATCGACCTTGCCCATCCATTCGGGCCGGTCCTTGTGCTTCGCCACATCGATCTTCGAGACGAAGTTCTCGTAGCCTGAGAAGATCACCATCAGGAGCAGATTGCCGGCGAGCGAGAGGTCCACCAGGGTCAGCAGCGAGAGGATGATCTCGGTGTCCTTGAGCTCGAGCGTGTGCGGGATGAGGTGGATCAGCTCCTGAACGAACTTGACCATCAGGATGCCGAGCGAAACCACGAGCCCGACATAGAACGGCGCCATCAGCCAGCGGCTGGTGAACATGAAGCGCTCGATCGCGCGCTCGACCGGCGTGTGGTCGAACATCGGCGCCTTGCCGTTTTCCTCGTCGTCGCCGGCGCCGCCGGCGCCGTTTCGCTTAGGTCCCGAATCGCTCATGGCGGCGGATGATAGCGGAGACCGCGGGGAAGGGTAGGGGGAGGCCTAACTGGGCCGCCTCCACGGGTTGACACGCCCGGCCTGCCTCCTTATGGTGCGCCGCCACGCGGAAACTCAGCCCGATCGGACAGGCCATGAAGGTCGTTAACTCACTGCGCACCGCCAAGACCCGGCACAAGAACTGCCAGGTCGTTCGTCGCAAGGGGCGGGTCTACGTCATCAACAAGAAGGACCCGCGCTTCAAGGCCCGCCAGGGCTGAGGCGACTCCGCGCGATGACGTCCGCCGGGCCGCGCGCCCGGCGCTGGAATTCCCTAACCCGCCTTAACCATAGCGTCCCTGCCGCTTCGCCGGCGCGCTTCTCCGTGCGTGGCCCTGGATTCCGGGTCGCAAGCCTCGCACGCGACGATCTGCGATCGTCGGCTTGGCTAGCGCCCGGAATGACAATGCAAGTGGGCGGGGCAGGTTTGTGCGTGTTGGTGCACATTGACCCCTGCCACAACTCGAACCGTCACCCCGGCGAAAGCCGGGGTCCATGGGGCAGCCGTACCACCGATGCCGCCCCCCGGTTGACGGGTCGGCGCGGCGACACCAGAGTGACCCTCGAATGACACCGATGTCGCGCTCAAGGGTCATGAGGTACCGCCGGTGAGAATGCCCGAGCCCGATACCCGAATCATCGCCGCGCGGCGCGGGCTGGTCGCCGATCTTCGGCGCCTCGTGGCCGATGACGGCGTGATCGAGGACGAGGCGGCGCTCCGCGTCTTCGAGTGCGACGGGTTGAGCGCCTATCGCCAGCTTCCCTTGGCGGTCGTGCTGCCGCGCTCGACTTCGGAGGTCGCCGAGGTGCTGAAGCTGTGCAGGGCGCGCGGTGTTAAGATCGTGCCGCGCGGCGCCGGCACCGGGCTCTCGGGCGGCGCGCTGCCGCTGGCGGATGGGCTGACCGTCGGCGTCAGCCGGCTCAACAAGATTCTTGAGATCGACTACCCCAATCGCTGCGTGGTGACTCAGCCAGGCGTCGCCAACCTCGCGCTGAGCCACGCGGTGTCGGCGGCAGGCTTCTATTACGCGCCCGATCCGTCGAGCCAGATCGCCTGCTCGATCGGCGGCAATGTCGCCGAGAACTCGGGCGGCGTGCATTGCCTGAAATACGGCCTCACCACGAACAATCTGCTCGCGGTCGAGACCGTGCTGATCGACGGCACGGTGATGCGCTTCGGTTCCAAGGCGTTCGATGCGCCGGGCTATGATCTCCTGGGCCTGATGACCGGCTCCGAGGGCCTGCTCGGGCTCATCACCGAGGTCACGGTGCGCATCGTGCCGAAGCCCGAGACCGCGCGCGCGCTGCTCATCGGCTTTCCCTCGAGCGAGGCGGCGGGCGAGGCGGTCGCGCGCATCATCGGCGGCGGCATCATCCCGGCCGGCCTCGAGATGATGGACAAGCCCGCAATCCACGCGTCCGAGGCCTATTGCAAGGCGGGCTACCCGCTGGATGTCGAGGCGCTGCTGATCTGCGAGCTCGACGGTCCGCCGGCCGAGGTCGATCATCTGGTTGCTGTGGTGAAAGGCATGGCGGAAGCGTGCGGCGCGACCACCTTGCGCATCTCCACGAGCGAGGCCGAGCGCCAGCGCTTCTGGCTCGGGCGAAAAGGCGCCTTCCCCGCGGCCGCGCGTATCGCGCCAGACTATTACGTGATGGACGGCACGATCCCGCGCGCGCGCCTCTCTCAGGTGCTGCGGCGCATCGGCGAGCTCTCGCGCCACTACAATCTGCCGGTCGCGAACGTGTTCCACGCGGGCGATGGCAATCTGCATCCGCTCATCATGTATGACGCCAACAACCCGGGCGAGCTCGAGCGCACCGAGGCGCTCGGCGCCGAGATTCTGAAGCTCTGCGTCGAGGTCGGCGGCGTGCTCACCGGCGAGCACGGCGTCGGCGTCGAGAAGCGCGATCTGATGCCCGAGATGTTCAGCGCGGTCGATCTCGCGCAGCAGGAGCGCGTGAAGTGCGCCTTCGATCCCGATGGGCTGTTGAATCCGGGCAAGGTGTTTCCGACCTTGCATCGCTGCGCAGAGCTCGGACGGATGCACGTGCATCACGGTCAGACGCCATTTCCCGATCTGCCGCGCTTCTGAGCCAGCGGACCGTGACGAGCGCGCCCGCCAATGTGGTCAAGCCGGCAGACGAGGCCGCGCTCGCGGCGCTCGTGGTCGAGGCCGCGTCGGCCGGGCGGCCCTTGGAGCTGATCGGGCGCGGCAGCAAACGTGCGCTCGGCCGCCCGATCGAGAGCGCGACACTGGTCGATCTCACCGGCTTCAGCGGCATCATCGATTACGCGCCGGAGGAGCTGGTGCTGACCGCCGGGCCCGCGACGCCGCTCGATGTCATCGAGGCCGCGCTCGCCGCGAAGCGCCAGATGCTGGCCTTCGAGCCACCGCGCCTCGGCGCGCTGCTCGGCGATGGCGCGGGCGGCAGCATTGGCGGCGCGCTCTCGTGCAATCTCTCAGGCTCGCGTCGGATCAAGGCGGGCGCCGCGCGCGACCATTTCCTCGGTTTTCGTGGCGTCAACGGGCGCGGCGAGGTGTTCAAGGCCGGCGGCAAGGTGGTGAAGAACGTCACCGGCTATGATCTCTGCAAGCTGATCGCCGGCTCCTATGGCACGCTCGCCGCGCTCAGCGAGATCACGGTCAAGGTGCTGCCCGCGCCGGAGAAGGCGCGCACCGTGCTGGTGTTCGGGCTCGAACCTATGCGCGCGATCGCGGCGCTGGGCGCAGGCGTGGGCAGTCCGCATGAGGTCTCGGGGGCGGCCTATGTGCCGAAGCAGAGTGCCGCGCGCTCAACCGTCGAATACGTGTCCAGCGCCGGCGCCTCGGTCGCGGCGCTGCGCGTCGAGGGCGTCGGGCCGTCGGTCGAGGCGCGCTGCACAGCGCTGCGCGAGCTGCTCGGGCGCTTTGGCCCGGTCGAAGAGCTGCACAGCCTGCGCTCGAAACACCTGTGGAAGGAAATCGGCGAGGTCGCGCCGCTACTGGGTCCGCTGCAGCAGCGCGTGGTCTGGCGCGTCTCGGTGCCGCCGGCCATGGGTGGGCAGGTGTCGCTCGCGCTCAGCGAACGCATCGCGGGTGCCGAGACCTTGCTCGATTGGGCCGGTGGCCTGATCTGGGCCGCGCTGCCCGAGCGGGCCGACGCGCATGAGGCCGCGGTGCGCGCGATCGCGGTTGAGGCCGGCGGCTATGCCACGCTCATTCGCGCGCCGGCCGCGATCCGCGCCAGCGTGCCCGTGTTCCAGCCGATGAGCCAGGCCGAGGCCGCGCTCTCGCGCCGCCTGAAGGAGAGCTTCGATCCCGCCGGCGTGTTCAATCGCGGCCGCATGGTCGAGGGGCGCTGAGCCGTCATGCAAACCCATTTCACCCTGGCGCAGTTGCAGGACGACCCCGGCATCGCGGAGGCCAATCAGATCCTGCGCTCTTGCGTGCATTGCGGCTTTTGTCTTTCGGCGTGCCCGACCTACACGCTTTTGGGCGATGAGCGCGATTCCCCACGCGGGCGCATCTATCTCATCAAGTCGATGCTCGAGAGCGGCACGAAGCCCGAGCGCGACGTCACCGTGCATTTCGATCGCTGCCTCTCCTGCCTCTCGTGCATGAGCGCGTGCCCGTCCGGTGTCGACTACATGCACCTGATCGATGGCGCGCGCACCCGCGTCGAGAGAGAAATCAAGCGGCCTATGCTCGAGCGCACCCAGCGCGCGCTCCTGAGCTGGCTCCTGCCGCGACCCGCGCTGTTTCGTCTGGCGTTGATGGCGGCGCAGCCGGCGCGACCGTTCGCGCGGCTGGTGCCGGGTCGGCTCGGCGCCATGCTCCGGCTCGCAAGCGCGCCCGCGCCACCTTCGCCGCTCGATAAGCCGCAGGTCTTTCCGGCCAAAAGCGCGATGCAGAAGAGGGTCGCGCTCCTCACCGGCTGCGTGCAGAAGGTGGTGGCGCCCGCGATCAACGAGGCGACCGTGCGATTGCTCACGCGGCTCGGCTGCGAGGTGGAGATCGTCGATGGCCTCGGCTGTTGCGGCGCGCTCGATCATCACATGGGCAGAGCCGAGGCCGCGCATGACCATGCCGCCCGCGCGGTCAAGGCGATCATGGCGGCGCATCGTGCGCGCGCCTTGGATGCGGTCGTGGTCAATGCGTCGGGCTGTGGCACCGCGCTCAAGGACTATGGTCATTTGTTCAAGCACGAGCCGGCACTGGCGGCGGATGCCGCGACCGTCGCCAGCCTTGCGCGCGATGTCAGCGAGCTGGTGCGAGATCTCAACCTGCGGCCGACGCGCGCGCTCGGCCATCACAGGATCGCCTATCATTCGGCCTGCTCGCTGCAGCACGGCCAGAAGATCACCGAGCTGCCGAAGCAGCTTCTGGTGCAGGCCGGATTCGTCGTGGTCGACGTGCCCGAGGGCCATCTCTGCTGCGGCTCGGCCGGCACCTACAACCTGATGCAGCCGGCGCTCGCCTCACAACTTGGTGAGCGCAAGGCGGCCAACATCGCGCGCGTGGCGCCGGCGATGGTGGCCGCTGGTAATGTCGGATGTCTGGTTCAGATCAAGGGCTTCAGCGCGGTGCCGGTGGTTCACACGGTGGAGCTTCTGGATTGGGCGACCGGCGGCCCGGCGCCCGCATCGATCGCACAGACGGTGCTCGCCGATTGATGCGCTTTGTGGCGGCACGGAGCCGCGCTACTATTCGTCATGCAAAAATTCCTGTTGATCGCTGTCCTCCTTTGCGGCGTGCTCATCACCATGACCGCTCGCGCCGACCAGACCGACGAACGGCTCGATGAGCTGTTCCAGATCCTGCGTGGCTCCGACGACCTGGACAAGGTCGGCCTGGCCGAGCAGGCGATCTGGGGCATCTGGATGAAATCCGGCGATGATGAGATGGACCTTCTCCTGGAGCAGGGCGCGATGCAGATGCAGGCGAGGCAGTTCGGCGCCGCGCTCAGCATGTTCAACACGGTGATCGCCGAGCGGCCCGAGTTCGCCGAAGGCTGGAACAAGCGCGCCACGCTCTACTACCTGATGGGCGAGCTCGACCGCTCGATCGCGGACTGCGAGAAGACGCTGGCGCTCGAGCCTCGGCATTTCGGCGCGCTGTTTGGCCTTGGGCTCATCTACGCGGCGAAGCGCCAGGAAGACAAGGCGATCGCCTCGCTCGAGCGTGCGCTCATGGTGCACCCGCACCTCAGCAACGCGGTCGATTTCATCAACGAGCTGAAGTCCCGCCTCAAGAGCCGCGAGGTCTGACGCGCGCCTTCCGACGCGCCCAATTCCCTTCAGTCGTCACCCCTGGCGTGTCTGCGTCCATCGGCGGCGATCCAGACAGATGTGCCACCCGGTGATCTGAGTGCCGCCGATGGGAAAGAGGCGAGCCGGGGTCCATCGTGAAACACGTTCGGTGTTCGCAGCTCTGGATCCCGGATCGCAACCCTCGCAAGTCCGAACACCCAAGGGTTTCGGGCTCCGCTAGCGCCCGGGATGACGAGTAGGGATGAGGCCTGGTCACGCCATCGGCTGCCACACATTCAGTCGTCACCCCGGCGGAGGCCGGGGTCCATTCACCCACCCACCCAGGCGATGCGGAGGATGTTGGTGGCGCCCGGCGTGCCGAACGGAACGCCGGCGGTGACGACGATGCGCTCGCCCGGCTTCGCGATGCCCTCTTCGAGCGCGACCTTCGACGCCTTGTCGACCATCTCGGTGAAGCTGCGCGCATCCTCGGTCTCGACGCAATGCACGCCCCAGGTGAGCGCGAGCCGCCGCGCGGTGGCGCGGAGCGGCGTCAAGGCGAGCACCGGTACGCATGGGCGCTCGCGCGCTGCGCGCATGGCGGTCGAGCCCGAGGTCGTATAGGTCACGATGCAGGCGGCGCGGATCGTGCTCGCCACCTGCGAGGCCGCGGCGGTGATCGCATCGGCCGCGGTCGCCTCGGGGTTGACCGCCTGCGCCTCCATCTGCCGCCGATAGCCCTCATCGCGCTCCACGCGGCCGATGATGCGGTTCATCATCTGCACCGCCTCGCGCGGATAGTGGCCGGACGCGGTCTCGGCCGAGAGCATCACGCCGTCCGCGCCGTCGAACACCGCGGTCGCAACGTCGGACGCTTCCGCGCGGGTGGGCGCGGGCGCCCGCACCATCGATTCCAGCATCTGGGTCGCGACGATCACCGGCTTGCCGGCGGCGCGCGCGACGCGGACGATTCTTTTTTGCTCGATCGGCACATCCTCGGGGTCGAGCTCGACGCCGAGATCGCCGCGCGCCACCATGATCGCGTCGGACAGTTCGACGATCTCGTCGAGCTGCTGCAGCGCGGCCGGCTTCTCGAGCTTGGTCATCACCGAGGCGCGGCCCGCCACCAGCTTCTTGGCCTCGGCCACGTCGTCCGGCCGCTGCACGAAGGAAAGCGCGATCCAGTCGCAGCCGAGGTCGAGCGCGAAGTGCAGATCGCGCCGATCCTTCGCGGTCAAGGGCGAAAGGGGCAGTGAGATGCGCGGCAGGTTGACGCCCTTGCGATCCGAGAGCTCGCCGCCGGTGACCACCGTCGTCTCGGCGTGGTCGGGCCCGTGGCTTTCGATGCGGAGACGAATGCGTCCGTCATCGAGCAGGAGATCGGTGCCGGGTCGGAGCGCCGCGAAAATTTCCGGGTGGGGCAAAGGGGCGCGCGCGGCATCGCCGGCCGTCGTGTCGAGGTCGAGGCGGAAGCGGGCGCCGGGGCTGAGCATCACCTTGCCGTCCTGGAACGCACCGACCCGGAGCTTCGGTCCCTGCAGATCGGCCAGGATCGCGATCGGCCGCTTGACCTCGCGCTCGACGGCGCGGATCGCTTCCGCCCGCGCCTGGTGGGCCTCGTGATTGCCATGGCTGAAATTGAGCCGGAAGACGTCGACCCCCGCCTCGAACAGCGCGCGGATCATGGCGGGATCCGAGCTCGCGGGCCCGAGGGTCGCGACGATCTTGGCTCTTCGGTTGCGGATCATGGGAAGCCGGTCCTCGCGCGCTGGGGCGCCGAGCGACTCGACAGCCCCTTAGACAGCATCGATCAGGATCGCGCGAAAATCATTCACATTGGTTAGCGTCGGCCCGGTGACGATCAAATCTCCGATCGTGGAAAACACGCCATAGGCGTCGTTATTGGCCAGGCTGGCGGCTGGATCGAGGCCGGCGGCGCGGGCGCGGGCCAATGTATCGGGCAATACCAGTGCGCCGGCATTGTCCTCGGTGCCGTCAATCCCATCGGTGTCGCCGGCGACCGCATGGATGCCGGGCTTGCCGTCGAGCGCCAACGCCAGGGCGAGCGCGAACTCGGCATTGCGCCCGCCGCGGCCCTTGCCCCTGACCGTGACCGTGGTCTCGCCGCCCGAGATCAGCGCGACGCCGGGCTTGCTCGAAAGCGCGAGCCTGGCCTGGCTCGCCGCCACCGCGCGCGCCTCGCCCTCGATCGCGTCACCGAGCAGAAGCGGCTCATACCCCGCCGCGCGCGCAACCTCGCAAGCGGCTTGCAGCGCGCCCGCCGGTGTCGCGATCAGGATCGCCCGCGCGCGCGCGAGGCGGGGATCACCCGGCTTCGGCGTCTCGTCGCGCGCTTCGGCAAGCCGCGCGGCGATCGCTTGCGGCGGCGTGATGCCATATTTGGCGAGCACGGCGCGCGCATCGGCATAGGTCGAGGGGTCGGGCACGGTCGGCCCTGAGGCAATGACCGAAAGGTTGTCACCCGGCACGTCGGAGATCACGAGGGTCACGACCGGCGCGGGGTGCGCGGCCGCGCCGAGCCGGCCGCCCTTGATCGCGGAGAGATGTTTCCTGACCGCGTTGATCTCATGGATCGTCGCGCCCGAGCGCAGCAGCGCGCTCGTCACCGCGCGCTTGTCATCGAGCGCGATGCCATCGGCGGGCAGGGCGAGCAGGGCCGAGCCGCCGCCCGAGATGAGGCAGAGCACGAGATCGTCGGGCCCGAGGCCCTTCATGCTCTCCAGCACGCGACGCGCGGCCTCGCGCCCGGCGGCATCGGGCACCGGGTGCGAGGCTTCGACCACTTCGATGTGCCTGGTCGGCGCGCCGTGGCCATAGCGCGTCACGACGAGGCCCGAAAGCCGTTCGGGCGGGCCCTGCCAATGGTTCTCGACCGCGCGCGCCATGGCGGCGGCGCCCTTGCCGGCGCCGATCACGACGGTGCGGCCCTTGGGCGGTGTCGGCAGATGCGGCGGCAGGCAGCGCTCGGCCGCCGCGGCCGCGACGGTCGCGTTAAACATCCGGCGCAATAGCGCGCGCTTCGCTTCGCTCATCACTTGGCTCCCATGGCCGGCACGGCCTCGGCGTCGCCGCGCAGCCTGCCATAGGTTTCGCGCACGCACAGGGCCGCGATCAGGCCGACCAGGCTGAAGGCCGGCATGATCATGAAAGCGTGGTTGAACGCGCCCTCGCTATAGTGCCTGACGCCATTCACCATCTCGCCGCTCCACTGCGCATCGAGCAGCACGCCGACGAGCCCTTGCGTCAAGGCCGCGCCCGCCATGATCAGCGTGTTGACCAGCGCGCTGGTGACGCCAGGCGCACGCGGCGGCCCGTGCTCGACCGCGAGCGAGAAGCAGACCGAGACGACACCGCCCGCGAGCCCGACGATGAGGAGGAGCGCGTAATGGCTCGGGCGCGGCATCGTCGGCATGACGAACACGGTGAGCAGCCAGAGCGCGAGGCAGGCTGAGAGTCCCGCGATCAGCACGGGCTTGCGCCGGCCGATACGGGCGGTCAGGTGGCCAACAAGCGGCGAGCCGATCGCCCAGCCGATCAGGATGGTTGAGGTGTAGGTCGCGGCCTCGGGCCGTGACAGGCCGTGGACCTGCATGTAGTGCGCGACACCCCAGAGCGAGAAGGCGACGATCGGTGCCGTGGTGCCGAGATTGGCGAGGCCCGCAAGCCAGACATCGCGCGCACGCGCGGCCTGGCCCAGCATGCCCACAAGCTCGCGCATGCTGGGTGCCGGCGTCACGAAGAGAGGCTTGCTTCGGCCGGTATAAAGCAGCACGAGCGCGATCGGCACCGAGGCGACCGCAAAGCCATAGGCCACCGAGCGCCAGCCGACCTCGTCGACCAGGGCCGCCATCGGCACCTGGCCGAGCAGCGCGCCGATCATGCCGGCGAACACCGAGAGGCCGACGAAGGTCGGGAAGCGCCGGCGCTCGAACCATTGGCCCGCGCTTTTGAGGCAGCCGACATAGGAGATCGCGAAGCCCGCACCCATGAGGAGCCGCGCGACCAGCGCGACGCCGTCATCGGGCGCGAGCGCGAAGGCGAGACAGCCGAGGCCGGCCAAGATGGTCGAGCCGCCCAGCACGCGCGCGGGGCCGAAGCGGTCGAGCAGGAAGCCGCCCGGAATCTGCATCGCGGCATAGGCGTACCAGAAGACGGACGCGATCAAACCGAGCGCGGAGGCATCGACCGCGAAGTCGCGCATCAGATCGTCGATCATGGCCGACGGCGAATGGCGCGCGATCTGGCCGAAGCCATAGAGCGATGCGGCCGCGCCCCACATCAGCCAGGGCAAAGCGGCGCTCGATGGCCGCAGCACCGCGTTCGCCGTGCGATCGGTCATGGCCGCTTGCCCGGCTTATTGAGCGTCTGCGCCACGGCGATGCCGGCGAGCACGACGGCACAGCCGATCGCCTGGAATGTCGAGAGAGTCTCGCCCAGGAAGCCCCAGGCGAACACCGCCGAGAGCACCGGGTTCATCAGGAGCGAGACCGCGACCACCGTGCCGGGCAGATGGCGCATCGAGACGGTCACGAGGCCTTGACCCAATGCCTGCGTGACGAGCGCGATGCCGATCAGCATCCACCAGCCGAACATGGTGGCGGGAATGATGGACTCGCCGAGCACCCAGGCGGCGATGATAAAGCCCGCGGTCGAGACCGCGCCGCTGGTCAGCATGATGAGGCCGCTGGCAAGCCCGCGCTCGCGCGCGATCTTCACCACCAGCAGATAGCTGCCATAGAAGACGGCGGTGAGCAGGCCGATGCCGTCACCGAGGAGGCCACCCGCATGGCCCGCCGCGGTCGCGCCCATCAGGAGCGCGACGCCGCCGAGCGCCATCGCCATGCCGCCAGCGAAACCTGCCGTGATGCGCTCGCGCAGGATTGCCCAGGCGCCGACCGTCACCACCAGCGTGCCAAGATTGCCGAGAAAGGTGGCGTTCGCCACATTGGTCAGGCGAATGGACGCGTGCCAGCAGATCAGGTCGGCGGTAAAGAGGAGGCCGCAAAGCACGAGCAGCCACCAGTCGCGCTTGGTGGTCGGGCGCTCCTGCACCTTGCCGTGCGATTCGATGAGCACCCAGGCGGTCAGCGCCGGCAGCGCGAAGCCCATGCGGTAGAACGCGGTCGCGGTCGGCCCCACCTCGGACTGCTTGACGAAGACCGGCGAGAACGAGATGCAGACGATGCCGATGGCAAGCGCGATGGCGCTGAAGCGCAGCGCCCGCTGGCGCAGGGCGGCTTGGTCGGCGGAGGCTCGCTCGATGGATGGGGCAGGCGAGGTCATGGCCGGGCAGACCACCCCCGGGAAGTGGCCCATGGCGCCGCCGGGGGTTGGCAAAGCACGGCCGCCAGCCCCACATTATGTCAGCAACCATGACCGTAGCCATTCGGTTCTTGCAGAGGAGCTATGCGATGGACGAGAAAACCCGGACCGAGCTCGAGGCCGCCGCGTTCCGCCGGCTGGTGCAGCATTTGCGCGAGCGCACCGACGTGCAGAACATCGACCTGATGAATCTCGCAGGCTTCTGCCGCAATTGCCTGTCGAAGTGGTACCTCGCCGCGGCCGTAGAGAAGGGCGTGGGCCTCAGCGACCCCGAGGCGCGCGAGGTGGTCTACGGCATGCCCTATGACGAGTGGCGCAAGAAATATCAGAAGGAAGCCACCGCCGAGCAGAAGCAGAAGTTCGCCGACAGCCCGGCGGGCAAGGGGCACCAGCATTGATCGCCCTTCGACAGGGTCAGGGCGAGGACCCTTGTTGGACCGGCCTCATCCTGAGCTTGTCGAAGGATGAGGCCAGCGTCGTTGGGCAATGAAATTCCCGGGCCAGAAGGATCATTTGATGCCAAGCCTCGATGAGCCTCTACCATCGAGGCTTGGCCGGCGCGACTGCGCCGCGCCGCTTATGCGGCGAAAGCCTAGCGCGCAGGATGCGCGCGCCCGGCGATTGAGGGCGTCGCGATGATCAGTCCTGATTATCGCGACAGGAAATGACCACCGAGCCGCTCCGCCTCTTCTGGCAGCCGGGCTGCACCAGCTGCCTCAAGGCGAAGGAGTTCCTGAGCCGCCACGGCATCGCCTATGAATCGATCAATGTGCGCGCGTCGGCCGAGGCGATGGCGGCGCTCGAGGCGCTCGGCGCACGCTCGGTGCCGGTGATCGCGCGCGGCGGCGCGTTTTGCTTTGCGCAGGAGCTGGATGATGTCGCGCGCTTTCTGGGCCTCGATTGGAAAGCTGAGCGCTTGCCGGTCGCCACGCTGATCGAGCGCGTGCAAAGTCTGCTCCGCGTCTCTGAGAGGCTCGCGCGTCAGATGCCGAACGCCGCGTTCGAGACGCCGATCCAGGGCCGGCCCGATCGCACGTTCGGCGACATCCCGTTTCACATCGCGATGATCGTTGAGGGCTTCCTCGATGCTGCGAAAGGCGATGCGCTGACCTTTCAGCATTTCGAGCGCCGGGCGGAAGGGGCGTCACGCACGCCCGACGGCGTGGCGCACTCAATAAGTGAGACCGCGGCGCGCTTCGCGGCGTGGCGTGCGCACGGTGTCGCGCCGGAGCAATCGCTCCGCACCTATTACGGCACGCAGCCTCTGCCTGGCGTGCTCGAGCGCACCGCGTGGCACGTGGCGCAGCACGCCCGCCAGCTCGAGCACATCATCCGCGGCCTCGGTCTCGCGCCTGCTGCTGCGCTCGGCGCGCCCGAGCTCGCCGGCCTGCCGCTCCCTGAGGGCGTCTGGGACAAGGAGGTCGGCTAGGGTTGCTCGGCGGATCCCGGCTCGTTTCGCGGCCGGGATGACAAGCAGGGGGTCGTCGTGCTCCTCTCAATTCGTCATACCGGGCGTTAGCCGAGCCCGAACACCAGGAGTGTTCGGCTGCGAGGCTTGCGACCCGGTATCGATCGCTCAAAGCGCTTCGTCTCGGCCATAGATGGCCCGGCTTTTTCTGGCCCTCACCCCAGCCGCGCCTTCAGGTGCGCGATGGTGAGGGTGAGCGCATCATCGACCAGATGATCGGTCAGCACAGCGTGCTCGTTGCCGGGATACTCAATGAAGGCGAAAGCGTCGCCGAATTCCTTCTTGATGCGCTCGAAGCGCGCCTGCGGGCTTACCCAGTCCTTCTCGTAGCGCATGCAGAGACCGACCGGCTTGGGCTTCTCACGCGCCGCCGCGACCGCGGCGCTCAAATCCTCAGGCGACATGGCGAGCGCGTCGCGGCCAGTGAGGACCGGCAGGCTCGGCTGGCACACGACCGAGGCGAAGACCGATGGTTCCGCGATCAGGCTCAGCGCGAAATTGCCGGTGAGACACATGCCGATGACGCCGACGCCGTTCGCCGGCTCGCCCGCACGGCTATGCACCTCGCGGCACAACGCCCTGAGCCAAGCAACGATCGGGCTCGTGCGATTGGCAGCGAACAGCTCGATGTCGCGTCGCACGCAAAGGAGCCTCAGCGAATTGCCGATCGTCGCGGAACGCCCCGCCGCGCCAAACAACAAGGGCAGGTTCACCGAGAAGCCGGCATCCGCGATCGTGGCCGCGAGGTCGAGGCAGCGCGGCGTCATGCCCGGCAGCTCGTGCAGGAGGATCACGGGCGGGCCGTTGCCGCGCTGATAGATGTCGTGCGTGGTGGAGCCATGCACGAACGGCCTGGGCGGCGAGAACGTCCTCAGGAGCTCATCGGCCGACGGCATGGGATCGTGCCGGGCTCGGCCTGCGCCTCAGAACTTCTCCACCCAGGGGCGCACCTCGAGCTCGAGCGTCCAGGCGCTGCGATGCTGGGTGTGCAGGTGCCAATAGGTGTCGGCGATCGCGTCAGGGTCCAAGAGGCCATCGGCCGGGCGCTCCTTGGCGAGGTTGGCGTAGCGCGCCGACATGATCTGCCCGTCGATCACGACGTGAGCAACATGCACGCCCTTCGGCTGCAGCTCGCGCGCCATGCTTTCGGCCAGCGCGCGCAGCCCAAACTTGCCGACCGCGAGGTTGAAGAACTGCGCGCTGCCGCGCCAGGACGCGGTCGCGCCGGTGAAGATGAGCGTGCCGCGGCCTTGCTCGGCCATGCGCTTGCCGGCCGCGCGACCGACCAGAAAGCCGCCGAGGCAGCCGACCCGCCAGCAGCGCTCGAAGTCCGCCGCGGTCGCGTCCAGAATGCTGGTGCGCATGAAGGCGCCGGCATTGTAGACGGCGAGCGCGAGCGGGCGCTGGCGCTTGTCGATCACGCCATAGAGGCGCTCGATTTGGGCTTCGTCGGTTGAGTCGGTGACGACGCCCTCGGCGCTGCCGCCCTTGGCCTTGATTGCGGCCAGCACCTCATCCAGATGCGCCTGCTGGCGCGCGGCCAGCACGACATGCAGTCCCTCGGCGGCGAAGCGGCGCGCGAGCGAGGCGCCGAGTCCGGGCCCGATGCCGACGACGAGCGCGGTCTCGCCCGCGCTCATTCGGCCGCACTCAGGTGGGTCGCCGGCGTCTCGTAAAGCGCGAGCAGGCGCTTCTCCTCGTCCTTCGCGGTCATGATGTTCGCCTCCTTGATATGGCCGAAGCCGCGCATGGCGAGCGGCAGCTTCGCAATCTCGACCGCGAGCGCGTGGCTGTCGGTGCCGAGGCCGGCGAGGAGGCGCGTCACCGTCGCCTCATAGTCGGTGATCAGGCGGCGCTCGAGTCTGCGCTCCCTGGTGTAGCCGAACACGTCAAGCGGCGTGCCGCGCAGGCGTTTCATTTTCGCGAGTACCCCGAAGCCCATTAGCACCCAGGCGCCATAGACACGCTTCTTGAGGTGACCGGTGACCGGATCGCGCCCCGCGAACAAGGGCGGCGCCAGGCTGATCTGGAGCTTGTAGGCACCTTCAAACTGGTTCGCGATCTGCGCCTTAAAGCGGCCATCGGTGTAGAGGCGCGCGACCTCGTACTCGTCCTTGTAGGCGAGCAGCTTGTGATAGCTGCGCGCGACGGCGTCCGCGAGGCCTGTGAAGCCCGGCGCCTTCGCCACTTCCGCCGCGCGCACCCGATCGATCATCTGGCGATAGCGCTCGGCATAGGCGGCGTTCTTGTAAGCGGTGAGATCGGCCATGCGGCGCGCCACCACGTCGTCCAGGGCTCGTGCCGGCGCGCGCGGCTCATCGACCGCACCTTCATAGACCGCGACCGCGACATGTTCCGGGTCGTGCGCCAACAGCCGGCCCCAATGGAAGGCGCGCTTATTGGCCTCAACGCTCACCTCGTTCAGCTCCATCGCGCGCTCGATTGCCTCGGCGGATAAGGGGATCAGCCCCTTCTGAAAAGCGAGGCCGATCAGCATCGGGTTGGTCATGATCGCATCGCCGACGAGCGCGACCGCGCAGCGCGTGAGATCGTAGAACTCGGCGCGGCCTCGGCCGGTCGCCTGCTCGATCACGCTGTGCAGCTCCCGCCCGGGCAGAGCAAGGTCGGGCTTGCGCGTGAAATCGCCGGTCACCGATTCATGGCTGTTGACGAGCGCGATCGTTTTGCCGCGCGCGAGGCGGGCGAGCACATCCGCACTGGCAGACGTCACGAGGTCGGCGCCGAGCATCAGATCGGCCGCACCATGTGCGATGCGCGGTGCATGGAGCTGATCCTGCGACGACGCAAGGCGCACATGGCAAGTGACCGCGCCGAACTTCTGCGCGAGGCCGATTTTGTCGATCACCGTCGCGCCCTTGTTCTCGAGCCGTGCTGCGGTCGCGAGCAACGCGCCGATCGTCACCGTGCCCATGCCGCCGACGCCGGCCATGACGATGCCGAAGGGCTGATCGAGTGAAGGCCTTGCCGGCTCGGGCAAAGCGGCGAGGCGGGCGGCCAATCCATCATCGTTTCGCGCGCGGCCCTTCTTGAGCTTGCCGCCCTTGACCAGCACGAAGCTCGGGCAGAAGCCCTTGAGGCACGAATAATCCTTGTTGCAGGCGCTCTGGTCGATCCGGCGCTTGCGGCCGAACTCGGTCTCGATCGGCACGACCGACAGGCAGTTCGACTGATAGCTGCAATCGCCGCAGCCCTCGCAGACCTCGGGGTTGATCACGACCCGCCAGGGTGGCTCGTCCAATTGGCCGCGCTTGCGCTTGCGGCGCTTCTCGGTCGCACACATCTGGTCATAGACGATCGCGGTGACGCCCTCGATCTCGCGCAAGTCGCGCTGCACGGCGTCGAGCTCGTCGCGGTGATGCACCGTGGCGCCTTCCGCAAAGCCGGGTGCGAGCGGATATTTCTCCGGCTCGTCGGTCACGACCGCGATACGCCTGATGCCCTCGGCGCGCAATTGCTGCGTGATCATGGCGACATCGAGCGGCCCGTCCATCGGCTGACCGCCAGTCATCGCGACCGCGTCGTTGTAGAGTACCTTGTAGGTCATGTTGACCTTGGCGGCGACCGCGGCGCGGATCGCAAGCAAGCCCGAGTGGAAATAAGTGCCGTCGCCGATGTTCTGGAAGATATGGCGCGTGGTGGTGAAGGGCGCCTGGCCGAGCCAGGTCGCGCCCTCGGCGCCCATTTGCGTATAGGTCTCGGTGCGCCGGTCCATCCACTGCGCCATGTAGTGGCAGCCGATGCCGGCGAGCGCGCGGCTGCCCTCGGGCACCTTGGTCGAGGTGTTATGCGGGCAGCCCGAGCAGAAATAGGGAATGCGCTCGATGCGCTTGCCGCCCGCGGCCTTGACCTGCGCCTCGGCCTCGCGCTCGAGCGCGTTGAGGCGCGCGCGCGCGGCCTCGGCCTCGGGCACGCTCGGCAGGCGCGCCGCGATCGCCCGCGCGATCATCAGCGGGTTGAGCTCGTAGATCGCGGGGAAGAGGGGGCGGCCATCCAATTCGGTCTTGCCGACGATGCTCGGTCGGCGCCCGGTCGGCAGATGATAGAGCCGGTCCTTCAGCTGGAACTCGATGAGACTCCGTTTCTCCTCGATCACCAGCAGTTCTTCGAGCCCGCTTGAAAAAGCAAGCGCGCCCTCGGGCTCGAGCGGCCAGGAGAGGCCGATCTTGTAGAGCGCGAGGCCGAGCGCGGCCGCGCGCCGCTCATCGAGGCCTAGAATGTCGAGCGCCTGGCGCACGTCGAGATAGGACTTGCCGGTGGTGACGATGCCGATGCGCCGGCTCGGGCTGTCGAACACCACGCGATCGAAGCGGTTGGTGCGCGCGAAGGCGAGCGCGGCGGGTAATCTATGTTCGTGCAGCCGGCGTTCCTGATCGTTCGGCGGATCGGGCCAACGAATATTGACGCCGGTCTCGGGCAGCGCGTGGTCACTCGGCAGCGCGATCGTCACGCGGTCGGGATCGAGTGTCACGATCGCGGAGGAATCGATCGTCTCGGCCACGCAGATCATGCCGACCCAGAGCCCCGAATAGCGCGAGAGCGCGAGGCCGAGCTGGCCGAAATCCAGCAGCTCCTGCACGCCGGCCGGGTTGATCACCGGCATCGAGGCCGCCATGAAATCGAACTCGCTCTGATGCGGCAGGGTCGACGACGCGCAGATATGGTCATCGCCTGCGAGCGCGAGCACGCCGCCATGGCGCGAAGTGCCGGCCGCGTTCGCGTGCTTCAGCGCATCGATCGAGCGGTCGACACCAGGCCCCTTGCCGTACCAGAGCGCGAACACGCCATCATGCTTGGCGCCGGGGAAAAGGCCGACCTGCTGCGTGCCCCAGATCGCGGTGGCCGCAAGGTCTTCGTTCACGCCGGGCTGGAAGTGGATGTTGTGCGCTTTCAGCTCGGCTTTGATCTGATAGAGCGCGCGGTCGAAATTGCCGAGCGGCGAGCCGCGATAGCCCGAGATGTAGCAGGCGGTGTCGAGCCCGGCCGCCTTGTCGCGCGCGTGTTGAAGCATGGGCAAGCGCACCAGCGCCTGCGTGCCGGTCATGAACACCTGGCCGCGATCGAGCCGGTATTTGTCGTCGAGCGAGATGGCGGCGAGGGTCATGCGGAACCGATCCTCCGATGCGACACGGCATCGTATAGTTTATACCAATCCTCGATGATCGCGACCGATCATCGAGGCGCCCTCAGACGCCGAACGCTCGCTCCGCTCGCTTGGCTCTCGCCGCATAGCGGCGCGGCGCAGTTGCGCCGGCCAAGGTGCGATGAGTCAAGCCCATCGCACCTTGACATTGGCGGACCTTGACGCGCCGGTCATGACGGGATGGGTCGGGGCGCGTGAAAAGGCGCACAAGCTATGTGTTCAATTCGCGTTGGTCGCCCGAGGTGGTCGCACCTTGTCGGCCCATCCCAACCCGTCATACCGGGCGCTAGCCGAGCCCGAACACCGAAGATGTTCGGTTGCGAGGCTTGCGACCCGGTATCCATCGTTCTGCGTGCGCGACACCATGGATCCTCGGGTTCGCGCTTCACGCGCGCCCCGAGGATGACGGGCAGGGGCGGCCTTCCTTCCGTCATCCCCCGGCTTGACCGGGGGATCCAGAACCGCGGG
>VGET01000017.1 GCA_016869195.1 Alphaproteobacteria bacterium | reverse complement strand
GCTTGCAGCACGCCAAAACCGCTGCCTAAACTCAAACCACAGATGAGCCGGGTCCTCCGTTAGCCAACGACCTCGCCTGTCTCAAATATTTTGACGACGGACACTCGAAGACGTCGAAGGCTCCTATGTGCGCACCGACGGCCCGCTGGTGGCCGCGGTGGGCCTGCGCGACACGATCGTCGTCGCAACCGAAGACGCGGTGTTGATCGTGCCGCGCGAGCGGGCTCAGGACGTGAAAGGCCTGGTCGATCGACTGCGCATCAACAACCGCACAGAGGCCGACGCTCATCGAACGATCTATCGTCCGTGGGGCAGCTATCACACCGTCGATGCCGGCGATCGCTTTCAGGTCAAGCGACTGGTGGTAAACCCGGGCGCGCGGCTATCGCTGCAGATGCATCACCATCGAGCGGAACACTGGGTGGTGGTGCGCGGCACCGCACGCATCACGCGCGGTAATGACGAGGTGCTGCTGACCGAGAATCAGTCGACCTACATTCCGCTCGGTACGGTTCATCGGCTCGAGAACCCGGGCAAGATCCCGCTGCACCTGATCGAGGTCCAGTCGGGTGCCTATCTCGGTGAGGACGATATTGTGCGGCTCGAGGACAGCTATGGACGCGATGCGATCGGCAGCGTCCGATTGGCTCTCGCCTCCGGCGCCTGACCGCACGCGATGGCGCTCGCGCCGATGACCCGGCAGAGCACGGTTCTGGTCACCGGCGGCGCCGGCTATATCGGCGCCCATGCGGTGCTCGCGCTCCGAACCGCGCGGCGACGCGTCGTGGTACTCGACAATCTGAGCACCGGGTTTCAGCACGCGGTGCCGAGCGATGTGCCGCTCATCGTCGGTGATATCGGCGATGAACTCCTGGTCGCCCAGGTGATCGCGGCCCATCGTGTGTCAGCGATCATGCATTTTGCCGGCAGCGTCGTGGTGCCGGACTCCGTGCGTGACCCGCTCGGCTATTACCGGAACAACACGATCAAGAGCCATCGGCTGATCGAGATCGGCCTGCGCAACGGGGTCGAGCAATTCATTTTTTCATCGACCGCCGCCGTCTATGGCGTGCCGCACGAAATTCCGGTCACCGAGGAAGCGGACCCCCGCCCGATCAATCCCTACGGCGCCTCGAAGCTGATGACGGAGTGGATCCTGCGTGACACCGCCGCCGCAGGCGCGCTCCGCTATGTGGCGCTAAGATATTTCAACGTCGCCGGCGCCGACCCCGCGGGGCGCGCGGGCCAATCCACCCGCCACGCCACACACCTGATCAAGGTCGCATGCGAAGCGGCGCTCGGCCGCCGCCCTGAGATTCAGATCTTCGGCACGGACTATCCGACCGCCGATGGAACCGGCGTGCGCGACTACATTCACGTCAGCGATCTCGCGCGCGCCCACGCGCTGGCGCTGCAGCATCTGGCCGCGGGTGGCGAATCTCTCACCCTCAATTGCGGTTACGGCCACGGTCATTCTGTACGCGAGGTGTTGGAGGCCGTGCAGCGCGCCGCGCGTCGGCGCTTTGCCGTGCGTGAGGGCCCGAGGCGCCCGGGCGACCCGCCGGCCCTCATTGCCTCGAACGCCCAATTGCGCGCACGGCTCGGCTGGCAGCCGGTTCACGATGATCTCGATGCCATGGTGAGCTCGGCCCTTGATTGGGAGATGAAGCTCGGCGAAGACGCGCGCGCGGCCACCTCGGCCTGATTCGTCGCATTTTCTGGTTTGACCGGCGCGCGGTGCTCCGGCGTTTCCGATTGACACGGCTTGGCCTGGGCCCGTCCAATCGCCCGCGGCGATACAACAGTCGGGCGGGACAATTTCCTATGAGCTGGCGTCACGCGCCCGCAACGGAACGCAATCGCGAGCCGATCCTTGCGGTGCTGCAGCGCGTTCTGCCGGAGATGGGGCTTCTGCTCGAAATCGCGAGCGGCACCGGGGAGCACGCGGCGTTCATGTCACCGCGGCTCTCGCCGTCCCTCATCTGGCAGCCGAGCGACGCAAATCCTGGCGCTTTGACCGACATCGATGGCCACGTCCGCGACGCCGGTTGCACCCGTGTTCGACCCGCAATCGTGCTCGATGTCTGCGCCGCCGTGTGGCCGATCGCGGCAGCCGACGTCATCTTCTGCTGCAACATGATCCACATCGCGCCCTGGGCGGCGGCCGAGGGCCTGTTCACGGGCGGGACGCGACTTTTGCCGGCGGGCGCGCCGCTCATTCTCTATGGCCCATTCAAGCGCCACGGTGTGCACACGGCGCCATCGAACGAGAGCTTCGACCAGGGCCTCAAGACGCAAGATGCGCGATGGGGCGTGCGTTGCCTCGATACCGAGGTTGTGCCGCTCGCCGCGCGATCGGGCTTCACGCTCGAAGAGATCGTGACGATGCCGGCGAACAATCTCACGATCGTGTTCCGCCGAAATACAACAGAGACGTTCTAGGGGGTTCCGATGGCCAACCAGCCGATCCTGTTCATCAACGGGGAGTACAAGCCGCTGAGCGAAGCGACCGTCTCGGTGCTCGACCAGGGCTTTTTGCTCGGCGACGGTGTGTTCGACGTGGTCTCGGCTTGGAAGGGCAGTATCTTCAAGCTCGACCAGCACATCGAGCGCTTCCACGATTCGCTCCGCGCGACCCGCCTCGACGCACCCATGTCGCACGCGGATTGGCGCGCGGCCATCATCGAAACGGTGAAGCGCAACAACCTGCGCGACGCGACCATCCGCTTCATTGTCACCCGTGGTGTACCGAAGGCGGTGGTCGCCGACCCGCGCGATTATCAGCCGACCATGATCGTCTGGGCGGCACCCTACATCTTTCTGGCTGATGAGGCGGGGCGGCGCCAGGGCATCCGGCTCTTCATCTCGCATCTGCGTGCCTTCACGCCGGATTCGCTTGACCCCCGCTACAAATGCCTCGACCGCCTGCATTCCCAGATGGCGCGCATCGAGGCGCTTGAGGCCGGCTATGACGATGTGATCTGGCTCGATCAGACCGGGCATGTCTGCGAGGGACCGGCGTCCAACGTGTTCGCCATCAAGGGCGGCGTCGTGCGCACACCGCGACGCAATGTGCTGCGCGGCATCACGCGCCAGACCTTCATCGAGATTGCGCGCGATGCACAGATCCCGGTCGAGGAAGCAGATCTCACGGCGTTCGACCTGTTCTCGGCAGACGAGGTGTTCACCTGCAGCACGGCCGGCGGCGCGCTCGCAGTGCGCGAGGTGGCGGGTCGCAAGCTGCCCAAACCGACACCGGGGCCACTGACGCATCGGCTGGACAAGCTCTATTGGGCTCTACGCGAATCCGGCGCCCACGGCACGCCGATTTCAGCCTAAGTCCAAGGCTCGAAGAGCCTTGGCCAGCGCGACTGCGCGGCGCCGCGAATGCGGCGGAAGCCTAGCGAGCGGAGCGAGCGCCCGGCGTTTGAGGGCTTCTCGATGATTGCAAGCAATCATCGAGATAGCAAACCTCAGCGCATCAGCTCGCCGCCGGCGACCACAATGCTCTGGCCGGTCACCGGCCGGGCCGAAGGCGCGACCAGCCAAGCCACCGTTTCCGCCACTTCGGCTGGTGTGACCAACCGCCCCATCGGATTGGTCGCTTCAAGCTCGACCTTGGCCGCCGACGCGTCGCGGCCGGTTTTCGCCACGATGTTGTCGATCGCGCGCGCCACGAGATCGGTATCGGTAAAGCCAGGGCAGACCGCGTTCACGGTGATGCCGGTGCGGGCGAGCTCGAGCGCGAGTGAGCGCGTGAGGCCGACGAGCGCGTGCTTCGCCGCGCAATAGGCGCTGACATAGGCGTAGCCCGTGAGCCCGGCGGTCGAGGCGATATTGACGATGCGGCCCCAGTCTCCCGAGCGCATGGCGGGCACGACCGCGCCTGAGCACAGAAACGCGGCTTCGAGATTGATCGCGAGCATGCGGCGCAGGAGCGCGAGGTCGGTCTTGCCGAACGGCGCGCTCTCGGCGGCGCCGGCGTTGTTGATGAGGATCGTAACCGGGCCGCGCGCCTGCCCGGCTTGAGCGAATGCAGCCGCTACAGCATCGGAGTCCGTGACGTCCGCGATGACGAAGCCGACCGCCACGCCATGTTGCGACGTCATCGCATGCGCGGTTTCCTCCAGGGGCGTCGGCCGCCGACCGATCAGGGTGAGATCGGCCCCCATCGCGGCCAGTCGCAATGCGATCGCCGCGCCGATACCGGTACCACCTCCGGTGATAACGGCGTGCCGGCCGTTGAGGGGACGCTCGTCGGTCATGCGAGGCGCGGCCTGTAGCCTTCGATCGAACAGTATTGCTTGGGCCAGGGCAGCGCATAGTTCTGCTCGACCGCCGCATGGCGGGTCCAATAGGGATCGAACAGGTGCGCGCGCGCCAGCACGCAGAGATCCGCGCGCCCGGCCACCAGGATCGAATTGACGTCGGCAAAGGACGAGATGTTGCCAACCGTCATGGTCGGGATGCCAGCCTCGTGCCGGATGCGATCCGAATATGGCGTCTGGTAGAGCCGACCATATTTCGGCTTAGCGTCGGGCGTGGTCTGGCCCGTCGAGACATCGACGATGTCGCAGCCATGGGCCTTCAACGCGCGCGCGACCTCGACCGCGTCTGCGCCATCGAAGCCGCCCGGCACCCAATCGGTCGCGGAGATACGCACGCTCATCGGCTTGTCCTTTGGCCAGACGGCGCGCACCGCATCGAACACTTCGAGCGGAAAACGCAGCCGGTTGGCGAGCGTGCCGCCATAGACATCGTCGCGTCGATTGGTAAGGGGCGAGAGGAAGCTCGAGAGCAGATAGCCATGGGCAAAATGAATCTCGAGCAGATCGAAGCCGGCGAGATCGGCATGGCGTGCCGCGCGCACGAAGTCATCGCGCACCTTGTCCATGTCGGCGCGATCCATCGCCTTTGGCGCCTGACTGTGCACGAGGTAAGGAATTGGCGACGCTGAGATGAGCGGCCAATTGCCGGCATCGAGCGGCTCGTCGATGCCTTCCCACATCAGCCGGGTCGAGCCCTTGCGCCCGGCATGGGCCAGCTGCACGCCGATCTTGGCCGGGCTACTCGCATGCACGAAATCGACCACGCGCTTCCAGGCCAGCGCCTGTTCTTCGCTCCACAGGCCGGCGCAGCCCGGCGAGATACGCCCCTCGGGCGAGATATCGGTCATTTCGGTCATGACGAGCCCGGCGCCGCCGACCGCCCGGCTGCCGAGATGCACCATGTGCCAATCATTGGGCATGCCGTCCTCCGCCGAGTACATGCACATAGGCGAGACGACAACGCGGTTGGACAGCAGGAGCCCGCGCAGCTTGAAGGGCGTGAACATTGGCGGCGGCGGCGGCTCGGCCGCGACATTGACGCCGCTTTGATTGGCCGCGCGACCGGCGAACCAGCGATCGAGCCGGTCGACGAACCCAGGGTCACGCAGCTTCAGATTGCTATGGGTGATACGGAGCGAGCGGGTGAGCAGGCTGGCCGCGAACTGGATCGGCTCGAGTCGGCCATGATAGCGCTCGGTCTCCTCGAACCAATGAAGGCTCGTCTCGGCGGCACGCTGGGTTGATTCGACCACGGGACGGCGGGCCGCTTCATAGGCCTCGAGCGCCGCGCTGATGGTGGACTGTTTCTCGATCGCCTCCGCCAGCGCAATCGAATCCTCCATGGCGAGCTTGGTGCCCGAGCCGATCGAGAAGTGTGCGGTGTGCGCGGCATCGCCAATGAGCACGATGTTGCCGTGCGACCAGCGTCGGTTTCGGATCGTTGGGAAGCTGCGCCAGAGCGAGCGGTTATTGAGCAGGCGATGGCCGGCGAGCTCATCGGCAAACAGGCGCTCGCAAAAGGCGACGCTCTGCTCTTCGCTCGCCTGGTCGAGCCCCGCCGCGCGCCACGTCGTCTCGGTCGTTTCGACAATGAACGTCGCGTGGTGATCATCGAATCGGTACGCATGAACGCGCCACAGGCCGTGACGATCCTCCTTGAAGATGAAGGTGAAGGCCGGAAACGGGCGCGTCGTGCCGAGCCAGGTGAATCGATTGGGACGCCAGTCGATCTCTGTGCCGAATTCGCTCGCGTGTTGTTCACGAATGCGGCTGTTGGAGCCATCGGCGGCGACGATGAGGTCCACCTCGCCGAGCCCAGCGAGATCGCCCACTTCGGTCTCGAAATCGAGCACGACGCCGAGCCGACGTGCGTGCGCATGCAGGATGTTGAGCAAATGCCGGCGCGACAGCCCAGAGAAGCCGTGACCGGTCGAGCGCAGCACCTCGCCCCGATAGTGAATGTCGATGTCGACCCAATGGGCGAAGGCGCGCGTGATGTCGGCATAGGCGGCGGGGTCGGCCGCGGCGATGTTGCTCAGGGTCTCGTCCGAGAATACGACGCCCCAGCCGAACGTGTCGTCCGGCCGATTGCGCTCGATCACGCGAATTTGGTGCGACGGATTCTTGCGCTTCAGCAGGATGCTCAGGAAGAGCCCGCCCGGGCCCCCGCCGACGCAGACGATTCTCATAGACACCCACCGGCTGGCCGCGGCGCGGCCTTGCTTCCCCGACCTCACGGTCACTTTAGTTCTGGCGCAAAGGAGCGTAAAGCTCAGCAGCCTGACCCGCCGTGTCAGCCATGCAAGGTGCCGCCATGCGCAACCAACTCGAAACCATCAATCCCGCGAGCTGGCCGAAACCGAAGGGTTTTGCCAACGCGGTCGCGGGCCGCGGACGATTGGTGTTCGTCGCCGGCCAGATCGGCTGGACGCCGGAGGGCCAATTCGAGACAGACGACTTCGTCGGCCAGCTGCGCCAAACGCTCCTGAATATCGTCGAGATTCTCGCGGCCGCCGGCGCGACGCCAGAGCACATCGTGCGCATCACCTGGTACGTGACCGACAAGCGGGAATATCTCGCGCGACTGGCCGAAATCGGCGCCTGCTGGCGCGAGGTGCTCGGCCGCGTCTTTCCGGCCGTTGCGCTGGTCGAGGTGTCGGCGCTGGTCGAGGACCGCGCCAAGCTCGAGATCGAGACGACCGCGTTGATTCCTGATTGACCCTCAGGTCTTTTTCTCCGCTGCGCGCCGCCTGAGCTCGAAGCGCTGGAGCTTGCCGGTGCCGGTGCGCGGCAAGGTGCTGACGAACTCGATCGCGCGCGGGTATTTGTAGGGCGCGATGGTCGCCTTGACGTGATCCTGCAAGGCGCGCACCAGCGTCTCGCCGGCTTGCTCTTGATCGCGCAGCACGACGAACGCCTTCACGATCTGGCCCCGCTCCCGATCAGGCGCGCCGACAACGCCGCATTCGGTGACGAGTGGATGCGTGAGCAGCGCCGCCTCGACCTCGGGCCCCGCGATGTTGTACCCGGCGGAGACGATCATGTCGTCCGAGCGCGCCTGATACCAGAAATAGCCGGCGTCATCGCGAACATAGGTGTCGCCCGTGATGTTCCAGCCATTGACGACATAGATGGTTTGGCGCGCATCGGCGAGATAGCGGCAGCCCGTGGGTCCGCGCACCGCGAGCCGGCCGATCTGACCGCTCGGCACCTCATGCCCGAACTCATCGACCAGCCTGGCCTCGTACCCGGGCACAACCTGCCCGGTCGAGCCGGCGCGCGCCTGATCGGCCGGGCTGCCAACGAAGATGTGCAACATCTCGGTCGAGCCGAGGCCGTCCATGATCGGCAGGCCGGTCTTGGCGCGCCATTCCTCGAAAATGGCTGCGGGGAGAGTCTCGCCCGCCGACACACAGGCCCGGAGGCTCGAGACGTCGCTCGTGTCGAGCTTGGGCAGCATCGCCCGATAGGCTGTTGGCGCGGTGAAGCAGACCGTCGCGCGAAAGCGCGAAATCGCCTCCAGCAGATCATCCGGCGTCGCGCGCTCGAGCATGATCGCGCTGGCGCCGACGCGGAGCGGAAACAGCATCAAGCCGCCAAACCCATAGCTGAACGCGATTGGCGGTGTGCCGATGAAACGATCCTCGCGCGTCGCGTGCAACACGTGTGCCCCATAGGTGTCGCAGGTGGCCAGCAGGTCGCGGTGAAAGTGCATTGCGCCCTTGGGCTCACCGGTCGTACCCGAGGTGAAGCCTATCGCGCACACATCATCCGCCGCCGTGTCGCACGCATCGAACCGGTCATGGCCCGACGTCGCCATGAGCGCTTCAAGATCGGCCGCCGTGCCGGAATTCCAATAGCCGATGACCTCGAGCCCGCCGACCGCCTCGGCCGCCCTCTCGAGCTCGTCGGAAAGGCTTGCATCACACAGCGCGAGCTTGATCTTGGCTTTCGCGATAATGAGGCCGAGCTCCCTCGCGCGCAGCAGCGGCATGGTCGGCACGATGACCCCGCCCGCCTTGATCACGGCGAGCACCGCGATGAACACCATCGGGCTGTTGGCGCCGCGAATGAGCACGCGATTGCCGGACACCATGCCGAGCTCGCGCGTGAGCACGTTGGCGAGGCGGTTGACCCGCTCGGCGACCGCGCGAAAGCTGATCGTGCCGTGGCCTGAGATCACGCAAGCACGATCGCCGGCGCCTGCCTCGAGCCAATGATCGAGCAGCGCGCTGACCGCGTTAAGCCGCTCGGGATAGCGCAAGGTCGGCAGGGTGAAGACCAGGTCCGGCCATTGCGCGCGCGGCGGCAGATGATCGCGCGTGAACGTATCGATGTGGCCCGAACGGATCATCGACGACCTCGATTGGTCCAAGCCTTGCCCTGCCTGCCGACCTAGTTGCCCTCGAACACCGGCTTCTGTTTGGCGGCGAAGGCGCGGTAGGCGCGCGCGAAATCCTCCGTCTCCATGCAGAGGGCCTGCGCCACCGCCTCGGCATCGATCGCTGCCTCGACCGACATCGCCCATTCCATGCCGAGCATGCGCTTGGTCATGGCGTTGGCAAAGCTCGGCCCATGCGCAAGCTCGGCCGCAAGACGCGTGGCCTCTGTGAGCACGGTGTCGGAGGTCGCGAGTCGGTTGAAGAAGCCCCAGCGCTCGCCCTCCTCGCCGCCGAGCGCGCGCCCCGTGTAGAGCAGCTCGGCCGCGCGGCCCTGGCCGATCAGCCGCGGCAGGATCGCGCAGGCACCCATGTCGCAACCGGCAAGGCCGACCCGGTTGAACAGGAACGAGACCTTGGCGCCCGGCGTGCCGATGCGCAAATCCGATGCCATGGCGAGGATCGCACCGGCGCCGGCGCAGACGCCGTCGACCGCGGCGACGATCGGCTGCGGCCCGGCGCGCATGGCCTTCACGAGGCCGCCGGTCATCTCGGTGAAGGCCATGAGGCCGGTTGCGCCCATCTCGATCAGCGGGCCGATGATCTCGTGCACATCGCCGCCCGAGCAGAAATTGCCGCCGGCGCCGGCGAGCACGATGGCCTTGACCGCATCGTCCTTCGCCGCGGCGCGGAAGATGTCGGTCAGCTCCTGATAGCTCTCGAAGGTGAGCGGGTTCTTCCGCTCCGGCCGGTTGAGCGTGATGGTCGCGACCCGGCTCTCGACCTTCAGCGCGACATGGCGGGCCGCATAGCCCGACAACGGCAGAGTCACCGGGTTCGCAACGGTCATGCTGGTCCTCTCCGGGCCTGCGCAACAAAAGGCGCGTGCGACTCGTTCCAGTTTAGGAGCGCGATGCCTCGCCTGTCACCGGAGGAGTCCATCGATGGTCACGGGCTCGCGCCCCTCTCCGCCCTTGGGGGCGGAGAGGGATGGGGTGAGGTGGGGGAGGTCTCTCAACGTTCGCGCGCGTTCACCCCACCTCTCCCGGCGCTGTCGCGCCACCCTCTCCGCCCCGCAGGCGGAGAGGGTCGCTAGAATCGGATCGACCACGCGTCGATCGCAGCAGATAATGCTCCGCGCGCACCAGGAGAAGACACGCAGGAGCCGCCATGCCGACCGCCCCGAAGCCGCCCTTCACCGCCGAGAGCGCCAAGGCGATGGTGAAATTCTGCGAGGACAGCTGGAACACGCGCGACGCCGAGATTGCGGCGGCGGGCTACACAGACGACGTGCGCTGGCGCTATCGTGAGCAGTTCCTCGAGGGGAAGAAGGCGATCACGGATTATTTGCGCGCCCGCTTCAAGCGCGCCGAGGGCTACCGCCTGAAGAAGACGCTCGGCACCTTCAACGGCAACGCCATCTGCGCCCGCTTCATCAGCGAGTGGAAGGACGGCGAGAGCGGCCAGTGGTATCGCACCTTCGGCGTCGAATTCTGGGAGTTCACGCCTGAGGGCAAGATGTCGCTGCAGGAGGTAAGTGCGAACGATCTAAGAATAGAGCCGTCTCAGCGGACTCTATGAGAAAACCCTCCCTTCCGTGAGCGGGAGGGAGGGCTTGGGTGGGAGGGTGCAAGCTCACGTGCGAAGCACGTGTTCACCCGATCTAAGCGGGCTCCGCCCGCTCGGCGCGTCACCCCCAATCCCAAACCCTTTCCCCCGTCCGGGGGAAGGGCTTTCTACACCGCACACACCTCATTCAACAGGCGCCTCAGGAATTCCTCGCACTTCTTGACCTGGGCGAGCTCGATGAACTCGTTGGGCTTGTGGGCCTGGTCGATGTTGCCGGGGCCGCACACGACGGTCGAGATGCCGACCTCCTGGAACTGCCCGGCCTCGGTGCCGTAGGAGACGACGCCCACTTCGTTGGTGCGCGCAAGCGCCTTGCATAGCGCCTCGGCCGACGACCCGGATTCCGGCACCAGCGGCGGCACCGCGGCGCGCGCGGCGGTCTCGACGCTCGCCTCCGGCCACACGGCCCGCATGCGCGGCAGGATTTTTTCCGCCACGAACGCATCGAAGCGGCGGCGAATCTCCTCGCCGTCATCGCCGGGAATCAGCCGGTATTCCCAGGTGAAGGCGCAATGGCGCGGAATGATGTTCTGCGCCGTTCCGCCCTGGATGGTGCCGACATGGATCGTGGTGTGCGGCGGCTCGAAGCCGCTCTCGGGCCGTGAGTGTGTCGCCTTCCACTCCTCCGCGAGCTGGCCGAGGAAGTGGACGATCTCGCAGGCGTACATGACCGCGTTGACGCCGAGGTGGGTCGCGCTCGAATGCTGCTCGAGCCCGGTCAAGCTGGTGCGGAAGCTGCGCACGCCCTTGTGCGCGTTCACGACCGTCATGTCGGTCGGCTCGCCCACGATCACGATGCGCGGCTTGACCCCGAGTTTCTCCAGCTGCGCGATCATGCGCGGTGCGCCAAGGCAGCCGACCTCCTCGTCATAGGAGAGCGCGAAATGGATCGGCGTCTTGAGCTTCCTTTCGAGGAAGGCCGGCACGAGCGAGAGCGCGACCGCCGAGAAGCTTTTCATGTCGGTGGTGCCGCGGCCATAGAGGCGCCCGTCCTTCTCGACCACGCGGAACGGATCGGTCACCCAGGGCTGGCCGTCCACCGGCACGACATCGGTGTGGCCGGAAAGCACGATGCCCGGCACATCCTCGGGCCCGACCGTGGCGTAGAGATTGGCCTTTTGGCGCGAGTCGTCGTAAATCAGGGTCGAGGCGATGCCGTGTCCCCTGAGGTATTCAGCAACAAAATTGATCAGTGGTAGATTAGAATCTCGGCTGGTCGTATCGAACGAGACCAGCTTTGTGATCATTTCGACGGGCGAGTAGCTCTGGGCAGGCATGAACGCGATCCCTATTTATGGCGGTAACTTGGTTGGTGGGTCGCCGGCGCGCTCCCGCCGGGCCAGAACACCGAAGGAGCGGCGCGGCAGGGTCGTGCAATTGTCGCCAGCCGGCGCCTCCAAGGCAAGACGCGGCGGGTTGATCCGGGGCACCGCCGCCGCCGTACCATAACCATCCCGGTTCCGAAGGACGCTCCCGTTGCGCGTCAAGACCATCTTCAAGTTCGCTTTGCCGCTGCTCGTTCTGGGCGGCGCGGTCGTGGTTGCCGGCGTGCTGCAGGCGACCAAGCCTGAGCTCGTGCCCACGGCACCCGCGGAGCGGAGCTGGCTGGTCTCCACGACCATCGCCAAGGTCGAGACCGTGCAGCCGGACGTCATCGCCTATGGCGAGATCGTCGCGGTCAGGGACATCGAGCTGCGCGCGGCGGTGGCCGGGCCGGTGATCGAGGCCAGCCCCGCCTTCCTCGATGGTGCCAAGGTCAAGGCCGGCAACGTGCTGGTGCGCATCGACCCGTTCGAGTTCGAGATCGCGCTGGGCGAGGCGAGCGCGGCCCTGGCCGAGGCCGAGGCGCGCCTGATCGAATTGAGCGCGCAGATCGCGGCCGAAGAAGCCAGCCTGAAGCAGAACAACAGCCAGATTGCGCTGACCGAGCGTGAGCTCAAGCGGCGAGAGAAATTGAAAGAGGGCGGCGTCGGCACCGACAAGTCGATCGACGATGTACGAATGCAAATGAGCGAGCGCGAAGAGGCGCGCACACAGCGCCGCGAAAACCTGAAGGCCTGGCGCGCAAGGGCGGATCAGTCGCGCGCCCAAATCACCCGGCTTGAGCTGGCCAAGAAGCGCGCCCAACGCGACCTCGATGACGCGACAATTCGCGCGCCGTTCGATGGCTACCTCACCGAGACCGCGGCATCCTTGGGCAAGCGGCTCGGGCCCAACGATCGGATCGGTCGACTGATCGATGTCTCCAGTCTTGAAGCGAAGTTTCATGTCAGCGACGCGGTCTATGGCCGGCTGATCAATGGCAAGGGCACGCTCGACGACAAGAAGGTCGCGGTGCGCTGGCGCTCGGGCGATTCGGTGCGCGAGTTCGACGCGACGCTCGCCCGCATCGGCAGCCGGACGGCGGCGAGCTCGGGCGGCATCGAGCTCTATGCTCGACTCAACGCGTTCGACGGCGAGACACCGCTTCGGCCGGGCGCGTTCGTGGAGATCGAGCTGGCCGACCGCATGTTCGAGCAGGCGGCGCTCCTGCCCGATACCGCCTTGCATGACGACAAGATGATCTATGTCGTCACCGACGGCCGTCTCGAAGTGCGTCAGGTGCAGCTGCTGGCCCGCGCCGGCAATGACGTGATCGTGCAGGGCAAGGTGAAAACCGGCGACGTGGTCGTGACCTCCCGCTTTGCCGAAATCGGGCCGGGCGCCAAGGTCACCCAGCGATGAGCGCCGCGCGCGATGACGAGCCCGAGGCGCCGAGCCAGCCTCGGGCCGATCTGCTGATTCGGTTTGCGCGCCATCCGGTCGCGGCGAACCTCCTGATGGCCGTGTGCCTCGTGCTTGGGCTGGTCGCGCTCGGCAGGATCAACACCCAGTTCTTTCCTGACTTTCACATCGACTGGATCACCACCACGGTGACCTGGCCGGGTGCCAGCGCCGAGGACGTCGATCGCAACATCATCGGGGTGATCGAGCCCGAGGTGCGCGACATCGACGGCGTCAAGCGGTTGACCTCGCAATCGGCCGAGGGGGTCGGGCTGGTCGCGCTCGAGTTCAAGCCCGGCACCGACATGCAGAGCGCGCTCAGCGATGTCGAGAGCGCGATCGCGCGGCTAAGCACGCTGCCGGAAGACATCGAGCGACCGATCATCGCGCGCGTCTCGGACTATGAGACGGTCGGACGGCTGGTGGTCTCAGGCGAGCATGATGAAGCGGCGGTCAAAGCCACCGCGAAACGCATCCGCGACGAGCTGCTCGATGCCGGCATCACCAAGGTGGAGCTGATCGGCGCGCGCGACGAGGAGATCAGGGTCGAGGTTGAGCCCGGCGTGCTGCGTCAGCTCGATCTGACGCCAGTTGAACTTGCGCGCCGCATCGGCGAGCGCTCGTTCGACCTGCCTTCCGGCACGCTGCCGGCCGGTGCCGAGCGTCAGATTCGGAGCCTCGGGCTCGCCGAGACCGCCGAGGATGTTGGCGCGCTCGAACTGAAATCGGGCAACGGCACGCAGCGCCTGCCGCTGCGCGAGGTCGCCAGGATCAGCGAGACGTTCGACGAGGATCAGGCGGTCCATTTGCGCAAGGGCCGGCCGGCGGTCGAGATCAGGGTGCTGCGCGCGCCCTCGGCCGATGCGATCGAGGAGAGCAAGAAGCTCGACGCCTATGTCGAGGCCCTGCTGCCCACTTTGGCGCCAACCCTGAAGGTCGAGCGCTACGACAATGTCGCCGAGATGATCGACAGCCGCATCAACCTGCTGCTGACCAATGGCCTGCAGGGCCTGGTGCTGGTCGTCGTGGTGCTCTTCCTGTTTCTGAGCGCGCGCGTCGCCTTTTGGATTGCGCTTGGCATTCCGACGTCGCTGTTCGTCGGCCTCGCCGTCATGCTTTGGAGCGGGCAGACCATCGACATGGTCAGCCTGTTCGCCCTGATCCTGATGGTCGGCATCATCGTCGATGACGCGATCGTGGTGGGCGAGCACGCGGTCACGCTGCGTGAGCGCGGGATGGCCCCAACGACCGCATCCGAGCTCAGCCCTCGACGCATGTTTTGGCCGGTGATGGCGGCGACCACCACGACAGCGGTTGCCTTCGCACCCCTGTTGATGATCGGCGACGTGATCGGCCAGATCATCTCGGCTATTCCGATGGTCGTGATCGCGGTGCTGATTGGCTCGACGCTCGAATGTTTCCTTATTTTGCCGCGGCATCTGCGGGGCTCTCTCGGAAAGGTCAGCGGCCAACACAACCGGTTCAACGGCTGGTTCCTGCGCGGCTTCGCGCGCTTCCGCGAGGGGCCGTTCCGCCGCCTTGTCAAAACAGCGATCGCCTGGCGCTACCTGACCTTGGCGATCGCCGTCAGCACGCTGATCTTCTGCTTCGGCCTGGTTGCCGGCGGTCGGCTCTCCTTCGTCTTCTTTCCCTCGCCCGAATCCGACACCGTTTTCGCCAATGTTTCGTTTGCCGAGGGCACGAAGCGCGAGACCACGCTCGCCATGGCCAATGAGATGGAGCGCGCGCTCTACGCCGCCGAGGCCAAGCTCAATGATGGCAAGCCCGGCGTGGTGAGCATGGCCATCGTGAGCATCGGCGCGCCGGTTGGCCGCTCGGACGGCTTTTTCCTCGGCACCTCGGACAATCTGGGAGCGGTGCAGGTCGAGCTCGCACCGTCCAACACGCGCGAGGTGCGCACCGCCGCGCTGATCGAGGCCTGGCGCGACGAAATTCGGATGGCCCCCGGGATCGAGACGCTTTCGATCGTCGAGCAGCAATCCGGCCCGCCCGGTCGCGAGATCGACATTCGCGCCATCGGGACGGACCTCGATGCACTCAAGGCGGCATCGCTTGACGTGCGTGAGCTGCTCGGGCGCTTCCCCGGTGTCAGCGACCTGTCGGATGACATGCCGCTCGGCAAGGAGGAAACGATCCTCGAGCTGAACGCACGCGGCCGAGCGCTCGGCTTCACCATCGAGGGCGTGGCCCGGCAGGTTCGCGGCGCCTTCGAGGGCGCGATCGCCAAGCGATTCGGCAGGGGCGATGAGGAAGTCACGGTCAGGGTAATGCTCGCCAAGAGCGGGCTCGATTCGAGCCAATTGCGCAACCTCTATGTGCTGAGCCCCGAAGGCCTTGAAGTTCCGCTCGCCGAGATCGTCACCATGCGCGAGGGCGTCGGCTTCTCGCGCATCAATCGCGAGGGCGGCAAGCGCCAGATTGCGATCACCGGCGAGGTCGACGAGACCGTCACCACCAACAACAAGATCCTGGAGGCGGCGCGGGAGGCGGGCCTCGCCGAGATCGGCAAGCGCCATGGCGTGCAATTCGCCTTCAAGGGCAAGGCCGAGGAACAGGCCAACACGATCGGCGACATGCAGACCGGCACGATGGTGGCGCTGGTCGCGATCTACATCATTCTCGCCTGGGTGTTCCGGAGCTACTGGACACCGATCGGCATCATGGCGGTCATCCCCTTCGGTCTGGTCGGCGCGCTGCTCGGCCACTATCTGCTCGGCTTCGACCTGACCGTGCTCTCGATGGTCGCGCTGCTCGGGCTCTCCGGCATCGTCGTCAACGATTCGATCGTGCTGGTCGAAGCCTATCAGGAGCGGCGCGCGGCCGGTGAATCGGTCTACGACGCGCTGGTGAATGCGTCGTGCGATCGCCTGCGGGCGGTTCTCCTGACTTCGGTGACGACCATCTTCGGCATCGTCACACTTCTGTTCGAGACTGACCTACAGGCCCAGTTCCTGAAGCCGATGGCGGTGACCATCGTGTTCGGCCTGATGGCCACAACCATCATCGTGCTCGTGCTGGTGCCGGTCGTGCTGATGATCGCGAACGACCTCGCACGCCTCTTCGGGCGCGAACGCCCGCTGCCGGCGCGCGAGACGAGGGCGCTACAACCCGGCGAGTAGGGATTCGCTTAGTCTAGCCCTCGGCTCGTCGGATTGCCGATCATGTTAAGGAACTCGCGGCGCGTCTTGGGGTCGGAGCGGAAGGTGCCGAGCATCCGACTTGTCACCATCAGCACACCCTGTTTGTGAATGCCACGGGTCGACATGCAGTGGTGCACGCCCTCGACCACGACGCCCACGCCGCGTGGCTGAATCACCGTATTCAGCGTGTCGGCGATCTGCGTCGTCATCTTCTCTTGAATCTGAAGGCGACGGGCATAGACCTCGACGATGCGCGCGAGCTTCGAGATGCCAACCACGCGACGGTCCGGCAGATAGCCGATATGGACCCGGCCGACGATTGGCGCCATGTGGTGCTCGCAATGCGAGTTGAATGAGACGCTCTTGAGCACGACCATCTCGTCATAGCCGTCGGTCTCTTCGAACGTCTTGGCCAGAATCTGGTAGGGGTCCTGGCCGTAGCCGCCGAAATACTCGTCGAACGCCTTGACGACGCGCTTGGGCGTTTCAAGCAGGCCTTCGCGATCAGGGTTTTCGCCCGCATAGCCGAGGAGGACGCGGACCGCGGCCTCGGCTTCCTCGCGCGATACGGCGCTGGGCGCACGCGCTTCGCTCTTTGCGGCGCTCTTTGATGACGACACCTTAGCCCTTAGCGCGGCCGAGCGCGTGGTCTTGGTCAAACGACGATCTCCTCTTGAGCGAACCGGTGGGCGCGACGCGGCGGCCGATCAGTTCAGGTGACGGGGCTGGTTGGGGTAATCCAGCGAAAAGGCGGGGATATCGATCAGAAAACGCTCGCCATTGGCATCCACCATCTCGTAGGTGCCCACCATGATGCCGGATGGCGTATTGAGCGGGCAGCCGCTCGTATACTCGAACACCTGGCCCGGGGCCAGCACGGGCTGCTCGCCCACGACGCCAGGGCCCCTGACCTCCTGCAGGCGGCCATGGCCATCGGTGATGCGCCAATGGCGATTCAACAGCTTCACCACGCGCTCACCCCGATTGTGGATGCGCACGTGGTAGCCGAAGACGAAGTGATTGTCCTCCGGGGTCGACTGATCTTCGACGAAGAACGGACGGACCGTCACCTCGATCGCCTGAGTCATCTTCTGATACATGTTGCGGCGCTCCCGGCGCTGCCTCCTGCCCTGCATGCTCCGCTGAAGGGTTAATATCGGCAGCGCGGCCGGATTTGTCCAGAACACCGGCGCTTTCCGCCCCTCAGACCTTCAGGGCTTGAGCCAGGTCGTCGCTCAAATCTTCGACATCTTCGAGCCCGATCGAGAGCCTGACCATGCCGTTCGTGATGCCAAGCTCGGCCCGCTCGGCATCGCTCAGCCGCTGGTGGGTCGTGGTCGCGGGATGGGTGGCGAGGCTCTTGGCATCGCCCAGATTGTTCGAGATGTCGAACAGGCGCAGTCGGTTGAGGAAGCGAAACACCGCGGGCTTGCCGCCGGACAGATCGAGCGTGATGACAGAGCCGCCCGCGCTCATCTGACGCCGCGCCAAGGCGTACTGGGGATGGCTCTCCAAATGTGGATAGAGCACGCGTCCGATGCCGGGTCGGTCGCTCAGCCGCGCGGCGATCGTGCGCGCGTTGCCACACATCTGATTGACGCGGAGACTCAAGGTCTCAAGCGCCTTCAAGAGCACCCAACCGTTGAACGGGCTCATGCTCGGGCCGGTATTGCGCAATAGCGGCGTCAGTTCTTCGGTGACGTACTTCTTCGAGCCGAGGATCGCGCCGCCGAGGCATCGGCCCTGGCCGTCGATGTGCTTGGTCGCGGAATAGACCACGATATCCGCGCCGAGCGCGAGCGGGCGTTGCAAGAGCGGCGAGGCGAAGACATTGTCGACCACGACCCGCGCGCCGACCTTGTGGGCCAGTGTCGTCACCGCCTCGAGATCGATGATGTCGAGTGTCGGATTGGATGGCGTTTCGAGGAACACGGCGCGCGTATTGGGGCGAAGCTCGCGCTCCCACGCCTTGAGATCGGTGCCATCGATCAGGGTTGACTGCACGCCGAAGCGCGGCAGCAGCACGGTGAGCACATAGTTGCACGAGCCGAAGAGCGCACGTGAGGCGAGCACATGATCCCCCGCCTTGACCAGCGAGAGCATCGCGGCCGTCACCGCCGCCATGCCGCTCGCCGTGCCGCGACAGGCCTCGGCGCCCTCGATCAGCGCCAGGCGCTCCTCGAACATGGCGACGGTGGGATTGCCGAAGCGCGAATAGACGAACCCCTCGGCCTCGCCCTTGAAGCGGGCCTCGGCGGTCTCGGCGTCGTCATAGACATAACCCGAGGTGATGAACATCGCCTCGCTGGTTTCCCCGAAGCCGCTGCGACGGGTGGCGCCGCGCACCAGCTTCGTTGCCGGCCGCCAGGCCGCGGTGTCGGGGATTCTTTTCGACATGACACGCACTCCCTCAAACGCAAAAGCCCCGGCCGCAACGGGCCGGGGCTTTTGACCTCCGGCCTTTTAGCGTTTTTTTACGTGGTCGCAAGCCGGCCGGCTCAAATCCCACGACGTGAGCGGGTTGTAGCCGCCCAGGCCAAAACCGTCAACCGGGATTGAGTCCTTCAGGTGCTACAGGAGCCGCCGCCGAGCACGCAGAAACGGGCGCAGTGGGGGTGATTGAGGTGAACCGCCCCGCGTGCCTCCGCCAGCGTAGATCCCATTGCGAAGGGCGCATCGTAGGGCAAGAGGGTACACGGCATGACGGTGGTATTCGTGTCGCCTTTTCGCTTCACCACCATGCGCGAGGTGGCGCACATCATAGCGTCAGGTCGCTTGTCCAGAATGCCCCAGCAGGCCGTGGTGATCTCGGGCACGTCGAGGGTCGCATTCATCTCGGGAAAGAGCACGAGCGCGCCCGGATCGTAAGCGTCGAGCGCAACCCCAAGCGAGGCGAACAGGTGCGCATAGCCAGCACGCAGATTTGCCTCGCTCTCGCTCCAGCAGGTTCGGCCCGCGACGCGGAGCGCAAAGCCGTTGCCAGCCAGCCAGACGAGGCCCTCGATCGTCGGTCGCCACGATTTCGGGCCGCGCTCCGCGGCGTGCAGCGCCTCGCCATAGTGATCGAGCGAGACACGCAGCACGAGCTGCTGGTCAAAGCGCTCCTTCAGCGCCAGCAGGGCCGCCTTGTGTCGCATCATCGGGCGCATCGCGTTGGTCAGCACGAGCACGCGATGGCCGCGCTCGAGCGAGCGCTCGATGAGCGCGACGATCGAGGGGTTCATGAACGGCTCACCGCCTGTGAAGCCGATCTCGGCGTCGCCCTCGCCCGCGCGCGCCAACTCGTCGAGATAGGGCTCAAGGTCCGCCGGCTCGAGATAGGCGAGCCGGTCATTGCGTGGGCTGGACTCAATATAGCAATTGGCGCAGGTCAGATTGCACAGCGTGCCGGTGTTGAACCAAAGCGTCTCGATCCGCGCCAGATCGACCGACGCTCGGGCCTGGCCATCGCGCGTGACGAGGGGATCGCGGAACTTCGTCGGGTCGAGCGCCTTGACCACCCGCGCCGTGGGCTCCAATCCCTGCATGGCCTCCCGGCTCCCAGCCGACTGATCTGCACCCTAAGCCGGTTTGCACGGCCGGATCAATCGGCGCTTGCCCGACGATGGGACTTATGTGGCGGCAATGGCTCACGATTTTGCGTCGCCGCAGGGTGGGTGCGGGTACGGCCGTGGATTGCTCTAACGGGTGCGAACATTGACAGAGCGGGAGGCCGACCTAGAATCCTTCGCTGTATGTGCCACAGGTCGTAGCGCCGTCGGCCGATGACGTTGCGACGAGTCTTGACCCGCCGACGTTCAACTGCGCGGGCCGGACCATGGGAACCCACTAACCAGTTAGGTGGATTGTGCTGCGGGCGATCGTGTCGTTCGTGGTTGTCGGAGTCTTCGGCGCCCTGTTTGCCGGCGCCTATTGGATTTTTTTGGCCGAGGCCAAGCCCGCCGGCGGCGGCTTTGGCATGCCCGGTGGCTTCGCGGTGCCGGTCGAGATCGCCGAAGTCACAGCGAGCACAAGCAAAAAGAGCGTGGTCGCGATCGGAACGCTGGCCTCGAGCGAGTCCGTGGTCGTGCGCAGCGAGGTAGCCGGGCGAATCGCCTCGCTCGACATTCCCGAGGGCCAGCCGGTCAAGGAAGGCGCGGTCCTGGTCAAGCTTGACCCCTCGGTCGAGCTCGCGGCGCTGCGCCAGGCCAAGGCGTCACTCGACCTCGCCCGCGCCAATTTCAAGCGCGCGGATGAGCTGATGAAGCGGGGCTCAGGCACGGCACGCTCGCTCGACGAGGCCAGGGCTGGGCTGAAAGCGGGCGAAGCCACGGTCGCTCTGATGGAGGCGCAGCTTGAGCGCATGACCGTGATTGCGCCCTTCGCCGGCGTGCTCGGGCTGAAGCGGGTAGCGCTCGGCGACTATCTCGCGCCGGGCGCGGAGATCATCAATATCGAGAAGATCGATCCCTTGCGGGTCGAGTTCCGCGTGCCCGAGGTGTTTCTGCCGATGGTCAAGACCGGCAGCAACGTCATCTTGGCGGTCGACGCCTACCCAGGCCGCGAGTTCCAGGGCCAGGTCTACGCCATCGATCCGAAGATCGATGAGGCCGGCCGCTCGATCGTAATTCGCGCCAGCGTGCCCAACCAATCGGGCGAGCTGAAGCCCGGCCTGTTCGCGCGCGTCACGCTCGATCTCGTGGTCAAGGAGGGCGCGCTCTTCGTGCCTGAGGAATCGATCGTGCCGATCGGCAATGACCGCTTCGTCTACAAGGTGGTCGACTTCAAGGACCCGAATGACGGCAAGGAGGGCAAGAAGGTCGCCTTCACGCCGGTCAAGATCGGCCAGCGCACGCGCGGCCAGGTCGAGATCGCCGAAGGCCTGGTGCCGAAGGACGTCGTGGTCACCGCGGGCGTGCTCAAGATCTATGACGGCGCGGCAGTGATGCCGATTCCGGCGCCACCGCCCGATGGCCCGGCGCCCGCGCAGCCCGCCCCCGAGCAGAAGCCGGCCGAGAAGGCCGGCGGCTGACGCGCCATGCGTTTGCCCGAAATCTCCATTCGCCGGCCGGTCTTCGCGACCGTGCTCAGCCTCGTGATCACGCTCGTCGGGCTGATCGCCTATGAGAAGCTGAGCGTGCGCGAATATCCCAACATCGACGAACCGGTGGTCTCGGTCGAAACCGGATTCCCCGGCGCCAGCGCCGAGATCATCGAAAGCCAGGTCACCCAGCCGCTCGAGGATTCGCTCGCCGGCATTGAAGGCATCGACATCATCACCTCGGTCAGCCGGCCCGAGCGCAGCCAGATTTCCGTGCGCTTCCGCCTTAGCCGTGATGCGGATTCGGCCGCCGCCGATGTGCGTGACCGGGTCGGGCGGGTGCGTCAATTGCTGCCCGATGACGTCGATGAACCGGTGATCGCCAAGGTCGAGGCCGACGCCCAACCGATCATCTGGCTCGCCTTCGCGTCCGCCCGCCACTCGCCGCTCGAGGTGACCGATTACGCCGATCGCTATGTCAAGGATCGGCTGCAGAACCTGCCGGGCGTCTCGGGCGTGCGCATTTTCGGCGAGCGGCGCTTCGCCATGCGCATCTGGCTCGACCGCGCACGCCTCGCCGCCTATGGCCTCTCGCCGCAGGACGTCGAGACGGCGCTGCGGCGCCAGAACGTCGAGATTCCCTCCGGTCGCATCGAGAGTGTGAACCGCGAGTTCACGGTCCTGACCGAGACCGACCTGCGCACACCCGAGCAGTTCAACAATGTCGTCGTGCGCGAGACCGGTGGTTATCTCGTGCGTCTCGGCGACGTCGGCAAGGCAGAGATCGATGCGCTCAACGAGCGCGTGATCGCACGCTACAAGGGCGAGAGCGCGGTCGCGCTCGGCGTGATCAAGCAATCGACCGCCAACCCGCTCGAGGTCTCGCGCGCGGTGCGCGAGGTGGTGCCCGAGATCACCGCCAGCGCGCCCGAGGGCATGAAGGTCGAGGTCGCCTACGACTCCTCGGTTTTCATCGAGCGCTCGATCGAGAACGTGTTCTCGACCATCGGCGAAGCGGTCGCCCTCGTGGTCGCCGTGATCTTCGTGTTCCTGCGCTCCTGGCGTGCGACGCTCGTGCCGCTGGTCACGATTCCGGTTTCGCTGATCGGCAGCTTCGCGCTGATGTATCTCTTCGGCTTCTCGATCAACACGCTGACGCTCCTGGCCATCGTGCTCGCGATCGGCCTCGTGGTCGATGACGCCATCGTCATGCTCGAGAACATCAGCCGCTATGTCGAGCAGGGCATGAAGCCGATCGAGGCGGCGTTCAAGGGTGCGCGCGAGATCTCGTTCGCGGTCGTGGCGATGACGATCACGCTCGCGGCGGTCTATGCCCCGGTCGCCTTCCAATCCGGCCGCACGGGGCGGCTGTTCACCGAGTTTGCCTTGACGCTCGCGGGCGCGGTTCTGGTCTCGGGCTTCGTTGCGCTCACGCTCTCGCCGATGATGAGCTCGCGCATCTTGAAGGCGCACCACAAGCCGGGTTGGCTCTATCGCTCGACCGAGGCGGGCTTCGAGTGGCTGAAGGAGCGCTATCGCGGCGTGCTGAGCTTCTCGCTCCGCATTCGCACCGCCGTCGTGCTCTCGATGCTCTGTGTCGCCGGCATCGCTTGGGTGATGTTCCAGGTGATCCCCTCCGAGCTGGCACCCACGGAAGACCGCGGCACCGTGGTCGGCATCGGCATCGCGCCCGAGGGCTCGACGCCGGGCTACACCTTCAAGCACGCCAAGGTGCTGGAAGACATCAACCGCACCGTGCCCGAGGTCGAGAAATTCTTCCTGGTGATCGGATTCCCGGTCGTGACCCAGGCGATCACCTTTGTGCGCCTGAAGGATTGGGCCGATCGCACCGTTTCGCAGCAGGAGATCGTCGCCAAGGTGGGCGGCCCCTATTTCGGCATCCCGGGCATTCTCGCCTTCCCGGTCAACCCGCCCTCGCTCGGCCAGAGCCCGATCGAGAAGCCAGTGCAGTTCGTGCTGCAGACTTCGGCGCCCTATTCGGAGCTCGATGCCGCGGTCAACCAGCTCATGGCCGCGGCGCGGCAAAACCCTGGCCTCGTCTCACTCGATTCCGATCTCAAGCTTAACAAGCCGGAGCTGAAGATCTCGATCAATCGCGAGAAGGCGGCCGCGCTCGGCATCGAGGTGGATACGATCGGCCGGACGATCGAGACCATGCTGGGCGGCCGGCAGGTAACGCGCTTCAAGCAGAACGGCAAGCAATATGACGTCGTGGTGCAGGTCGCGGATGTCGATCGCTCGGACCCCGAGGACATCACCCAGATCTTCGTGCGCGCGGCCTCGGGCCAGATGGTGCCGCTGTCGAACCTCGTCACCGTGTTCGAGACGGTGACGCCGAAGGAGCTGAACCACTTCAACAAACTGCGCTCGGCGACGATCTCGGCCACGCTCGCGCCCGGCTACGCGCTCGGCGATGCCCTGGCCTTCTTGCAAGCCGAAGCAAAGAAGCTGCCGCCGACCATCATCACCGATCTCTCGGGCCAGAGCCGCGAGTTCAAGACCTCTTCGGGCGGGCTCTACCTCACCTTCCTGCTGGCGCTCGTCTTCATCTATCTCGTGCTCGCCGCGCAGTTCGAGAGCTTCATCGACCCGCTCGTCATCATGGTGACGGTGCCGCTCTCCATGACCGGCGCGCTGCTCGCGCTCAAGCTCACCGGCGGCACCATGAATGTCTATAGCCAGATCGGCCTGATCACCTTGGTCGGGCTGATCACCAAGCACGGCATTCTGATCGTGGAATTTGCCAACCAGCTTCAGGGCCGCGGGCTCTCGAAGCGCGAGGCGGTGATCGAGGCCGCTGTGCAGCGGCTGCGTCCGATTTTGATGACGACGGGTGCGATGGTCTTGGGCTCGGTGCCGCTCGCGGTGGCGACCGGCGCCGGCGCCGAGAGCCGTCAGGATATCGGCTGGGTGATCGTCGGCGGGCTGACGCTCGGCACGCTGTTCACGCTATTCGTGGTGCCGGTGGTCTATTCTTTGATTGCCCGCCGCCGGAAGCCGCTCGCGGTGGCTCCGCGTGAGGAGGAGCCTCAGGCCGAGCGCATCGAGCCGATGCTCGTGCCCGAGCCCGCACTCATCGGCACAGGGCGCAAGGCCGCGGAGTAGCGGCCTATCCAGGTCGAGCCTTGCCGTCTGCTCTGCGCTGTATCAGCATGACGCGGTCCATCGGGCCCTTTCGGGCCGAGAGGAGCGGATGCCATGTCGTTGAGCGATGCGCAATTCGCCCAGTTCGAGCGCGAGGGCTATTTGTTCCTGCCCGGCTGCTTCTCACTCGAAGAAGCGGCGCTGCTCAATCGAGAAGCCCACAAGGTCTTTGCCATGCAGCGCGACGAGGTGTGGCGCGAGACGAGCGGCGTCGCGCGCACGGCGTTCGCGGCTCACACCTACAACGAGGCGCATCGCCGTTTGGGCCGTCATCCGCGCCTGATCGGGCCGGTGGAGCGGATCCTCGGCGGGCGCGTCTACATGCATCAGTACAAGATCAACGCCAAGGCGGCGTTCGACGGCGAGGTCTGGCAGTGGCATCAGGACTACGGCACCTGGAAGGCCGATGACGACATGCCGGCGCCGCGCGCCATGAACATCGCAGTGTTCCTCGATGAGGTGACGCCGGCGAACGGCCCCCTGCTGTTCATTCCACGCAGTCACACATTGGGCGCGCTCGAGGCCGGGCACGATCTCGCGACCACGAGCTACCCGCTCTGGACGCTTGATCGCGCGACGGTCACGCGCCTCGCCAAGGCGGGCGGCTGCGTCGCGCCCATTGGGCCCCCCGGCTCGGTTCTGTTGTTTCACTCGTGCCTGGTGCACGCGAGCCCGCCCAATATCAGCCCGTTCGACCGCACGATCGTCTATCTCTCGCTCTGCGAGGTGTCGAACCATATCCGCCGGTTCAAGCGCAAGGAATGGATCGCGCATCGCGATTTCACGCCGATCGATGCGCTGGGCGATGATTGCCTGACCGAGCTGATCCGAGACCAGGCGGCCGCCGCGGCTGAATAGTAAGCCAACCGACATCTATCATGAGCGTGTCACGGTGACCGAACAGAAGAGAATACGGAGAATATCGGACGCAGTACGGGCAAAATTGCTGCTCGAAGCAGGCTACCAATGCTCCAACCTG
>VGET01000016.1 GCA_016869195.1 Alphaproteobacteria bacterium | reverse complement strand
GAAGGACGTCGATGGCTTTCACGTCGTCAATGTCGGCCGGCTCAACACCGGGCAGTCCAGCATGGTGCCGTGCACGCCGCTTGGCTCGCTCCTCATGCTCAAGCACTATCTCGGCAAGCTCGAGGGCAAGCGGGCGGTCGTGGTCGGCCGCTCCAACATCGTGGGCAAGCCGATGGCCGCGCTCCTGTTGGGCGAGAACTGCACCGTGACGATCGCGCACTCGCGCACAGCCGATTTGCCCGGCGAAGTGAGGCGCGCCGACATTGTGATCGCCGCGGTCGGCAAGGCCGAGATGATCCGCGGCGATTGGATCAGGCCGGGCGCCACCGTGATCGATGTCGGCATCAACCGCATCGAGCGCGACGGCAAGTCGAAGCTGGTCGGCGACGTCGCATTCGACGAGGCGGTCAAGCATGCCGGGCTGATCACGCCGGTGCCGGGTGGTGTCGGGCCCATGACCATCGCCTGCCTGCTGCGCAATACCGTCACCGCAGCCTGCCGCATCAAGGGGATACCCGAACCGACATGATCACCACGCTCTGGGGTCTCGCGCTCGCGGCGATTGTTTTCTTCGGCCTCCACCTGATGACGGTGGTGCCGGGCCTCAGAGCCTCACTGCGCAACCGGCTCACGCCGCGCATTTATCGCGCCGTGTTCTCTGTGCTCGCGCTGGCGAGCTTCGTGTGGATGATCGTTGCCTACAACCGAGCACCCTTGGTTGAGCTCTGGACGCTTGGAGCGTGGGCACGAATCATTCCGCTCGTGGCCATGCCGGTGGCCTTCGCGCTACTCGCGCTGGTCTATGCCGCGCCCGATCAGGCGAAGATCGTGATGCGCCACCCGATGGCCGGCGCGGTCGCGCTCTGGGCGCTTGCCCACATCCTGCCCAATGGCGATGCCGCTTCGCTCCTGTTGTTCGGTGGCTTTGCCCTGTTCGTGATCCTCGACATGCCGCTGAACGACGCCCGCGTGCGGCGTGAAGAGCCCGAAATCTGGGCCAAGCGCGCGGCCACGACGTCCACTTTGCCCTTTGTCGCCTTCGCCGCCGGGCGCGCCGGAAAATTCGATGTCCGCCGGGTCTTCGTGCGCGGCATCCTGCCCGGCATCGCCGTCTTTCTCGCCATTCTGTTCGTGCACGAGCACATCTTCGGCCTTCCTGCGCTGCCCTGATCGGCGATTGACCGCCAAGCGTCGGGTTTGCCATCGTGGCTCGGCTCATGCGGGGAGGGGCCACGATGCTGAAGATCACCGGCTATAGCGACGAGATCAGCGTGCGCCCGGGCGGCACGGTGCGCTTCTATGTGAATTGCGAGCACCCGAGCTACAAGGCTGAGCTCGTGCGCATCGTGCAGGGTGACATCAACCCGGCTGGGCCCGGCCTGATCGAGCCGGTGATCGAGAGCCCGATCAATCGCGTCTATGCCGGGCGCCCGCAAGGCATCGAGATGGGCTCGTTCATCTGGGTGGCAGACGATTCGATGCCACACGCGCTGACGAGTTTCTCTTTGCAGGCGATGATCTGGCCGACCACGCCGATGAAGGGCGGGCAGGGCCTCATCACGAAATTGGATGCTTCGACGCGCTCGGGCTTCGCGTTGATCATCGATGAGCAGGGTGCGGCGGCGCTCCGCATCGGCGATGGCGAGCGCGTCGTCACGGTGAGCGCGGGCAAGGCCATGCTGGCGCGCGAGTGGTATTTCGTCGCGGCGAGCTTCGACGGCGCGACCGGTCGCGTGCGCATTTATCAGGAGCCGCGGCACCCGTATCCCACGATCGATGATCGCGCGGTGATCGACACCGTGATCGGCGTGCGTCTGAAGCCGAACGACGCGCCGCTCATGATCGCGGGCTGGCATGAGAGCGCGAGCACGCTGCGCCGCATCAGGGCTGGCGGGCTCTATAATGGCAAGATCGATGCGCCACGCCTCGCGCGCCGCGTGCTCGAGCGCGCCGAGATGGAAGCGCTCATTGCCCTGCCCGTGCCGCTCACGCTCGCGCGCGACGTCGTCGCGGCCTGGGATTTCGCCGCCGATATCACCGCCACGATCGCGCGCGACGTCTCGGGCAATCGGCTCGACGGTGTCTGCGTCAACCTGCCGCTCCGCGGCGTCACCGGCTGGAACTGGACGGGCGATGAGATGTGCTGGCGCCATGCGCCCTCGCACTATGGCGCGATCCACTTTCATGACGATGATCTCTATGACGCGTGCTGGGACGTCGATTTCACGCTCACGGTGCCCGACGATCTCAAAAGCGGCGTCTATGCCGCGAAGCTGAGCGCGGGCGAGGATGTCGAGTACATCCCGTTCGTGGTGCGGCCGAAGGGCGGCGCGGAGCAGAAAATCGCCTGGCTGTTCCCCTCAGCCAGCTACATGGCCTATGGCAATGAGCATTTCGCGACGAACGTTTGGCTGATCGAGCCCTTGATCGGGCGTGCGACCGAGCTGTTTCCCCACGCGGTCTTCCTGAACGAGCACCGCGAATACGGCCACTCGCTCTACGACTATCACGCCGACGGCACGGGCGTGGCGACGTCCTCGCGCCTCCGGCCGCTCCTCAACATGCGCCCGCGCGTGCAGAGCGTGAATGGCGGCGCCGGCTCGCAGATCTGGCAGTTCAACGCCGACACACACATCCTCCATTGGCTCGAGCGCCTGAACTATGACTACGACGTCATCACCGACGAAGACCTGCACCAGGAGGGGCTCGATGCGCTCCGCCCCTATGACGTGCTCCTCACCGGCACACACCCAGAATATCTCTCGAAGTCGATGTACGACGCGATCGAGGCGTTCACGCAAACGGGCGGGCGCCTGATGTATCTCGGCGGCAACGGCTTCTATTGGCGCATCGCCTATCATCAAACCCTGCCCGGCGTGATCGAGGTGCGGCGCCCTGAGGGCGGCAGCCGCGCCTGGGAGCCCCTGAACGGCGAGGCCTATATGGGCTTCACCGGTGAATATGGCGGCCTCTGGCGGCGCCAGGCACGCACCGGCCCGAACGTGATCACGGGCGTCGGCTTCGCCAGCCACGGGCTCGAGCTCTCGAGCCCCTATAGGCGCCAGCCCGACAGCTTTAATCCGCGCGCGTCGTGGATCTTCGATGGTCTCGGCAAGGACGAGGTGATCGGCGATTTCGGCTTCATCGGCGGCGGCGCGGCCGGGCTCGAGATCGATCGGGTCGACCGCTATTACGGCTCGCCGCCGCACACGCTCACGCTGGCCTCGTCCGAGAATCACAGCGACACCTATGTCCTCGTGGTCGAGGACATCTTCTTCAACTATCCGGGCACGACCGGGCCTGAGAACGCCGCCATCCGCGCCGACCTCGCCTTCTTCGAGACGCTGAACGGCGGCGCGGTGTTTTCCACCGGCTCGATCGCCTGGGCCGGCTCGATGATCTGGAATGAGTGCGACAACAACGTCTCGCGCATCACGCGGAATGTGTTGGATCGGTTCCTGGATCGGAGACCGTTCGTAGCAGAATAACCCCTCCGCCCTGGAGAGGGCGGAGGGGCTTGGGGTGGTGGGTGGAAGCGTAGCAGCCGAAGGCTGCTATGGAGCACGCTCGACGATGGATGGGCCGGTCAAGCCGGGCCATGACGACAAAGAGGAATTGCGGGCGGAAGGGTTGCTACCGACGCAGCCGCAATCGCAGCGCGTTCAGTTTGATGAACCCTTCGGCATCGCGCTGGTTGTAGACCGTATCGGCCTCGAAGGTGACGATGTCCTGCTTGTAGAGGCTCTTGGGTGATTTGCGTCCGACCACCATGACCGAGCCGCGGTAGAGCTTCACCCGCGCGGTGCCGGTGACCGTCTTCTGGCTTTCATCGATCAGCGCCTGCAGCATCTCGCGCTCGGGCGTGTACCAGAAGCCGTTATAGATGAGCTCGGCATAGCGCGGCATGAGCTCGTCCTTCAAATGCATGGCGCCGCGATCGAGGGTGAGACTTTCGACCGCGCGGCGGGCATGGAACAGCACCGTGCCGCCCGGCGTCTCATAGACGCCGCGGGACTTCATGCCGACGAAGCGGTTCTCGACGATGTCCATGCGGCCGATGCCGTTGGCGCCGCCGAGCTCGTTCAGTCGGGTGAGCAGCTTCGCCGGTGAGAGGCGCTGGCCGTCGACCGCGACTGGATCACCGGCCTCGAACTCGATCTCGACATAGGTCGGCTTGTCGGGCGCCTCCTCGGGCGCGACCGAGCGGGTGAACATGTCGGAAGCGGGCTCCTCCCACGGATCCTCCAGCGCCTTCCCTTCGTACGAGATATGCAGGAGGTTGGCGTCGGTGGAATAGGGCGGCTCGCCGCGCTTGTCGCGCGCGATAGGAATCTGGTGCTTCTCGGCATAGTCGAGGAGGGCGGTGCGCGAGTTCAGCGTCCACTCGCGCCAGGGCGCGATCACACGAATGTCGGGCTTCAGCGCATAATAGGTCAGCTCGAAGCGCACCTGGTCATTGCCCTTGCCGGTCGCGCCATGGGCCACCGCGTCGGCCCCGGTTGCGCGCGCGATTTCGATCTGGCGCTTGGCGATCAGCGGCCGGGCGATCGAGGTGCCGAGCAGATAGGTGCCCTCATAGAGCGCGTTGGCACGGAACATCGGGAACACGAAATCACGCACGAACTCCTCGCGCAGGTCCTCGATGAAGATCTGTTTCACGCCGAACATCTGCGCCTTGGCGCGCGCGGGCTCGAGCTCCTCGCCCTGGCCGAGGTCGGCGGTGAAGGTCACCACCTCGCAGCCATAGGTCTCCTTCAGCCAGACCAGGATGACCGAGGTGTCGAGGCCGCCCGAATAAGCGAGCACGACCTTCTTGACGGGCTTGGCGCCGGACATGGGGACCCCCCTTTTCGCGTGAAGCGGCGGAGTATAGGGGAAGGGGGCGCGCCTTCAAGCCGGGCGGAACCCGCGCGGAGCCCATTTTGCCTTTCGCCAAATAGATGTGAATAAACTACAATAATACAACTTATAAGTGCATATGAGCGCGGTGTCTGACGTGCCTGAAGACCTCTACAACCCCACGGCCCTGCCCACGGCGCCGCCGGACGCGAGCCATCGCCGACCGGCCCTCGCCTATGACGGTCGAGGGCGGGAGGTGTTCGGCCTAGTGATCGGCAACGCGTTTCTTGGTCTGGTGACGCTCGGGCTCAACCGGTTCTGGGCGCGCACGCGCTACCGCCGCTATCTCTGGAACCATGTGAGCTTCGCGGGCGACCGGCTCGAATATATGGGCCGGCCGGACGAGCTGATGGTCGGGCTGTTCGCGACCGGCGCGATCTTCGTGCCCGTGTTCGTCGCGCTAGGCCTTGCGATCGACCTGCTCTCCTTCAGCGCACCTCCGTTCGCGCCGCTCTACCAGGCCGGCGCCTTCGTGCTGATCTTCATCCTCGGCCAGCTCGCGGCATTTCGCGCGCGGCGTTTCCGCCTGTCGCGCACGACGTGGCGCGGCTTGCGCTTCCATCAAGACGGCTCGGCCTTCGGCTACATGTTGCGCTGGCTCGGCTGGACCGTGCTCGCAATCGCGACCGCGGGCCTCACCTTGCCGTTCCGCAACAAGAGTCTCTATCGCTATCGCATGCGCCACACCTGGGTCGGCGACCAGCAGCTGACCTACGACGATGATTCGGGCTCGCCCTGGCGGCTGATGCCACGCTGGTTCCTGTGCTGGCTGCTGCTCGGGCCGACACTCTTCATGTCCTATGCCTGGTATCGGGCGGCCGAGCTTCGTCACATCGTCGCGCGCACCCGACTCGGCACGGTCGCGCCAACCGTCGTGATCAGCGGCTGGCGGGTGCTCAAGATCTACTTCTGGCCCGTGGTGCTGGCGATCGTGCTGGTGATCGGGGTCAGCGTGCTCGCGAACTGGCTGCTGATCTATTTCATCGGTGCAGACACCTTCGGCTATGGCCTCGCCGACCGCTCGAAGATTCCGCCCTGGGTGCAGCCCCTTCTTCAAGCCGTTCTCGTGCTCTTAGTGCTCGGCATCGTGCAGCAGTTTCTGCTGCATCGGGAGCTTCGCGCGATCGGCGAGGCGCTGAGCCTTGAGGGCCGGCTCGACGCCGCCGTGATCCGCCAGAGTCCGGTCAGGCCGCGTCGGTTCGGCGAGGGCTTGGCCGATGCGCTCGACGTGGGCGGGCTCTAGCCATGACAGTCGCGCGCTATTTCGATGGGCAGAGCGCGGAGGGACGCACGCTCGAGGCACAATTCACGCCAGAGCGCCTCGAACTGCTCGACGCTGAGAATCGAACGGTCAAGGCATGGGCGCTCCGGGATCTGTGGCGTAGCGCCGGGCAGGTCGCGGACGACCGTCTCGTGCTCGTGCCCAAGGACGCGCCGGAATCACGGGTCATCATCGACAACCCGACATTGGAATACCTGATCAGGCAGCGCATCGCGGATTTGCGCCGCGGCCCGCAGTCGCGCAACTGGAAGGGCCGGCTCGGGCTCGTCGCCGCCTTCGTCGCGGTGTGCGGCTTCTTCATTTTCTATGGCGTGCCCAACCTCGCAGCGCTCGGCGTGCACCTCATCCCGAAGGAGACCGAGCGCAGGATCGGCGAGGTCGTCGCGGAGGCCGTGCCCTACATGTTCTCGGGCAAGCCCGCGCGCTATTGCGAGTCGCGCGAGGGCCGCGCCGCGCTCGACCGCTTGCTCGCGCGCCTTTCCCTCGGTCCATCGAGTGGCCTCGATCTCAAGGTCCGCGTGGTGCAAGTGCCGATCGCGAACGCGTTCGCTGCGCCGGGGGGCCATATCGTCGTCTTCAGCGGCCTCCTGGACGACGCCAACGAGCCGGATTCGATCGCCGGCATCCTGGCGCACGAAGTGGGCCATGTGATCAAGCGTCATGCGCTCCGCCGCTGGCTCCGCGAGCGCGGCACCACCGGTTTTGTCGATGTGCTGATCGGAGGTGTGCCCGGCGCTTCCGTGCTGACCAGCGTCGCCGATGTCGCGCTCGGCTCGTCCTACAGCCGTGCGGATGAGGCCGAGGCCGACGCGATCGCGCTTGATCTCCTGGCCAAAGCGGGGATTTCGACCAAGGGCCTCGCTGATTTCTTCGATTCGATCCGCGGGCAAGGCGATGGCGCCACCGGCGCCTGGTGGCTCTCGTCTCACCCGCCGACCGAAGAGCGGGGAAACCGCGCTCGCGCCGTCACCGTGCCGAACGCGACACCCGCGCTCGATGCGGCGGATTGGCAGGCGCTCAAGGCGATTTGCCGCTAAGTCCGCGGCACCTCAGGCCCGCGGCGGCATGTAGCGGTTCTCTTCGGGCGGAATCGGCGCGCGGGCCTCGAAGCGTGGCCAGCGCGCATAGGCGAACATCCAGATCAGCACCAGATTGACGCCAGGGATGCACATCGGCAGCGCCCAGAGTGGGTTGTGCCCGGCGCGGTTCAAGATGCGCACGCAGCACCAGGCGAAATAGCCGACCGCGATCAGGATGAACAGCAGCAGCAGGAGTATGCCACCGGCGCCGGGCCCGTCGCCGTTCATGGGCTCGGCTCCTTGGGCCAGCGCGCGAAGGCGAGGATGCAGCCGGTGAAGAGCGGCCCCGCGATCGGGATCAGCACGAGGAGCGAGAGCACCCGGGGCAGGCCGGTGCGCGCATAGATGCGCCACATCGGGATGAGGACGACCGGCCCGATGAACACCAGATAGTAGATCGGGTGCATCGCCTGCTCAGGTGCCGGCCGGCGCGTCGGCAGCGCGCTCACCGACCGAGTTTCGCCGGGGCGCGCGCTGGCTCGCCGATTTGAGCTGGCCGCAGGCCGCGAGGATGTCGCGCCCGCGCGGCGTGCGCACCGGCGAGGAATAGCCCGCGCGATTGACGATCCCGGCAAAGCGCGCAATCGCCTCGTCGGTCGAGCATTCATAGGGCGCGCCGGGCCACGGGTTGAACGGAATCAAATTGATCTTGGCCGGGATGCCGGCGATCAGCTTGACCAGCGCCTTGGCGTCCGCCGGCGAATCATTGACACCCTTGAGCATCACATATTCGAACGTGATGCGCCGGGCGTTGCTGGCGCCGGGGTAGCGCCGGCAGGCCTCGATCAGCTGTGCGATCGGGTATTTCCGGTTGATCGGCACGATCTCGTCGCGCAGCTCATCGGTCACGGCATGAAGCGAGACCGCCAGGTTGACGTTGAGCTCCTCGCCGCAGCGCTCCATCAGCGGCACGACACCGGCGGTCGAAAGCGTGATGCGCCGGCGCGAGATCGAGATGCCCTCGGAGTCCATGATGATGGTGAGCGCCTTCGCGACATTGTCGAAATTGAACAGCGGCTCGCCCATGCCCATCATCACGATGTTGGAGAGCAACCGCTCGCCGCTCGGCGAGGGCCACTCGCCATAAGAATCGCGCGCCACCAGGAACTGGCTGACGATCTCCCGCGCCCCCAGATTGCGTACCAGGCGCTGGGTGCCGGTGTGGCAGAACTTGCAGGTCAGCGCGCAGCCGACCTGCGAGGAAATGCACACCGCGCCCCGGTCCTCTTCGGGGATATAGACGGTCTCGGCCTCCTGGCCGTCGTCAAACCGCAGCAGCCACTTGCGCGTGCCATCGATCGAGCGCTGCTCGCGCGCGATCACGGGTCGGTCCAGGGAGTAGGCCGCGGCGAGGGCATCCCGCATCGGGCGCGCGATCGAGCTCATCGGCTCGAAGGTCTTCGCCCCATGGTGATAGATCCAATGCCAGAGCTGTCGGGCCCGCATGCGCGCCGCCTGTGGCCGCTCGCCGAAGCCGATCAGCTCGGCCGCAAGCTCATCGCGCGTCAGGCCGATCAGGCTTCTGCGCGATGGACTCGCTTCGTTCTCAGGGGGCCGCTCCAGCGCCATGGCGCTGGTATACGACGGTCAGGGCGGCAATTCCACCTTGCCGGGCGGCGGGAAGGCCTGGGTTTCAGGCACAGGCCTCGGTCATCGCCTTGCGCGCCGCGGAAAACCCGCTCAGCGAGTAGGTGTCCTTCGAGGTTGTCCCGATCTGCGACTGGCCGTTCACCACCATGTTGTTGCCGCGCACCATGGCGGCAATCAGCTCGCGATCGCCGGCTTCGTTCTGCGCCCAAGCCCAGGCTTCCCGGGTAAACAGCGTGAAGCTGCTCGCCCCGATATCGACATCGACCACCGCCTTGTCCTTATAAGGATAGCCCGAGGTGATGCTCACCTCCTCGCCGCTGGCGCGGAGCGTCACGAGCACAAACGCGTCGCTGCGCTTCTTGAAGGTGCCTTCTTCCTTCGCGGGCCGGCTGCCCACATAGCAAACCTTATTGCCGCTCTCGACATAGCTATAGACCGTCCAATCGCCGTGCGTGGCGAGCACGTCCTGAGCCATTGAGGGCGTCGCCCACGTGGCCACGCCGGCCAGCGCTAGGCCGATGACAGCAAACTTCGTGAAACGGACACAGGTGCTTAGGGACATGGTGCGCCTCGGTGGGAGCGAATGTTTAGCGGAACCGCGAATCTTGGAAAAGGGGGTCGCATTCAATTTATGCTGAACGATTGCGGCGACTTAGAGGCTCGCCGAAAATGTGAACAGCGCGTGCTTCGGCCGGCGCGCGCGGATTTGTTGGGCGCACGCCGAAGCGGCCAAGCGCGATCAGCCGGTCATACATGACGATCGCGCCCGCAACGCCGACATTGATCGAGAATGAAGTCGGAATACGCACGACGTGGTCGCAGCGCTGGAGCAAGGCTGGCGACAGGCGCCCGCGCTCCGGCCCCAGCACATAAGCGGCCGCCTGTGGATGCGGAAAGCTCGGCAGCTCGATCGCCTCGTCCAGAAGCTCGACACCGACAAGCTTGCAACCTTCCGGTAACACGAGGTCAGCCGCGCTGGCAAAGCGATAGAACGGCACATGCCCCGGGGAATGTGCCGTATCCGATACGGCCTCGGCCTCGGGGTCGACCGCGGCATTGATGGCGAAGAAGAAGCGCGCACCGAAGGCATGGGCCGAGCGGCGCAAATTGCCAAGGTTCATCGCCTTGCTGATGCCTTCGACTCCGATGCCGAAATAGCCTCGCATGAGCTGAGCTTGCCGATGTGCGGCGCACCATGCAAGGCTCACGCGATCAACGAGGCATGGATGCGACGCAACGACCCATTCATCGTCGAGGTGACGCGCGGCGCGCTGATCGAGAGCTTGCACCGTGTGCGTGCGGTCGTCATTGATGCGGATGGAAAGGTTGCTGCGTCATGGGGTGCGGTCGATGAGCCGGTCTACCCGCGCTCCGCGGTCAAGCCGTTCCAAGCGATCCCGATCGTGATCACAGGCGCGGCGGATCATTTTGGCTTCGATCCTTCGGAGCTAGCGCTTGCCTGTTCCTCGCACGGCGGCACCGAGGCCCACATCAAGGTCGCGCGCGCCATGATGGCGAAGTGCGGGGCGGACCTCACGGAACTTGGCTGCGGCGCGCACGCGCCGATGGATGCTGCGGCGGCGCACGCTCTGGCGCGGAGCGACGTGGCGCCGACAGCGCTGCACAACAATTGCTCGGGCAAACATCTGGGCATGATCGCGACCGCGCGCCATCAGGGCGAGCCGGTCGGCAAGTACCTCGACGCCGAACATCCGGTGCAGCGCCGCGTTCTCGACATGATCGAGCGATGCGCCGGTCAATCGCTGGCCGGGTTCCCCATCGGCATCGATGGTTGCAGCGCGCCGACCTTTGCGCTGCCACTCCGCGCGCTGGGCCTGGCCTTTGCGCGCCTCGGTGCTCCGGACGCGCTCGAACGCGCGATTGCAGCCGCCTGCCGCCGTGTCACGGCCGCCATGCTCGCCGCACCCATCATGGTGGCGGGGCCGGGCCGGCTCACCACCGGGGTGATGGAGGCGGGCGCCGGCGCGATCGTTCTGAAGGAAGGGGCCGAGGGGGTTTACGCCGCGGCGCTGCCGCACCACGGCCTCGGTATCGCGCTCAAGGCCGAGGACGGCGCGGTGCGGGCGTCCGAAGTCGCCCTGCTCGCCATTCTACGTCGTTTCGGCGCGCTCCCGGCCGAGGTCGAGCGCCGACTTGAAGCCCGATTCGAGCCTTTGCTCAGGAACTGGCGCGGCACAGTCATCGGCCGCATCCGGCTCGACCCTGCCGCGCTCTCCGCGGGCGCGTGACATCCGACGCGGCGATGACCGGGGGCAAATCAGCAGAGGTGCGCGCTCAATATGAGGCGCTGCCCTATCCGCCACGCGATCCGGCGGACGAAGCGAAGCGTCTGGTCACCGGCTCGCCCAGCCATGTGCTCGAGATCGACCACTATGTCTTCGCCGGGCGGCGGGACTGGACTGCGCCGTTTCGTGCGCTAGTCGCGGGTTGCGGCACCGGCGATGGCGCGATCATGCTGGGCCAGCAGCTCGCTGACCTCGGCTGCCCGGCCGAGATCGAGTGCTTGGACCTGTCCGACGCCGCCCTCACGATCGCCAAGGCGCGGGCTGAGAGTCGCGGGCTCCGTTCGCTGCGCTTCCACCGCGTCTCACTCCTGGAGCTCGACCGTCTCGGCCTTGCGTCGTTCGACTACATCGATTGCTGTGGCGTGCTGCACCATCTCGACGATCCGTCGGCTGGGCTCGGCGCCTTGCGACGGGTGCTCAAGCCGGGCGGCGGCATGGGCATCATGGTCTATGCGCCACTGGGTCGAGCCGGCGTCTACGAGACGCAGGCGCTGCTGCGCCTCGCCGGTCGAGATCTCAAGCTGGAAGAGCGTCTTCCGCTCGCGCGCCGCCTGATTGCCGCGCTGCCGCCGACGCATCCCTTCAAGCGCAACACCATGCTGGGCGACCATGAGCGCCTCGGCGATGCTGGCCTCGCCGATCTCCTGCTGCACCCGTGCGACCGCGCCTACACGGTTTCCGAACTCGCCGCTCTGGTAGAGGGCGCGGGGCTCGCGATCAGCGCGCTCATCGAGCCGGCGCGCTACCGGCCGGAGCTTCTGGTCACGGAGCCTGACTTGGTGGAGCGGCTGCGCGCGCTTGAGCCGCCGGATTCCTGGGCCGCCGCAGAGTTGCTCGGCGCGACGCTGAAACGCCACATCGCCTATTTGGTCGAGCCCGAGCGTCGCACCTCGGCGGCGGCGAGGCCCCGTTCCCGTGACGCCGTTCCGGTGTTGAAGGATGTCAGCGTGACGGAGCTGAGGCGCACCATCGGCACGGCCGGCGCGCTCGTGCTCAATTTCGATGGCGCCAAGGTACGCCTTGCCCTGCCGCCGAACGCCGCCCGGCTGATCGCTCTGATCGATGGCCGGCGCAATCTTGGCGAGATCGAGGACCGCGCGGTGGCCGACCGCCTGGTGCCCGACCGCGCGGCCTTTCATGCGGCGTTCGCCACGCTCTATGACGCGCTCAACGGCGCCAACATCCTGCTCCTGCGCTATTTCAGGTCGCGCAAATAGAAGATCAGGTCGAGGGAAGGCGGCGCGACGCCGGCCTGCGAAAGCAATCCATGAGCCTGGCCGCGGTGATGGGTGGCGTGGTTGAACATATGGCCGAGCACAAGGTGAAGGGGCGTGGCCATATCGGTCTGCGGCGCGCTAAGCGTCTTGTACCGCAGGATCTGCTTGAGGTCGGCATCCGAGAACGAGGCGACAACCGAGGCGGTGCGAGCGTCCTCGGCCTCGCGCGCCGCCCTAAGAGCGCCAAAATCGTCATAGAGGATCTGATCGAGCGATTTGATCGCGATCGGCTCGCCGGTGATGCGCCCGAGCCAGATCCGATCGCCCACCATTAAATGGTTCAGGGTGCCGTGGAGCGAGCCGAAGAAGGCCTTGCGATCCTTGCGATATTCGGCGTCGGGCAGGGCCGCGCAGGCGTCATAGAGCCGCCGGTTGGCCCAGGCCGTGTAGGCCGCGAGCGTGCGGAAATAATCCGCCATCATGTCAACACTCCGTTGGCGTTATACTGCGCATCGTAGGTTCCGGATGCCGAGCTGACCCCGACACTCTGATGAGCACGATAACCACCGAACGGTCGCTTGCCGAGCGGCATGATCTCAGTGCCGCGCTCGCCGCGCTCTACGAGGCGGCCGGGCGCGACGCCCGCACGGCCCACGCGCCCATTCTCGCGCGGCTGAAGGTCGCGCTGGAGGATGGTCGCGCCGCCATCGTGGCGAAGCTTGAAAAGGGCGCCCGAGGCCCGGCGGTCACGGCCGCCATGAGCGCGCTTATTGATCGGGTGGTCGGCGTCCTGCTCCACCATGCCAGCGAGCGCGTGTTTCCGTTGCCGAACCCGACGCGTGGTGACCGCCTGACGCTGATCGCCGTCGGCGGCTATGGCCGGGCGGAGCTGGCGCCCAACTCCGATCTCGATCTCCTCTTCCTGCACCCCTACAAGATCACGCCGCAGTGCGAGCAGGTGATCGAGTTCGTGCTTTATGCGCTGTGGGACCTCGGCCTCAAGGTTGGCCACGCGGTTCGTTCGCTTGAGGATGCGGTTCGGCGTGCCAAGGCCGACATGAGCATTCGCACGGCGTTGCTCGAAATGCGCTTCATCGCCGGCGATGCCGCTCTGCATGCCGAGCTGCGCGCGCGCTTTTGGGACGAGGTCGTGCCGGGTGATGATGCCGCCTTCGTCGCCGCCAAGCTTGCCGAGCGCGACGAACGGCATCGGCGCATGGGCGATTCGCGCTATCTGCTCGAGCCCAATGTGAAGGACGGCAAGGGCGGCCTGCGCGATCTCCATACGCTGTCCTGGATCGCGAAATATCTCTATCGCATTGATCGCTTCGGCGAGCTGATCGCGCTCGGCGTGGTCAGTCGGGCCGAGCATGCCCGTTTCGTGCGCGCCGAGGCGTTTCTCCTCACCGTGCGCTGCCATCTGCATTCGGAGGTCGGACGGGCGGAGGATCGCCTGACCTTCGACCTCCAGCCAGCCATCGCGCGCCGCATGGGCTATGCCGATCGCAAGGGCTCACGCGCGGTCGAACGTTTCATGAAACACTATTTCCTGATCGCGAAGTCGGTGGGCGAGCTTACGCGCGTGCTCTGCGCGGCGCTCGAGGGCGACAGGCTGAAGCCTCGGCCGGTGATCGGCAGCGCCGCCTGGTTTGGGCCGGAGCTCGATGGTTTTCGCGTCGAGGGTGGCCGGGTGCTGGCCGCGCGCGATGAGGTGTTCGGCGAGCGGCCGGTGCGGCTGGTGCGGCTGTTCCGCATCGCACAGCAGATGGCCCTCGAGATCCATCCCTCGACGCTCCGGCTGGTGCACGAAAGCCTGCGTCTGATCACGCCGCAGGTACGCCAGGATCAGGAGGCCAACAATCTTTTCCTGGCGCTGCTGACCGATCGGCGTGATCCCGAGACGGCGTTGCGCCGCATGAACGAGGCCGGTGTGCTCGGCCGCTTTGTGCCCGATTTCGGTCGTGTGGTGGCGCAGACCCAACAGGACATGTATCACGCCTACACGGTTGATGAGCACAGCGTGCGGGCAATCGGCGTGCTGGCGCGCATCGAGAGCGGCGCACTCGCGGCCGAGCTGCCGCTCGCGAGCGAGATTGTGCGCAAGCCGCTCTCGCGCAACGCGCTCTACCTCGCGACCTTCTTGCACGACGTGGCAAAGGGCCGCGGCAGCGACCATTCCGTCGAGGGCGAGCAGGTCGCACGCTTGCTCGGCCCACGTCTTGGCCTGAGCGCGGCCGACACCGAGCTCACCGCCTGGCTGGTGCGTTGGCACCTTCTATTCAGCGGCACGGCGTTCAAACGCGACGTCAACGATTCGCGCACGGTGGCCAACTTTGCAGCCCAAGTGGAATCGATCGAGCGCCTGCGGCTTCTTCTGGTGCTGACCGCGGCCGACATCTACGCGGTCGGCCCCGGTCGCTGGAACAATTGGCGCGGCTCGCTGCTGCGCGCGCTCTACTATCGGACCGAGGAGCGCCTGACCGGCGGCCACATGGCCGAGGCGTCCGAGACACGGACCGCGGCGGCCCAGGCCGCGTTGCGAGCGGCATTGCATGATTGGTTGGCGGCTGACATCGAGGCTCATGTCGCGCGGCTGCCGCCGGCCTATTGGCTTTCGACCGACCTCGAGACCCAGGTGCGGCACGCCCGCCTTGCGCGCGACGCCGCCAAACGCGGCCAGCCGCTTGCGGTCGATACCATCGTGCACGCCCAGCGCTCGGTCACTGAGATTACGATCCTGGCGGATGACCATCCGGGCCTGTTTGCCGCGGTCGCTGGCGCAATCGCCATGGCCGGCGCCTCGATCGTCGACGCCAAGGCCTTCACCGGCACCGATGGCCTCGCGCTCGATACCTTCTTCGTCCAGGGCGCCGACGGCGATGCGTTCGATGACGATGTTCGGCTCGCACGCATGGTGGGCCTGCTCGAATCCGCGCTCGCCGGCGAGGTCCGGCTCGAGCGCGCGCTCGGCGAGCGGCCCTGGCCGGCCCGGCGACTGAGCGCGACAAGAGTAGAGCCGCGCGTGCAGGTCGATAACGAGGTCAGCTCACGCCATACCGTGATCGAGCTGGTCGGGCGCGACAGGCCAGGCTTTCTTCACGACGTCGCGCGCGCGCTCACCTCGCTCGGCCTCTCAATCGTCAGCGCGCACATCTCGACCTATGGCGACCGGGCGGTTGACGTTTTCTACGTGAAGGATCGCTTCGGCTTCAAGGTAACGCGCGCCCATCAGGTCGAGCGGGTGCGGGCAAGCCTGCTCGACGCGATCGCAGAGCCCACGATGCGCTTCGGGGCCGCCGCGGCCGGCTGAACCCTCAAAGACCCGCAGGCAAGCACAGCACCATGGCCATGGGGCGTTGGATCGCGACGGTCGGCGGCTACACGCTGCTCTCGCGCATCGCCGGCTTTGCACGCGATGTGCTGATCGCGGCGGTGCTCGGCACCGGGCCGGTCGCCGATGCCTTCTTCGTTGCGCTCCGCGTGCCCAACTTCATGCGCACGCTGTTCGCCGAGGGCGCCTTCAACGTCGCCTTCGTGCCCCAATTCGCCGGCACCATCGAGCGCGACGGCCGCGAAGCCGCGCGTCAGCTCGCCGAGGAGGTGCTTTCCGTTCTCCTCGTCATTCTGCTCGCCGTCGTTGTCATCGCTCAAATTCTGATGCCCTGGCTGATGTATGTGCTGGCACCGGGCTTCGCCAATGAGCCGGGCAAGTTCGACCTGACGGTCACTCTCACCCGGCTCACCTTTCCTTATCTGATGTTCATCTCGCTCGCCGCGCTGCTCGGCGGCATTCTCAATTCGCTCTACAAGTTTGCCGCCGCTGCCGCGACGCCGATCCTGCTCAATCTGTGCATGATCGTGGCCATCCTCGTCTTCGGCAAAATGACCGAGACACCCGGCCACGCGCTGGCCTATGGCGTGTCGTTCGCCGGTGTCGTCCAGTTCGTGTGGCTCGCAGTGTCGTGCGCGCGTGCCGGGATGAAACTGAGGCTGCGGCTGCCCCGCCTCACGCCGAATGTGCGCAAGCTCCTCAAGCTCATCGGGCCGGCGGCGCTCGGCGCTGGGGTCGCGCAGGTCAATCTTCTGGTCTCGCTGATTATCGCCTCGCTGCTGCCGGGCGGCGCGGTCTCCTACCTCTATTACGCCGATCGCTTGAACCAGGTGCCACTCGGCGTTGTCGGCATCGCGGTCGGAACCGCATTGCTGCCACTGCTCTCGCGTCAGATCAGGGCCAATGAGGCCGAGGCGGCGCTGACCAGCCAGAACCGTGCGATCGAGATCGCGATGTTTCTCTCATTCCCGGCCGCGGTCGCGCTCATGGTCTCGGCCTGGCCGATTATCACGGCGCTGTTCGAGCGCGGTGCGTTCGGGCCCGAGGCGAGTGCCGCCTCGGCCAGCGCGCTCATCGCCTACGCCGCCGGCCTGCCGGCCTTCGTGCTGGTCAAGGTGCTGACGCCGGGCTATTTCGCGCGGCAGGACACGAGGACGCCGGTCGTGATCGCGACCATCTGCGTCGCGCTCAACATCGCGCTCAACTTTGCGCTGATGCACGTGCTGGCGCATGTCGGTCTCGCTTTGTCGCTCTCGGTCTCTGGTTGGCTCAACGTCCTGCTGCTCGCTTGGGGGCTCAAGCGACGCGGCCACTTCAAGCCTGATCGCCGGCTCAAGCTGAAGCTCTTCGGCATTTTCGGCGCCTCGGTGGTGATGGCCGGCACGCTCTATGGCGTGCAGACCGCGCTCGGGCCGGCGTTCGAGAATCGCAACGAGCTTCACCGCATCGGGTCGCTGGTCATTCTGGTGGCCGCGGGCCTTGGTGTTTATTTCGCCGCAGCCAGGCTGTTCCGCGCCTTCACGATCAAGGAGCTCAAGGCGGCGCTCCGGCGGAGCACGCCGGTGCCGACCAGCCCATCGTCTTGACCCGTCTCCCCTTGCACGCGATAAGAACGCGCGCGCGGCCGGCCGCGCGAATAGTGCTGCGCGCGGCCGGCCGCGCGACAAGTACGCGCCAACCGGACCGAACCCCATGAACCGCGTCTTCTCCGGCGTCCAGCCGACCGGCAATTTGCACCTCGGCAATTACCTCGGCGCCATCAAGAACTGGGTGGCGATGCAGGCGACCCACGATTGCCTTTACTGCATCGTCGATCTGCACGCGATCACCGTGCCGCAGGATCCGGCCGCGCTCCGCGCGGCGACGCGCGAGGTAACCGCGGGCCTGCTCGCTTCGGGCATCGACCCCAAGGTTTCGATCGTCTTCAACCAGAGTCAGGTCAAAGGCCATGCGGCGCTCGCCTGGATCCTCAATTGCCTGACGCCCTTGGGCTGGCTCAACCGCATGACCCAGTTCAAGGAGAAGGCAGGCAAGGCGCGTGATCAGGCGGGTCTTGGCCTCTACGCCTATCCGGTGCTGATGGCCGCCGACATCCTGCTCTACAAGGCGACCCACGTGCCCGTGGGCGAGGACCAGAAGCAGCATCTCGAGCTTGCGCGCGACATTGCGGGCGCGTTCAACCGGCAGTCGGGAGTAGAGGTGTTTCCGCTGCCCGAGCCGATGATCCTCGGGCCGGCCACGCGCGTCATGTCGCTGCGTGACGGTACCAAGAAGATGAGCAAGTCCGACACCTCGGACTATTCGCGTATCAACCTGACCGATGACGCCTCCACGATCGCGCTCAAGATCAGAAAGGCGAAGACCGATTCCGAGCCGACCGTGACCTATGAGCCGAAGCGCCGGCCCGAGGCCGCCAATCTGATCGATATCTTCGCGGCGCTCTCGGGCGAGACGGCGGAGGCCGTGACCCGCCGGTTCAGCGACAGCGGCTTTTCTGCCTTCAAGAACGCGCTCGGCGAGCTTGCGGTCGAGAAGCTCGGGCCGCTCGCCGCCGAGATGCGCCGGCTGATGCAGCACCAGGACTATATCGACGAGGTCCTGCGCGCAGGCGGGGAGCGCGCGCAGCACATTGCCGAACGAAATCTGGCCGAGGTCGAAAACCTGGTCGGGCTCCTTAAACCCTGAGCCAATGTCCCCGGTGATGGGCGTGCCATCCAACGGTTCGTTGATCTGAGCGCATTTTCCCTTGCCGGGCCGTTCGGCGAGGCGCACAACCTGCATTCGATCATGGACTTGCCCGGCCACACCCCTTCCTGGGCGTGAGCCGGCTGTCGTCGTTGGGCGCCCATGGACATCTATCTGCCGATCGCCGGGCTCTCGATCAACGCCTTCATCCTGCTGGGCCTGGGTGGCGCGGTCGGCGTGCTCTCTGGCCTGTTTGGCGTCGGCGGCGGATTCCTGATGACGCCGCTCCTGATCTTCCTCGGCGTGCCGGCGCCGGTCGCGGTCGGCACCGGCACCAACCTTGTCGTCGCCTCCTCGGTTTCCGGCATGATGGCGCATTGGCGGCGCCGCAATGTCGATTTCCGCATGGCTGCCTGCATCCTCTCGGGCGGCGTCGCGGGTGCCGCGCTCGGCATCTGGCTGTTCGAGGTGTTGAAGAGCGCCGGCCAGATCGATGAGGTCGTCACCCTCCTCTACATCGTGTTTTTGGGTGCGATCGGCGTGCTGATGGCGGTGGAGACGGCAGCGAAATTGCTGCGCCGCCCCGATCCGCGACCTAGGCGGGCGCATGAGCATCTCTGGGTGCACGGCCTGCCCTTCAAGATGCGCTTTCGCCGCTCCAAGCTCTACGTCAGCACGATTCCTCCGGTCGCCATCGGCTTTCTCACCGGCATTCTCGCCTCGATCATGGGGGTCGGCGGCGGGTTCGCCATGGTGCCGGCGCTTATCTACGTCGTTGGCATGCCGACCAGCGTGGTGATTGGCACCTCGCTGCTCGGCATTCTTGTGGTCAGCATCGCATCCTGCGTGGCGCATGCGGTCGCGACCCAATCGGTCGATGTAATGCTCGCGCTTCTGCTCGCGGTCGGCGCGGTGGTCGGGGCGCAATATGGCAGCAAGATCGGCGCGCGCCTGCGCGCGGAATACCTGCGGGGCCTCCTGGCGCTCATGGTGCTCACCGTGTGCGGCCGTCTGGTCTATGAGCTGGTCGCGACGCCGGACGATCCGTTTCGAGTCGACCTTTTGGGCCTGCCATGAAGCGCCTCGGCCTCCTCATCGCGCTCATCGTCGTGGTCCTCGCCGGCAGGCCCGCGTGGACCGCGGATAGCGACCTCACGGTCGACCTGTCGTCCCATGTGGTCGAGATCGACTCGCGCTTCACCGGCGCCACCCTCACCATGTTCGGTGCGATCTCGGGGCCCGGTGATCTGGTGGCGGTGGTACGCGGGCCGGCCAGCGACATCGCCGTGCGGCGCAAGGAGCGCACGGTTGGCCTCTGGCTCAATCGCGATTCGATGACCTTTATGCAGGCGCCGCAATATTACGCCGTGGTTGCGACCGCACCGGTTGATCGCTTGCTGCCGGCGGATTTGCGTGCCGCGCGTGAAATTGGTGTCGATCAGCTTCGCCTTCAGCCGGCGGCGAATAACAATGACGGCGAGGTCGTCTCTTTTCGCGATGCCTTGGTGCGCCAGCGGACGCGAGATGGCCTCTATCTCGACCAGCGGTCCACCGTCTCGGTGATCGACGGTCGGCTCTTCCGGGTGACGCTCAACCTGCCGGCGCATGTGCCGACCGGTCCCTATCGCGTCGACATCATGCTGGTGCGTGATGGCGCGATCGTCGCCGAGCGCGCCACGCCGCTCTCGGTCGTGAAGTCGGGGCTGTCAGCCGAGATTTCCGGCTTCGCCCATGAGCACCGCTTTGCCTATGCCGCCATTGCGGTGGCGGCCGCACTCTTGGCAGGATGGCTCGGCTATGTGCTATTCCGAAAGGTCTAGGGAACGAGCGGGCATGGCGGCATGAGCGAGCCACAGGGAACAGCGCCCCACGTCGCCGGGCAGCTCGCCTTCCTCGCCTGCGTCGCCAACGATGATCATTCGCGCACGGCTGCGCGCTTCGCCGCCTTGCGCGCGCGCAACAGCCGGGGGCGCCTCGATTTGCTGCACGTCGTGGCGCCGCCAGAGTTTCAACATTGGGCGGCGGTCGGCGCGCTCATGCGCGAGGAGATCGCGGCCGAGGGCCGCGCTTTGCTTGAATCGGTTGCCACGGAGGTCGGGCGTTTCGGCGACGTCAGCCCGCGGCTGCATCTCAGGGAAGGGCCGATCGGCGAGGAGATCCTGCGGCACCTCGCGTCCGATCCGTCAATCAACGTGCTGGTGGTCGGCGCCGCCCCGCCCGATGCCAAACGCGGCTCGCTGATCTCCTGGCTTGCGGGTCAACTCGCCGGCCAGCTGCGCATTCCGCTCGTCATCGTGCCGGGCACGCTCAGCGACACCGAGCTTCAGGACCTGACCTGAAGCTCGCCCTCGTTGTGCCCGCCATTCAGGGCAAACAGCTCAGTCTGGGTCGCCAGCCCGCGCAGCGAATGCAGGCCACGCGAAACCAGGCGCTCGGGCACGAGCGCGGCAAAGCGCTCCGTCGCCAAGACCGGCTCATCGAGATCGCCGCAGCGTGACTGCACGCGGGCAACCGTGTTCACCGCCGGGCCGATGACGGTGAAATCGAGCCGGTCGGTCGCGCCGACATTGCCATAGACCATCTCGCCCACATGTAGCGCGATCTTGGTGGCGAGCGGGGCGAGGCCTCGAGCCCTCCGTGCGTCATTGAGCGCCGTCATGTTGGCGAGCGCCAGCTTCGCTGCGCCCGCCTCGCCGTCGGTGCCGGGTCGGAAGATGGCGAGGATACCGTCGCCGATGAATTTCAGCACCTCGCCACCGCGCGCCTCGACCGGGCGCGCCATGGCGTCGAAATATTCGTCCAACAGCGTAATCAGCTCGGACGGCGGGGTCACGTCGCTGAGCGCCGTAAAGCCCTTGAGGTCGCAGTTCCAGAGCACCGCGCGGATCACCTCGCCGGTGCCGCGCCGGATGTCGCCCTCGAGGACGCGCTCCGCCGCCTCATGGCCCAGATCGACGTTAAGCAGGTCCCGCGTCATGCGCCGGGCGGACAGGAGCTCGGTGATCAGCGCCAGGATCGGCACCAGCCCCTCGATCGCTAGGATATGGGCCGCCGTGAACCCGCCCGGTCGGTCGGTCGCCAGCGAGACATAGCTTGAGCGTCCGCCATCGCGGCGCAGCGGCAGGATCAGATAGTCGGTGGCGCCGAGTGCCTTGAGCTCTTCGAGCACGGGAAAGTCGATCTGGGCGTCGGGGCCTTCCAAACGCCGCCGCATTCCGCCGCCGCCCTCCCGGATGTGCCGGACCGGGCTCAAGAGGTAGGCCGGCGAGTCCTCGATCCCGTGCTGCCGCTCTACGTTCGAGACGCAGTCGCAACCGCGCTGCCACATGGTCTGGCGGCCATAGACCTGGGGATGCAGGGCGCGCACGCCGATCGAAACGCGGAGCAGCGGCAGCCCGGCATCGCACAAACGGTGGCAGGCCTCGCGCATGAGCTCATCGGCTTGGCCCTTGAGCGGCAAAGCGGCGCTGGCCTCAAGCGCGGCCCCAATGAACCAGGGCACGAAGCCCGGGTCGAGGCGCTCGAAGGGCGTCTCTTCCGGCCGAGCGGTGAAAGGTCGAGGCGCAGGTGCGATCGCCATGGTGGACAAACCTGAGTGAGGGAATCGGTCGGCCAAGAGTTGGGCCCGCCGGGCCCGGTTGCAAGATGATCCGTGCCAGTACCAAGACACCGCAAGACATCGAAAAGTTAACGAATTAACTCGGGTTAATCTCTTAACGGAAGCTTACGGGTTGACCTTACCGCCTGCCAAATCAAAGCCTTAGTAGATAGCGGTTGAAACCCCGGGGGGCCTCACCCAATGTTTTCCGTGCCCCATCCAGAAGGGCAAAGCGCTACGAGGGTACGACGGAATGTTCATCCAGACCGAAAAAACCCCCAATCCATCGACGCTCAAGTTCCTGCCGGGACGGACCGTGATGGCCGAAGGGACGGCGGATTTTCGTGACGCGGAGGCAGCGCAGCGCTCGCCTCTCGCCGAGCGTTTGTTCCGCCTCGAGGAGGTCAGGAGCGTCTTTTTCGGCGGAGACTTCATCACCGTGACCAAGGCCGAGGATGCGGATTGGCAGTCGATCAAGCCAATCGTTCTCGGGGTCATCATGGAGCACTTCGTCACGGGCGCACCGGTGCTGCATGACGGCGCCGTTGCGGCGGATGCCGATCAGGAAATGCCGGTGGCCGCGGAAGACGTCGAGATCGTCGGACAGATCAAGGAATTGCTGGATACCCGCGTGCGCCCGGCAGTGGCTCAGGATGGCGGCGACATCGTATTCAGAGGGTTCCAGAAGGGCGTGGTCATGCTGCATATGCAGGGTTCGTGCGCGGGCTGTCCCAGCTCGACCGCGACTCTGAAGATGGGCATCGAGAACATGCTCAAACATTACATTCCGGAAGTCGTCGAGGTACGCGCCGTCTAAAAAAGGCGCGACTTCCCGCGGCACCGGGAGGGAGATCGGGGTGTTGAAAGGCGGCGAGGCGGCCGCCCTGTCGCGCATCTCGGGAGATGGGCGCGGTTGGAGCGGCGTAGGACAGGCCCTCGGTACTAGCCGACGGGCATTTGGGCGTCGGGTGACGCGCGCGCGGGTTCGTGGCCGGCGCGCACAAGGCCATGTCGCCGCGTTTTCCTTCCTGGGCGCGCTCACCATCGGCGTCTTTGCCGCCTCGTTGAGTGGCGGCCATGGGCCATTCTCCCCGAGTCCAATCCGCGATTGGTCTACCACGCCGCCAAGCGCTGAGCTGGCGACATGGGCGCCGCTCCTTGGTCCGACGGCAATCTCGCCCCTGGAGAAGTCGCATTTTGCCCTGGTTGAACCGGCCGATCCGACCTGGCTCGGCGTTGCGATCTCACCCAGCGCCGCGCCGGTCGATGTTTCCGAAAAGTCTCGGCTGTCGCGGGCGGTTGTGTCGTTCCAGCTCCAGGCGATCGAACTCCCCTCGGCAAGCGATTTGGCCCATTCGGTGCGCACCTGGCTCGCGACCGCGGAACGGGACGACGGCTTCCTGATCCCGGCCTTTGCCGACGCCATGCGTCACAGCGCGCTCACGGAGGGCGCCAATGACCTGGTAACAGTCTTTGAGGTCGAGGAGGATGGTGCGCCCCATGTGAAGCTCGCCTCGGCCGAGGCGCTTGCGCTCTATTTCGACCGGCTCGACTTCAATCTGGAGTCAATTCGCAGCGGCGATGGGCTGGTGCCGCGGCGCTATCTGGCCAGCCTGCCCCCCGATCTTGACGAGCTCGCCTCGCCGGGCGATCGCAAACAGCTCTTCATCAAGGCGCTGCTCCCGGTCGTGCTGCGCGTCAATGAAGAGATCATGGCGGACCGCGCGCTTCTCGCCGAGCTGCGCCGAGGTTTGAAGGCGGGCGCCGCGCTCAGCTTCACCGACAGCGTCTGGCTCTACGAGCAATTGGTGCGCTACGACGTCGGCGATGACGATCTGGCCGAGCTCGCGCGCCGCATGGATATCATCCCGCCCTCGCTCGCGCTCGCCCAGGCGGCGGAGGAATCGGGCTGGGGCACGTCGCGCTTCGCGCGCGAGGGCAACGCGCTGTTCGGCCAATATACCGGCGCCACCGGCCGTGGTCTCGCGCCGCTCTCCCAGCTGTCGGAAGTGCGCTATCGCATTCAAAGTTATGACAGCCTGGTCGAGACGGTTCGCTCCTATGCGCTCAATCTCAATCTTCACCCGGCCTATCGTGAGTTCCGCGACATGCGGGCGGACCTGCGCGGCAAGGGCCAGCCGCTGAACGGATACCTCCTGGCCGGCGAGCTCAAGCGCTATTCCGAGCGTGGCAAGGCCTATGTGCGCACGCTCCGCGTGATCATGCGTGACAATGATCTGCGCCAGTTCGATGGCGTCCGGCTGCTCGAGCCGATCATCGGCTATGGCCAGTTCGGTTTTGACCTGCCCTCGTCCTGAGCGCGCTCACGGCACGACGTATTGAAGGCCGAGCCAGCGCACGCGGCCGTCGTCCGCGGGCAATGTGCAGTTGATCCGGTTGTTGTGGCCTGATTGGAACGACACCTTCAGCCTGATGCGCACATGCCGATCGGGGCCAAGCTCATGCGCGATTGGGCCGACGCGTGACTGGTAGCAGGCGAGTTCGTCAAGCCTCCCCGCCGAACGATCGACCGTGAACGCGATGGCCTCGAGAGTCTTTGCGACCACAATGTCGTTCGGCTCAAGGGCGTTGACCGGCAAAGGCAGGCTGCTCGTGATCAGGGCCACGCGCTCGGGCGCGGCATAGGCCTCGCTCAGCTCGAAGCGAGGTAGGGCGAATCGATTGCTGCCCGCGTGAATCGGTCCTGAAGCCAGGGCGAACGCCGCCGTGAAACCGAGCGCTGGCGCCAAGGCCTGAACCGACGCGTCATATTCGCCATCGGGAAACGCGAGCAGTGTCGGCCTCTGGCCGATCTCTGTCTCGATGCGCGCGATGGCGTGCTCGAGATCGGCACGCTGCTCCTGCGCGCTGCGCCGCCAGAGCGGCCGGTTCGCGGCACCGCGCGTTCCAATCGTGACTCCGTCTTTGGCAAGCGCGCGGAGCGTGGCCCAATCCAACTGACCCGGCTCGCCGGCATCGATAGCGTCGGTTGCGATGAACACCGTGAAGGGGAAATCAAGCCGCTTCAGGCGCGGCCAGGCCTCGCGCGCGACCGAGGCGAAGCCGTTATCGAAGGTGAGCGCCACGGTGCGCGCCGGCAGCTTCGTGCCCTTGTCGAGCGCGGCGAGAATGTCAGGCAAGGCCCGTACCTTGTAGCCTTGCGCCGAGAACAAGGCGAGATGCGCTTCGAACTGTGCCAAGGTCACGTTGCTCGATGCATGGCGGTCGGCCTCGCCGACGCGCTGATAGACCAGGACCACCGCCGATTCTGCGGCCAGACCCTCGTGCGTCGTGATCGAAGCGCCGGCGAGCAGCAGCGCAAGCGCCGCAAGCCAGCGCTTCATGGCGACATCAGGCGCGTTCCCGCCGCGCTGTCCGACAGCAGGGGAAAGCGGCGCGCGTCGAACAGTTGATAGTGCCACCATTCATTGCGATAGAAATCGAAACCTGCAGAAGACATGAGGCCCAGCAGCAGCAGCCGGTTGCGCTGGACCTCGGTCGAAACGTCGGTTGCGCCATGATGTGAGAGCGGGCGCAGATCATCGAAGCCGGTGCCCATGTCGAGCGGGGCTCCATCGGCCGCGCGCACCAAGGTGAGGTCGACCGCAACGCCACGCGAGTGGGGCGAGCCCCGACGCGGATCGGCGAAGTAATTGGGGTCGGGGCGGTGACGCCAGAACACCCACTGCGCCTCGCTCGGCCGAAAACCGTCGAAGATGCGAAGCCTGAGGCCGATTGCCGCCGCCTGTGTTCGTGCACGCTCGAGCGCTGTCGCCGCCAGCGGATGAAGAAAGCAGGCAGCGCGGAGATAGACTGGCTTGCCGGTGACGTTCGCCGTCGTGGCATAGGCGAGGGCGAGCTCGACCCCGTGGGACCGGGGCGTGATCTCGACCAGCAGCATCGTCGCCGTCTCCTCTTTGTCCGAATCGCCCGCTTATCCTACGTCACCCCAGAATTGGCCGCGTCGAGAATTGGGGACGCCTCCCTTGCCGTTGTTGTTGGTGCGATGCTAGTGGATCGAATCTAACACTTGATGCCCTCGTCTGACGGCGGCGATGATTTTGTTCGGGTCTGCGGTCCAGGTGAAGGGCCTAGGGTTGTGGTTGGTCTCGGCGAGGAAGCGGTTGATGGCGGCC